>CAZAJK010000015.1:0-16906 GCA_964485425.1 uncultured Candidatus Bathyarchaeia archaeon | reverse complement strand
TGCTAATATGGGGATTTTAGACGTCCACCACCCAGACATCCTAGAATTCATAACCGCGAAGAGTAGGGAAGGCGTATTCACCAACTTCAACCTTTCAGTAGCCGTGGACGACGCCTTCATGGAGGCTGCTGAGAAGGGGGGAGAGGTAGCCCTGATTAACCCTAGGACCGGTCAGGAAGTTAGAAGGCTTAACGCCCAATCCGTCTTCAACCTCATCGTCAACATGGCTTGGAGCACAGGAGACCCTGGTTTGATTTTTTTGGATGAGATTAATAGGTGTAATCCTACGCCTAAGGTTGGGAGGATTGAAGCTACTAATCCCTGCGGAGAACAGCCACTACTCCCCTATGAGTCTTGCAACTTAGGTTCGATAAACCTAGCCAAAATGGTTAGGCCTGAAAGAGGAGACTTCGACTGGGATAGGCTTAGGGAGACTATCAGACTTGCCGTCCAGTTTCTAGATAACGTTATTGATGTGAATAAGTATCCGCTCCCGGAGATTGAGCGGATGACTAAGGCTAACAGGAAAATAGGCTTAGGCGTGATGGGCTGGGCTGACGCCCTCCTCAAGCTTTGGATACCCTACAACTCTGAGGAAGCCTTAAAACTGGCGGAAAAGCTCATGGCCTTCATAACTCAGACGGCGAGGGAAAAATCTGTGGAACTAGGGGAGGAGCGGGGTGCCTTCCCCAACTTTGAAGTTAGCATTTGGCCTTCCCGTGGCTTTCACACCCTAAGAAACGCCACGGTAACCACTATTGCACCTACGGGAACCATCAGCATTGTGGCTGGGGTTTCAAGCGGTATTGAGCCTCTCTTCGCTGTTAGCTTTGTTCGAAACGTGCTTGAAGGCGTTAAAATGTTGGAGGTCAACCAAGCCTTTGAGGAGGTGGCACGCCGCCGAGGCTTCTACAGCCGGGACCTCATGCTTCAAATCGCTAAGACAGGCTCCATTCAAAGTCTTCCAGACGTGCCTCAAGACGTGAAAGAAGTTTTTGTCACAGCTTTAGATATTGAGCCTGAATGGCATGTGCGCATGCAGGCAGCCTTCCAGAAGCATACGGACAACGCGGTTTCTAAAACCGTAAACCTCAGACAGGAGGCCACCGTTGAGGATGTTCGGAAGGTCTTCCTCCTAGCGTGGAAGCTGAAATGTAAGGGGATAACCGTTTACCGTTATGGAAGCAGGAAGGAACAGGTGTTAACCATTAGACCCCTAGAGCTTACACCTATCCCAGAGGAGCCTCTCACAGCCGAAGCCGAATATGCTGGCGGATGCCCCACAAACCTCTGCCCACACTAATCTAAACCCACGATTTTCCTAATCTGGCTCTGCGTTTCCTCCGGGCTTCTAACAGTATTCACCTCGTAAACGTCCACCATTTCCAATAGAGCTTGGAAGAATCTATTTCTAAGTCTACGTTTAAACTCGTTTTTCACCAGCAAGTGGGGATTATAGTAGCTGTTGGTTTCGAGCAGCCTTAAGGCCTCATCCGGCTGAAGCCTTCGAACAACCTCACTGTCTGAAGGATCGCGCTTAAGGATAATGAGGTTCCTCAGCGTGGTTACTGGGAGAATTCTCCCCTTCCCTATAGCCCATCGAAGGTCTACAACCGCCCTACCTTTCTGGTCGAACTCGGCATGCTCCACAAGCCAGGTGAACTCAGGCCAGATTTTGGCTAGGTCGGCTCGAATGTAGAAGTTTTTCTCCGAGCCGTAGGCTAGGATGGCGTCCTCGAAAATCCTAGCATAAAACCAGTCGTCTGAGACCACCCTAACCTTATGGTTTCGAAGCAGCCCGTAGGTGTGGGTGGTTTTGCCTACCCCTGAACTTCCAACGATGCATATTCCTCTTCCATCGATGTCGAGGCAGGCTCCGTGAACCGAGTAAATGTCATGTTCATCCTCCAAGATGTCTCCAGCCACGCTTAAGGCGAGGGATTTAATCCAGCCATAATAGTCGAAGTTTAGGAGGAAGGCTGTCTTGGATTGAGGGTCATAGTAAACTTGGTTTTCACCTTCATTCTCGTCTTCCACCACGTAGAGGCGGCCGTGGGAGCGAAGGTTCTGCGAGGTAAAGTAGAAGTTTTCCTCCCAGCGCTCCTTAACCCAGCGGTTTCCCGTTAGAAGCTTAATGACGCAGCCGTAAATGTCGGATTTAACCTCGTATAAAATCTGGCTTCGGTAGCGCTCAGCCAACTCCTCCTTTCGCTCGATGCTAATCAGCCTAACAGGATACTTCATCTCTAGGCCTCACACTAAAATTTGTAGCCAAGCTCTTCAAAAACCCGCTTCATCACTAGGCTGTCTTGCTCGAGGATGGGGGACTCGGAAATAATGGTTACGTCGATTTTCCGCTTCAAGATTTCTTGGGCTAGGGGCTTAAAGGGCGGCTTGTCATGTTTAATTTCCACATGGTTTTTCTCGTTTCCACCCTCACCCGTTTTAGCTGGAGACCATTCTATCCCTGAAAAGTGCACGTGAAGATGGCTTGGCTTTAAAGGTTTAAGCCTGTCGAAAACTTCCGCATAGTCTATTTTCCCAGCCTGTCTGGCGTATATGTGGGCGAAGTCCACGCAGATTAGGCAGTTTACCTCCCTACAGAGGCTTATAAGCTCGTCTAAGGTTCCAAACTGGCTCACCTTACCAGTAGTTTCAAAGGCTACATTCGCCTTTTTCACCCCTTTATCCCTAGCCTCATCCATGAGCTCCCCATAGCGCTGTTTAACCAGCTTATAGGCTTCCTCCGAGCTTAAACCTCCATAATACCCTGCGTGAACCACCACTTCTAAGGCTCCCATCCGCTCAGCCCTCAAAAGCGAATCCACAATACGCTTCTTAGAAGCCTCAGCCACCTTCCTATCCTTTGAACATAAATTTATGAAGTAGGGTGCGTGAACTGAAAGTCTAACGTCGAGTTGGGAGGCAACCTGGCCTGCTTCAGCAGCCCCCTCAAGGCTCATGGCAACCCCACGGACAAACTCAACCTCCATGGCGTTCAAACCGAGCTGGGCCACGGTTTTAATACCCTCAACCGTGGAGCGCTTGGTGGCAACTGTTGGAATTCCAGCTGGGCCAAGTCTAATCTTCAACCTAGGGCCACCCCAAACCTAAGTTAGGCCCACCCCTGAAAAATAAGTTATCGCCGCGAAAGACTATAAGGCCTAGCCGGAAACATCTTTAAAGGGGAGGGAGAATTGGGGGCTTCAAAGGTCTACTTCTTCGATGAACGTAAACACTTCAATATATTGGCTGGCTTGGAAAAGCTTTTCCAAGAGTCTGGACTGGCAAATCTGATTCAGCCCGGAGACCTAGTAGCCATTAAAGTCCACATGGGGGAGCAGGGGAACACCACGCATGTCCGCCCTCAATACGTGGCGAAGCTCGTTGAACTGGTTAAGGGGGCGGGAGGAAAACCCTTCGTAACCGACACCACCACCCTATACCCCAAAGGACGCTTCACGGCCACCGGCTATCTGGAGACGGCGGCGCAGAACGGTTTCACCCAGCACACCCTAGGCGCCCCAATCATAATAGCTGACGGGGAAAAAGGCTATGATGGGAAGGCTTTCCCCCTACCTAAAAAGCTTCCAGGCTTCAGTCTAGACGAGGTTGAAGTAGCCTCAGCGCTTCTAGAGGCAGATGTGATGATGGTTGTGAGCCATGGGAAAGGGCATCGCCTCACAGGTTTCGGCGGAGCATTGAAAAACCTGGCTATGGGCTGCACCACCAAGCGGACTAAGGCGGCTCAGCATGCAGGCCACGGCCTACGCTTTGACGCGTCTAAATGCGTGGGATGCATGGAGTGTGTTGAAGCCTGCCCTTACGGGGCTTTGGAAAAGGGTGAGAACGGTCTTCCACGCCATCTTCCAGAGAAGTGCACCTACTGCTTAACCTGCATGTTCACCTGTCCTCAGGAAGCCTACGGGCTTGAGGCAAACGCTAAGGAGAGGTTTCAGGAGGCGGTTGCTCAGGCTGCCTATGGGGTGGTTGAAGCCTTGAAGGGGGGCTGTAGAATAGGGTATATCACCTTCCTTCAAGATATAACCCTCTACTGCGACTGTGTTCCCGCTGGAACCCCGATTGTGGGCAATATTGGCCTCCTAGCCTCGCTTGACCCCGTAGCCATTGATAAGGCTGCCCTAGACCTCATAGACAGGTCGAAGCCTCTCGTAGAGGTTGAGCCCCCCGACATTCTAGGGAAGCTGAATAAGACTGACAGCTTCAACCATGTTAGGCTTGCAGCTAGCCTAGGGCTTGGAAGCGTAGAGTATAAGCTCGTAGAAGTTCAGGTGGAAGAAAGGATACTGGAAGATTGAAAGTTCGAGGTTTAAGAGTAAAGAAAGTGTTTCAAGGGGGAAGGTTAGGCTTCAGCCTAATGCTTATTCAACCACGGTGATGGCTTGGGTTGGACATTGAACTTCACAGGACCGGCAGACTATGCATGCGTCCTTATTCACAGCCACCGACTTCTTTTCACTATAGCCCTCTACCTCCTGAAGCTCGAAAACGGATACGGGGCAAACGTCTACGCAGGTTCCGCAGCCATTACATTTCTCCAAATCTATTACTACGTCGACCATTTTCTTTCTCCCCTTTAAGCCTGCTCTGCGGATGTTAGAAGGTTTTGGGAAAAATTACGATTATAAAGTTTTCTGTCGGCCAGGCTTGGAAATAACAGTTTTATTTGCCCTTTTCGGGGCTAGGTAGTAGAGTGGTGGCCTGCTTGGCTGAGAAAAGAGAACTTAGGGTTGAAAAAATTAGGGATGGAACAGTCATAGACCATATTACAGCTGGCACAGCCCTAGCCGTCCTCCGCATCCTAGGCATAACCGGGAGGGAAGGCTACATTGTGAGTGTGCTCATGAATGTTCCCAGCAGAAAGCTTGGAAGGAAGGATATTGTGAAGGTGGAGGGGAGGGAGTTAGACCCAGACGAGGTTGACCGCATAGCCCTTGTAGCCCCCAAGGCCACTATAAATATTATTAGGAATTTTGAGGTGGCTAGGAAGGAGCCTGTTAAGCCTCCCTCCATGATTCGAGGGGTTTTAAAGTGTCCAAACGTGGCCTGTATAACCAATAGTCGAGAGCCTGTTAAGCCCACCTTCTACGTTGAGGGGGAGGGGGACAATTTAAGCCTCCGCTGCTACTATTGTGGAACCATCATGAGGCGGGAGGAATTCCTGAAACAGTTTTAAGGGGTTAGGGTTAGAGTTAAATAAGAGTTTAACCCGTCGGGGACTGTGGGAGATGGGTAAAGTCGCCATCATAGCTGAGGAGGATTTGGCAGGCTTCTTCAGGGTGGCTGGCTTAAGAAACGCTTATGGGGTTAGGACTGCTAGGGAGGCTGAGGAACTCCTCTGGAAGCTTGTCGACCGGGAAGATATTTCCGTGATCGCTGTCACTGAGGGGGTGGCAAAGCAAATCATGGGGGCTGTGGAGGAGGCTTCTAGGAGGCTGACCCCCACCGTGGTAACTATTCCGGGGAGGGAGGGACCTCTCCCCGAGATGGCTGCCCCCATCATGGAGCTTGTGAAGCGGACGGTGGGCATGGAGATAAAGCTTTAACCAGTCAAGCTAAAATCGCTGCAGCCTCCTTAAATTTAAGGATTGGAAATGTTTGGGGAGTGGGGTTTCTCTGCCAGCCTCCTCGAGCCAGTTAGGGAAGCTGTGGGAGGAAGGCATAGGCGGCTAGTGGTCCTAGCGGGAGCCTACCGTGAAAAGCAGGCAGCCTTCCTATTCCACCACTTCTCCCAGCTTCAAAGCCAACCCGTAGAAATTCTTTTCGCCGCAGACGGCTTTGAGGAGGCTTCAGCCTACCAGCGCTTCATGGGGGAGCTTGCTAGACTTCAAAGCCAAGTTAAGGTTGAGAAGCTTCTCTACAAGGATTCAGAGGAAGCTTTAGGGTTAACCTTCGACGGCTTAGTGTTGGACCTCACCGAGCAGCTTAGACCCAACGACCTTGGAAGGCTTGTGGAGCTGGTTCGGGGAGGAGGCCTCATAGTGTTTTTGACGCCTAGGCTTGAGGAGTGGAAGCGGACGGTTACCAGGTTTAGGAGGAGGCTTCTCATACCCCCCTATGAGGAAAGCCACCTTAAGGATAGGTTTACCGGGAGGCTTATTCGAACCCTTATGGGTAAGCCTGGAATCTGGGTTTTCGAGGATGGAAACCCTGTCAGCGGCAAACCGTTTAAACCCTTAGCCTCGAAGGGGGAAGCCTTAACCCTCCCTGAAAAATTTGAGCTTCCAAAGGAAATCTACGAAATGGCCTTAACCCAAGACCAGGTTGAAGCTTTAAAGGGTTTTGAGCATCTTCTAAGGCCTCCCAAGGCTTCGGGTAGAAGTGTCCTCGTGCTCACAGCCAATAGGGGTAGAGGAAAATCCGCGGTTCTAGGCTTGGGAAGCGCAGCCCTCCTATACAAGCTTGGGAAAAAGAAGAGAGAGTTTAAAATAGCTTTAACCGCTCCAAGCTTCTCCAACGTTCGAGTTGTCTTGGAGTTTGCGGCTAAAGGCTTGGAAAGGCTTGGGGTAGACTTCGACGAGGTTAAGGTTAAAGGCTCCGTGGTCGCCTTAAGGTCGAAGCTCGGCGTAATCGACACGGTTAGCCCCTTCAGAGTTTTAAGGCGGAAGGCAGACCTAGTGCTGGTGGATGAGGCTGCCGGGGTGCCCGTCCCCCTACTCTTCAAAATCTTAAAAGCCTTTAGGAAGGCGGTTTACTCCTCCACCATCCACGGCTATGAGGGGGCAGGCAGAGGCTTCGGCCTCAGATTCATGGAGGCCTTGGAGAGAAACCGGGAGATAAGCCTTCGGAAGATTGAGCTTAAAACCCCCATTAGATATGGTGAGGGAGACCCTGTGGAAAGCTGGCTTTACAACGCCCTACTTCTAGATGCTGAGCCAGCTGAGCTAACCCAAAGTGAAAGGCTTACGGTTGGCCCTGAAGCCTGCACCTACATAGCCCCAGACCTCGACAAATGGTTTCTCGAGGAGGGGGAGGAAGCCCTAAGACAGTTCATAGGCATCTATGTGCTTGCCCACTATAGGAATAGGCCTGACGACCTAGCCATCCTAGGCGACGCCCCCCACCACCTCGCTCGAGCCCTAATCCTCCCAAACGGGAAGATTGTGGCAAGCCTCCACCTCTGCGAGGAAGGACAAATGCCAAGTGAAGCCATTGAAGACGTGGCTTTGGGTGGAAACCCTCCTGGAAACGTAATTCCAAGCTGCATTGTGAAAAACTATCTGCCTTACAGGTATTTTGCCAGGCTTAGAGGTTTAAGGGTGGTGCGTATAGCTGTCCACCCGGAGCTGCGTGGGAGAGGCCTAGGCTTGAAAGCCTTGGAGGAGCTTTCCAAGGAGGCTTCAGCTCTAGGCTACGACTGGGTTGGGGCTGGTTTCGGAGCCTCAGCTGACCTGCTCAAATTCTGGCTTAGGGGAGGCTTCATCCCCGTTTATATGAGTCCCGCTCGAAACCTCACCTCAGGGGAGTTCAGCGTGCTCATGGTTAAACCTTTAACAAGCCGGGCTTCTAAGCTTGTGAAGGCCTTAAACTTGGAGTTTAAGCTTAGACTGCTTGAAAGCCTCCACGACACCTACTTCGGCTTGGAGGCTGAGGTGGCTCAGCTGCTGCTTCGAGGGGTTGGGGAAGCCTATCAGGCCCCCCTAGAGCTCACCAAGGCTCAGAAGGCGGCTTTAGCCTCCTATGTGGATGGCAGGTTAACTTATGAGGCTGCGTCAGCCGCAGTTAGAGGCCTATTGAAAACCCATTTCCTAAGCAGTGGGGAGGCTAGGGCTAAGCTTTCCCCAGGCGTTGAGACAGCCTTCCTAGCCAAGGTCTTCCAGGGTAAGACTTGGAAGCTTGCCTCCACCTATGGTGGAATTCCCTACTCTACTATTAAGGCGGTTTTTAGGGAAGCTGTCAGAGAGGTGTTTAAGCATTATGGCAGGGAGGAAGCCTCTAAACTTCTCGAAGGAGTATCGGGATAAAATTCTTTCAGGCTTGAAAAGCTCAACCATAAGGCTTAAAACAAGCCTTAAACCCGGCGAAATAGTTGAAGTCAACGTTGGAGGGGAAAAAATAGGGACGGCGAGGATCACCATGGTGGAGCGGAAGAAGCTTTACGAGCTTACCGACGCTGACGCTCAGCGAGACGGCTTCAAAAATAGGAGGGAGCTTTTAAAAGCCTTGAGGAAGCATTATGGCCGCATGTCAAAGGATACGGACGTCTACATTCTGGGTTTCAAGTTTAGGGCTGCAGGGGGAAAGCGTAAAAGCAAGCAGTGAACATTCTATTTTAGGTCTTCCAGGCTGGTTAAACTTGAAAAAGCTGCTTGAGGTTGTTTCAAAGCTTAGGCATCAAGGCTTTAAGAAGCGTAGGATTTTTTGCCCCAGATGTGGAAGCCCGGGGCTTAAGCCTTACAGCCCACTGGACACCTGGCTTACACCCACCCAATATGTTTGTGAAAAATGCGGCTATGTGGGAGCCATTGTGATTGAGAAGGTTGAGGATTGAAGGGCTGCAAAGCCTTTAACCAGCCTTTAAACCTAACGTTTCTTGGTGGCTAGGCTATGGCTTATCCCAGCAGCCTTGAAGGCTTCAGGTTTAAACGGGAAATCCGAGACCCCATCTACGGCTACATCTATATTACCCAGCTGGAAAACGAGGTTATCGACAGCCCTGAATTCCAGAGGCTTGACAGGCTCTACCAAACCTACGCCACCCACCATGTCTATCCAAGCTCAACCCACACGAGGAAGGCCCACGCCCTAGGCGTAATGTATTTGGCTCATAAGGCCCTCATCCGCATCCTACGTAGGCAGGCTCCAACCTTCAACCTTCAATTTCACCCCCTATATGGCGAACCATGCATCGCCAGGGAGAGGCTGGAAGGCTTAGACGAGTTAGACCCTAAACTGCTTGTGGATGGAGGCTCCTACCTTGAGGCTATTCAGGCTTTAAGGCTTGCAGCCCTCCTCCACGATATTGGCCATGCACCCTTCTGCCACACCTTTGAAGACGCGTGCAACGAGCTTTCCCATAGGCTCGGCGACCCAGACTTAAGATTCAACCATGAGCAGATGAGCGTGCAGATAGTTTCCGAAAGGCTTAGACCCATTATAGGGCGATATTTGAAGGTTGAAGCTGTGCTGACCATTATGGGTGGTGGGGCTCCAGCCTTCCTCCACGAGATTGTGGACGGCCCCTACGACGTGGATAAGCTGGACTATTTGAATAGGGACTCTTACCATGCGGGAACCCGGGAGTATGGCTCCGTAGATTATGAGCGGATAATCGACGGCTTCCGGGTTAGGGCTGGGAAGCTTTTAATCTCCAAGTCTGCTGTTGGAGCTCTCCTAGACAGCTTTGTATCCCTCCAGCACATGTATGCCAACGTCTACTATCATAGGACTTCCCGCATCTTTGAACACATGATTTACGATGCGCTTTCCCTAATGCCTGAATTTCTCAGAAGCCTGGTTTCAAACCCGAATGAGCTACTAAACTATGACGACCTAACCTTCGTGGCTGAGGTTAAACATAGAAGAAGCCTGAAACATGCTGTCGACAGATATGAGGAAGCCTACCAAATCTTCAAAGACGTATTGGATAGGCGTAAGCGTTACGCAACCGTCTACGAGAGAAGGCTGTCCCTCAGAACCGTCAGCGTTAGGGAGAGGGAGCTTGAGGGGTTGAAAAGGAGGTTTGAGGAGGAATATGCTGAGGTCAACCTCAGGGTGGACTACCGCGGGGAAATTAAGCCCATAGGCGTCGATTTAACCAGGCTTTACAGCCTCCTAGAGGAGCCCTTCATCATGGATGAGGATTTAGGCAGGCCGGTAAGCCTCCGGGAATACTCCACCACCGACTATCAAGCCCTATCACGCTACCAAATCCTATTCTACATTTTCGCGGACAGAGGGAAGGTTAAAGAAGGCAGGTATGAGGCCATGTTCAGGAGGCTTAGAGGGGAAGCTGAAGCCGAGCTGTCGCGGATTGAGGAGGAAGAGTTTCCAGGGTAAAAGGGTCTTGAAGCTCCCTAGGCTTATGCTTGGAACCTCGCCTTTCATCGCGGCTGGGCAGTTCGGCTTAAAAGCCATGGAGTATTATAGCCGCTTCTACCTTAATCCCTCCAACATAGCTAAGGTTTACAGGGAGGCCTATGAGCTCGGGGTTAAAGCCCTCCAGCTGGTAGCCTCCAAACCCACCATTCAAGCTTTAGAGCTAGCCAACGTGAAATTCCACCTAACCGTAAGCATCTACGGCGACTTCGAGAAAACCTTAAGGAAAATTGAGAGGTTTAAACCGGAGATAGTGGCGGTTCACGCCGAAATAGCTGACAGCCTAAACCTTCCGAAAATCGAAGGCTGCCTGAGGGAAGTTAAACGGGTTGGAGCTGTTCCCGCAGCTGCAACCCACCTTCCAGGCAGGACTATCCCTGCCTTGGATAAGCTTGGCGAGGTTGAAGTTTACTTAGCCCCCCTAAACAGGTTGGGTCTCTTCATGGAGCCGGACCCGGAGGAGACCCTTAAGGCTTTAAGGGAAACTCCCGCCAAAATCATAGCTATTAAGCCCCTAGCCGCTGGGAGGCTTAACCCTAGGGAAGCCTTCGAATATGTTTATGGGATAGCTGACTCAGCTGCGGTGGGCATGACTAGCCGCAGCGAAATAGTTGAAGCCTTGGAGGCTTTAGAGGCTTTGGGGCTTAAACCTTGAATTTCAAGGTTAAAGTTTACAGGCGGACTTCTAAATGTCGAGGCTGCGGCTTCTGTGAAACCTATGTTTGCCCCTCCCCCGGAAGCTGTATTGGCTGCGGAGCATGCCAGCTCGCCTGCCCCTATGAGGCTGTTGAGGAAGAGGAGGTTTGGAGGGAGGAAACAGTATCCATCCGGGTGGATGGAGAAAAATTTCAGGTTCCAGCGGGGATCACCCTGCTTGAAGCCTTGAAGCTGCTTGGCTGGAAGGTTTCCAGCCTGCCAGGTCCCGACGTCATCTATGCACCCTGCAGGGTTGGAGGCTGCTGGAGCTGCGCTGTCCTAGTTGATGGGGAGCTTAAGCCCAGCTGCATAACTCCTGTCCGGGAAGGAATGCATGTGGAAACCAAGCTTTCAGGGGAGGTTACACCTTTAAGGCTGGTTCACGGCTGGATGGGCCACCCCGTGGGAGGCGTTGGAACCCCCTGGTGGCTTAAGAGGGCTGGCCGCTATATTGAGGCTGCCTGTTTCGCCTGCGGCTGCAACCTCCGCTGTCCCCAATGCCAAAACTGGACTACAACCTACTGCGGGAAGGGGGAGCCTTTAACTCCTAGGGCCGCCGCCTCCACCATGACGATGCTTAGGAGAAGGATAGGCGTAAAACGGATGGCCATTTCAGGTGGAGAGTCAACGCTTAACAGGCCTTGGCTTACAGCCTACGTGAGGGAGCTTAGAAGGCTTAACCCCGAGGCTGAAGCCCGCATCCACATAGATACAAACGCCACCATCCTAACTCCAGACTACATCGACGACCTAGTTGAGGCTGGAATGACGGATGTAGGACCTGACCTTAAAGGGTTAAAACTTGAAACTTTCATGAGGATTACAGGGTTAAAAGACCGTGAGCTGGCAGGAAAACTTCTTGAAGCAAGCTGGAGAGCCGTAGAATACTTGGTGAACCAGTATGCGGACCGGGTTTTCATAGGGGTTGGCATACCCTACAACCCTCGGCTGATAAGCCTTGAGGAGTTGGCGGCTATAGGCGATAGGCTGGCTAGCCTATCCAGCGAAATTCAGGTATGCCTACTTGACTATAGATCCGAGTTTAGGAGGATGGATTTGGGGAGGCCGAGTCCAGGCGAAATGGAGAAGGCTAGGCGTATACTTGTGGGTTCAGGTTTAAAAACTGTTATTGCTCAGACGGTGAAAGGCCACCTAGGGCCTTAACCCCCACCTAAAGCCTTCCTTACGGCCTCAACCTTATCCTGCATGGAGACTCTAGGTTTATCCCTCCGGTCGTCTACTTTAAGCGTGGTTAGCACTCTTAGGGCTCCAGCCTTAAATAGGGCTTCATGGGCCTCCACAGCCGCCTCAAAGGCTTCCCTAACCGTTGAAGTCTCAAAAACCGTGCACATAGGGGTGACCTGAAACTTTAACCCCCTCCTTTCCAAAACTCGAACAGCCTCAGCCACCAATTTACTAACACTGACACCCGAACCCAAAGGCACTATTGAAAGCTCAGCAACCACCACCAACCTCACAACCCCAAAGAGTATTTGAACCTCCCCTCCCTAATAAGAAGAGACTTCGAGTTGGAGGCTTTGAGGGCCTTCTGGGATAAAACTTCAGAAAGCTATGACGAGTGGTTCCATTCGGAAAGAGGTGAAAGGATTTTCAGGCTGGAAGCTGAGGCCCTACTTAGGATGCTTGAAGATTTGAAGCCAGGTCTCCTCCTAGATGTGGGTTGTGGAACAGGTCTCTTCACCAAGTTTCTTGAGGGGAGAGGATGGAAGACCCTTGGAGTAGACTATTCAGCTGGAATGGCTTTAAAGGCGAAGGGAAAGGGAGTAAACATTTTATTGGCCGATGCTTGCAGGCTTCCCTTCCAAGATGAAATCTTCAACCTCGTTCTACTCTTCACCGTTCTCGAGTTTGTTGGTTGTGAGGGGGAAGCCCTAAGGGAGGCTAGGAGGGTTCTTAAACCCGATGGGAGACTGCTGGTGGCCGTCCATAATTTAGCTAATCCTTGGAACCTTTATAGGAAAGCCCGAGGAATGTTGAAAGCCTCATCAGCCTACCGGTTTGCCCGCCTTTATACGGCTGGAAGGCTGGTTAAAGTGTTGGCTGAAGCCGGGTTTAGGGTGGAAAAATCTTGTTCTGCCGTTTTTCACCCTTACCTTTTGCGGTTTGAGGAGAGGGGTTTAGCCTTAAAGTTTGGGGGCTCTCTGCTATTCTTTAGGGCGGCTAGGCTTTAAAGGCCTCTTCTAGCAGCCTCCTTTAAAGCTTCAACCCCCGCCAGCTTTTTCCCCATCAGATATTCGAGGAATGCTCCTCCAGCGATGCTTACATGGTTGAAGCTTGAGGCTAGCTTGAAAGCCCTGAGAGCTGAGACCGTGTGGCCTCCGCTGGCTACGGAGTAGGCGTTTGACTCAGCTATGGCCTTAAAGACTTCAAAGGTTCCCTTAGCAAAGTTTTCCTCCTCGTAGACACCTAGGGGGCCACTTACGAAGACTGTTTTAGCTTTTCTAACGGCTTCCACATAGCGGCTTATAGTTTTGGAGCCTATGTCGTAGATAGGGTGGTTGGAGGGAAGTTGGGAAACCTC
This sequence comes from uncultured Candidatus Bathyarchaeia archaeon, assembly GCA_964485425.1. GTDB lineage: Archaea > Thermoproteota > Bathyarchaeia > Hecatellales > Hecatellaceae > B25. The sequence goes on along the minus strand of CAZAJK010000015.1, from coordinate 3,609 downwards.
TAGCTCAACCCTTTCACCGTTTTCTCCCTTAACGGCAACATCTACGGGGAGCATAACCCTGTCAGGGTTCTGCTGAACCACCTCACCCATCCTCTCAGCGAAGCCTAGGAGACCCTTCCTTTCCAAGATGGCTAGGGTTGCTTCTCCCAGCCTAACCCCAGAGGCGTGGAGAAGCAGGTTTCCAGCTAAGCCTCCAGTCAAAATTAGGTCTACACCCTTAGACAGGAGGAACTCTATGAACTCTGAAGCCTTCTCCACCTTTGAGCCTCCAAGGATGCAGATGAAGGGCTTCCTAATCTCCTCGGTTATCCTGTTTAAGGCTTCAAGCTCAGCCTCCATAACCCTGCCAGCCACCGTTGGAAGAACCCTAGCGAAGCCCACTACCGAGGCGTGGCTTCGATGGGCTACTGAAAAGCCGTCTAAAACGAAGAGGTCGCAGAGGGGGGCAAGGCTTCTAACCAGCTCAGACTTCGCATGTTCCTCAGCGCTCACTTTCCTAGTTTCGTCGGGATGAAACCTAACATTATCGAGGACGAGGATTTCTCCGGGGTTAAGCTCCCGAATGGCCTTCAACGCCTTCTCTCCAGCCACATCATCTACAAACCTAACCGGACGCTCCAGGATTCCACCTAAAACCCGGCTGTGATCTTTCAGGGAGACGAAGTCTGGCTCGCCCTTCCGACCCTGATGGGCTAAAACTACAACCCTAGCACCCTTCGCCGCCAGCTCCTCAAGGGTTCTGGCGTGAAGCCTAATCCTAGTGTCGCTGGTAACTCTGCCATTCGAGTCTACCGGAGAGTTAATGTCAACCCTAACTAGCACGGTTTTACCTTTCACCTCCACATCATCCAGAGTAAAATATTCTCTTTCAGCCATGGCTTAAGCACCCTTATAACGGGTTAAGGCGGATGAAAGGGGAGGCTTCAGCCCTTAGACTGAAGCCTGCTGAAGAAACTGCCTTTAATTCCTAAGGTCCTGTCGGTTAAATCCATAGATTTGGTTGGATTGGTTTCTAGTTCGGTTAGGGCTCGAATGGCGTCAATGTTTTCCGGGGTTACGATGGCTAGGCTGTGAACCTGATATAGGAGGTAGATTTCATCTCCGTTAGTAGACAATATGTCCTTCCAAACGGCGACCTCCCACATGTCACCCATAGGTCTTCCAAGCAGCTTCATAAGCTCCATAACGGAGGCTAGGTCTACTAGGCCGTCAGCAGCCTCAACAAAGCAGACACGCCTAGCCTTATCCAGCACCGTTACAACTTCTTCCTTTGAAACCTTCCTCGGAGCCTTAATAATGGCGAAGTGTATGTGGCTTACATTATAGGGCCCCTTAGCCGCAATGGTTACAATGGGCAAATCTGGGATAACCGTTTGAGCATCCGGGCCTTGATGGCTTGGAATCCTAGTCTCAGGCACCACGGTGTTGAGAACAGCCTTACTGTGGGATTTCCATGGGTCGGTTGCCCTCCTAGCCAAAACCGCCCAAACCCTTTCCACCAGTCCAGCCCTAAACAGGCTTCCAATCACCCGGCAGATTCCCGTAGTATTGCATGAAACCACCCTGGTATATTGGCGTCCAAGCGCAGTCTCATAGTTCATTTGAGCTACAAAGGAATGCCCTGTCAACTCGTGTTTTTCTCCGCCCTGGAAAATCGCCTTAACCCCCGCCTTATCATAGTAGGGCTTCATCTCAGCTCCAACACCAGCCGGGGTGGCGTCGACAATTATGTCAACCTCCTTCAGAAGGTCGTCTAGGGTTCCAGCCAAATCTATACCTGACCTAGCCATCTGGTCAAGCCTCTCAGGCGGAGAAGCATAGATTTCATATCCTTTCTCGTAGGCTGACTTAATCCGGTAATCGGCTGTGCGTGCTGCAACCCCCACCAGCTTCATGTCAGGCTGAAGGGTGATGGCGTCGGCGCAGCGGGCTCCAATCATCCCATAGCCGACTACACCAACCTTAACCTTAGCCTTAGCCATGGCAGAGCCACCGTTATCCAGAGGTAAAACGGCGATTCAATATTAACTCCTTAAACCTATAAAAAATTAAATTTCAAAGAAATTTCCAGCGAAAACCCGGGGACTACTCTTCCCTTTCCTCAACCTCTCCAACCGGAATATAATAGTATTCTCCAATCTCCTTTTGAAGCCTATCAAGCCTAGATCCTTCCTTATTAACCCTTGGACGGCCCGTTTGAGGATCCCTACGGAAAGTCACACCCAGATTTGCTAGAAACCTGTTCATTCCCTCCCTAAGCCCTAGGGGTGGGGAAGCCTCCCCCCTCCTTCCAGGCTCACCCAGGAAAACCATAAGCCTGTCGGCTAGGAAATCCTGAACCACAATGTCGTGTTCAACTATGAGGGCAGCTGCCCCCCGGCTTTCCACATTACGCCTAATCACCCTGGCTACGGCAAGCCTCTCCTCCACATCTAAGAAGGCGCTAGGCTCATCTAGCAGGTAGACCGTGGCCTTCATGGCTAGGCAGGCTGCCACAGCCACCTTCTGCAGCTCGCCTCCACTAAGCTCCGAAACCTCTCGGTCTAAAAGCTTTGTTAAGCCTAGGGGGCCCAAGATTTCGGTTTTAAACGTCTCTGAGCCATAGTCTTCACCCGCCGCCTTCCTGAGAAGCTGCTCCACCGTCCCAGGAAAGTCGGCTGAAACGTATTGGGGCTTATAGCTTATCGACTCCTCCCCTGGGAGTGTTAGAAATTCCCCCTTATCAGGCTTATCTATCCCCGCCAGAAGCCGGATGAAAGTAGTCTTCCCAATCCCGTTTGGACCTAGAACACCCACCACCTCCCCGGCATGTAAAACCCCAGCCTCAACCTTCAGAGAGAAATCTTCATAGCGTTTTTCAAGGGTGGTCCACTGGTAGAGGGGGACCATGTATTCTCTAGGGGTGGTTGGAGGTTTAACGTGGAAGCGTATGGGCTCCCTTCTAAACCTTACGTTGTCGGCTGGAAGATAGCCGTCAAGATAAATGTTGATGCCCGCTCTAACCCCGTAGGGGAGCGAAACAACCCCGTAAACGCCTGGAGAACCGTAGATAAGGCAGACCTGGTCGGAAAGATAGTCTAGCATGGCAATGTCGTGTTCAGCCACCAGCACGGTTTTACCTTCAGACTTAAGGCTTCGAATAGCCTTAGCCACGTTAAGCCTCTGCTTAACATCCAGATAGCTTGAAGGCTCATCGAAAATGTAGACGTCACCCTCCCTGCAAAGCGCGGCAGCCACAGCCAGCCTCTGACATTCTCCCCCCGAAAGAACCTCCACAGGCCTGTCAATAAGGCCTTCAAGCTCCAAAACCTCGACCGCCCAGTCTTTAACCCCCCTCTCGTCAACTCTCTCTAAAACGTCGCCCACCCGCCCCTTAACAAGCTTAGGAATCTGGGTAATATATTGAGGCTTATGGACCACCTTAAGCCTCCCCTCCCCAAGCCTCATAAAGTAATCGTAGAGAACTGAGCCTCTAAAATGGCGGGCAACCTCCAGCCAGCCTGGAGGATTCTCCAGTCTCCCAAGGTTAGGCTTAATTTCCCCCGCCAGAATCCTAGGGCAGTGGTTTTCCCCGTTCCGTTTTTGCCTAGGAGGCCTAAAACTTTCCCA
>CAZAJK010000014.1:848-17014 GCA_964485425.1 uncultured Candidatus Bathyarchaeia archaeon | reverse complement strand
TCTTTCTCAACCTTTTCCACCATTTCCTCTCCTTTCACCTCCTCCCTCTCCCTGTCTTCGCTTTTTTCCTCCCCTTCTTCACCTTTACCCTCACTTTTATTGGGCTTCTCCTCAGCTGTTGACTGCTTGTTCTCCCCTTCGCCTTCAGACTTCTCAACCCTGCCTTCAACGTTTTCATCTAAGATTCTGGGTTCAGGAAGTTTAACTCCCACCTTAAACATTATTTGGGCTAGGAGGCTGGCTGAGCCAAGGTATGAAAGGCTTAGAACGGTTAGGGGTGCGGGTTGAAGCCCGTAAAGCTTTAAAATTAAAATTCCCACTAGGGCTGCGGTTAACCCCACCTTAGCTAGGAGAAGCCTTTGAAAACTCTTTAGGGCTCCAGTCTCCAAGACCCTGAACAAGTTTAACGCTGTTTTCCCAACGCTTAGCTTGCCTAGAAATTCAAGGCAGCCTTCAACCGCCGGGCTGAGCTTCAAAAATATGATGGTTGAGGAGAAGATGAGGCTTAGGAAGAGGATGATGACCCATACGGGTTCCTCAAAGCCTAGGAGGCTTGCTAAAGCTAAGCCTACGAGGAGGGGGAGCGTGGAGAAGTTTAGGAATGCCTTAACAGGAGGGCCCACCAAAAATTCGACGTTAACACCGCTTTTCAACAGGTTTTCTCCGAAGAGGATGGAGGAAAACTTTGAAACGGTTTCGCTTAAAATTCCAGCATAAGCCTCATAGAGTGAGACGAGCAGTATTCCGGTTAAAGCCATGGCGAGTAGGAAGAGGATGAAGATGCTGGTTAAGCTTGTCGGGGCTTCCTGTAAAATCAGAAGTAAAGCTAGCATGAAGCCTGATAGCAGCATTCCAAGCCCCGCCGCTGCCGCTATCAGCCCTGAGCCTGGAAGACTCTCCTTAAACATGGCCTTCCCAACCTTAAACGGTTAATATGGAGGCTAGGTAATGGGAGGTAGCCTGATAGACGAAGCCGTAAACCAGGCTTCCACACGCCAGCATAAGCCCAAGGAAGAATAGGAGGGTGAAGTAGGAGTCCCCCTCAATCGAGTAAATGGCTGCGGCATTATTCAGCGAGAACAGCACGAGGACGAAGATGAAATAGGTGTTTATGAAATCTGTGGGGAAGGTTGCCTGCAAGGGCAGGATGGTGGGCATGAAGCTTACAAACTTTTTTAGGGCTGTGAAAAAGCCGCAGATGATGGCTAGCATACCGCACATGGCTGTATGTAAGGGGACCAATAGCCCGTTTAGATAGGAGACTATCTGATACCTCCTACGCCTAATCGTCGTGTAGATGAAATACATGGACTCAATGAGCTTTGCCACCTCACCCACATTCCCCCCACGGTAAAGCACATCGGTGAAAACACTGTTCACCCGGCTGATAAGCTGGCTGTCCACCTCCACCTCAAAGCTTCTCCAGGCAATGTCGGAGTTTATCCTTAAGCCTAGCTTGGCGTAAAGCCTCCTCACAGCCTTACTTAGCGGTCCATAGTTTACGTTAACCGCGTCTTTTAAAGCGGTTTTAACAGGTATTCCAGCGGAGCATATGGAGGCAACCTGCCTGAGAAATGAGGGGTAATGCTGCTCGCAAGCTTTAACCCTCCCCACGTAACGCCTTCCAAGGAAGCCTCCAACCATGATGGGAACACCCATGAAGGCAACCTTATAGAAGAGCTGGTTAAACATTGGAAGAGGCAGGAGATAGATGGCTGGCAGGGCGGCCAGCATGGCTAGGTTAATCTTCTCAATAAGCTTCCTCCTAGGGGGCTTATTTCCCCCCTTCGGGAGAATACTGTCAGGCCTAGCCTGGCTAAACATAACCCATGAGAAGAGGAAGAGGAGCATGGAAACGGAGGTTAAGCCTATCACCGCCACCTCGATCATAAGCTTGAAAGAGTAGAAGAGTGCAGCCAGCAGAATGGTGACGCAGATCAGGGTAGTAGAGGAAAAGACTGAAACATAGGCGTCGCAGAACTTCCGAAGCCTATCGAGCATCCTATCCCTCTCCTCAGGATAGGCTGCCATGAAATTTCGATACTCACGGTGGATGAAGTCTTCCAAATCCTCACCAGACCCTATGGATTGGGACATTCGGACTAGGAAGGACTTGAAAAGCTTGGAGGCAGCATGCCTACAGGAGGCTTCACAGGCCTCAGCATGCCCATAACGCCAAACATCCACCAAAATATGGATTTTCCTGAAGATTTCTGAGATATGCTTGAACACGGCTTTCTCCGAGAAAAGTTTGAAGAGAAGCCCCCTTGAAACCCTAGCAGTGGCAATAGACCTGAAATATAGGAGGAAGAAGGGGAATTCGCTTTCAATCCTGTAGCCCGTAGATAGGGATCGAATAATGCTGAGGGGTGAAAAGCTTTTAATGGCGAGTTTCACCCTCTCCCCCCGCTAAGCCCTCACCAGGACGGGTTCACCTCTAACAGAGCCATGCTTGGATAGAACCTGCTGCCTCAACTTCTCATAAGCCTCCTCAACGCCGACGTTGTGGATCCAAACGAGGTTTCTCCAGACCTCATAGTAGTCTAAGATTCCAAGCTTCAACATGTATTCGAGAATTTTAGCTCGAAGCTCAAGCTCCTCATAGATCTTCTTAAGCTCGTATTTGGAGATTCCCTTCATCACGGCAATCTTGTTTTCAAGCAGATAGCTTGAGCCCAGGCCTCTAAACTCGAAGCTGTCGGTTGAAGGCTCCCAGGTGATGACCTCCACGAAGTTGAATTGCTGCTCGGCAGGCTCGTAGCCTAAAATTTCGTTGACGGATAAAACCCTACGCTCATACCTGCCAGTCTTAGGGTTATGGACGGCGCTTTGAATGATTACGGCGTTAAGGTTGTCCACATAGGTTTTAGGGATATTTATAGGCGAGCCTGTCAGCCTTTGGATAAGCCTGTTAACCGAAGCCGCGTGGAAGGTTGCAAGCACAGGATGGCCTGTTTGCATGGCTTGGAAGGCTACGGCTCCCTCCTGCCCTCTAATCTCCCCAACAATTATGTAGGTGGGTCTCTGCCTCAGGGCTGCCTTCAAAAGCTGAAACATGGATACAGCTCCCGTTTCCTCGCTGGTAGCATTACCTGTTTCCCTAACAACCTCCCTAACCCAGTTTTCATGGGGAACATGAACCTCAGGAACCTCTTCAATAGACACTATTTTGGCTGAGGGTGGAATGAACGCCGTAATGGCTGAAAGCGTGGTGGTTTTGCCGCTTGCAGTCTCACCGCAAATCCAAATGGACATACGCTCCTCTAGAAGCAGCCATAAGTATGCTGCTAAAATCGAGCTCATGGTTCCAAACTTTATAAGCTCAATGATGCTGAGGGGTTTGGTGGCAAACTTTCTAATGGTGAAGTTGCTTCCCCTCTGGCTAATATCCTCCCCAAAAACTATGTTTATCCTTGAGCCGTCGGGAAGCTTGGCGTCAACTATGGGGCTCCTATGGGAAACGGGTTTACCCACAAACTCGCTTAGCTTCATCACGAAGCCGTCAAGCTCCTCCAAGCTTTCAAAGCTGATGGTGCTTTCCATGTGGCCGAAAATCTTGTGGTGCAGAAATATGGGTCCCAAACCGCTGCAGTGAATGTCCTCGATGAAGGGGTCCCTAATCATGGGTTCAAGAATGCTCACCCCGATCTTTTCGCAGTAAAGCTCATATTTTAAGCGGTTATGCAAGTCTCTGTCTATTCGAAGCTCTAGGCCTGAAGCCGTTTTAAGCCGGGCATTAACCGGGAAAAGCCTGTCTATAAGCCTGTTAAGAACCTGTTCTCTAGCTGAAGCTTCCTCCGGAACCTCTACGGCATCAATGTTGAGGGCTAAAATCCGCTCCACATCGCTTAAAATCTGCTCCCTGTTCTTCGCTATCCGCGGCTCAACCGGATGATACTTCAAGCTTCCGCTTTGAGGGTCGGGGTAGATGTGAATGTAGACTGGGTCTCCAACCGGGTATAGAATGTTTGGCGCCCGGATGGAGGCCATGTCACGGCTAAGCTTCTCAACCAGCTGGGGAGGCCTAGAACTTTTAATTAGCTCGGCTAAGTATTGGGCCAAATGAGAGTTCTTGGAAATTCTCTCCCTCCAATTCTCATCAAAGCCTTTAAGAGATTCGAAGCCTAAACCTTCAAGTTTTTGCAGGCTTAAAACCCTTCACCCCCTAGTTGCCGTGAAAGGTAAAACTTTAATTCCGAAGGCCGGGTTTACCTCGAAGCTTATGAAGGAGCCTGAGGTTTGACTGGCACCTTTAAGCTTCGAAACATTGAGGGTGAGGATGCTTTTATCCTGGAAGGTTCGAATGGAAAGGTTGAGATGGCCGTCGCAGATAGCTCTAACCCTGACGAGCAGCTCCTGGTTGATGGCGTAAGGATGCAGCGTCATGATGAAAACCCTATTTAACGTGTCTACTAGGCAGCGGCATTGGGAGAAGAAGCTGAGAATGTCGTCTTGAGCAGCCTGAGCAACCAGATGGGTTAAAGAATCAATAATGACGACGTCGTAATCCTTCTTTTTAGAGAAGCTTACTATGGCCGTTAAAAAGTATTTGGAGCTTTCAGGGGTCCATTCAAAGCCGGCCACATTTAAAGGCGTTATACGGAAGGCTCCCGAAATAAAGTATTCCTCAACATCCCACTGAAGCCTCTTCATGTGGTAAAGTAGGCTTTTAATGGAGGTTTCAGTGGTAATGTAATTTACCTTTAAACCGTTTTTTAAGGCTCCATAGGCCATCTGCTGGGCTAAAACGCTCTTACCCGAATTGTTTGGCCCCTCAATAAGGGTTAAGGAGGGAATGGGCAGCCCCCCAACCTTCCTGTCAAGTTCGGGATTTTCAAATTTAAGCAGTCTTTCCTCTTCCCTCCCATTTCCCTCAAAAAACCCTTCCATCAAGCTCACCTCTCCTAGCAAGCGAGCACTGAAGCATGTAGGAGATGGCTTTAGAAAGGAAGAGCATGGAAAGAATGTTAGAAGGATTTTCTTCGGCTGAAGTCATTTTCCCCACCCTTCTCAGATAGTCGACTAGAAGCAGATGGTCCTCCACGTCGATTTTCCCGTCTCCAACTAGGTTTTCTCCAACCTCCAGGCTCAGCATTCCAAGGAAGTCTTCAAGCTCCCTAGCCGTTGAAGGGTCAACCCAACCCCTCTTAACATACTCAGTAATAATCAGTTCAGCCTCCCTCCTCCCAACCCTAAGCATTAAATATCCAGCGGCAAGCATGAGGTGGGCGAGCCTATATATGGAGAAGGCTTCCTCAAAGCTTTCAACCGAAGGCTTAAACTCGAAGACGCTTGGAGGCTTAGATTCATCTTTAGGCTGGGTGGAAGTTGCAGGTTTTTCAACCTTTAATTCCGGCGGAGTAAGCCTGCAGGAAGGTTTAGCCTCGCCTTCCTCGGGCTTACCCGAAGACTTACCGCGGGTTTCCCCTTCAACCTTTACCTCCCTGCAGGCTACAATCTGAGGCTGAACCTTTACCTCATCGTCTTTAACAGCGCTCTTCTTCATCTCCTCACGCTTAATTTTTCCCACTTCTTCCCTCACATGTTCAATGCATTTCTCAAGCAGTTCATCCACTCCAACTGAGCGTAAAATGTTGAAGGGGTTATCAAGCTCGGAAATCACGCTTCTAACGTCGGTTAAAGTTTTCTTTAAAACCTCGGAGAGACTGTTAAAATTCTTTTCAAGCTCGCTAATCTTCCTTTTAAGCTCGAAAATCTCCGTTGAAAGAGTGCTGGAAACATTTCCCTCACCAGTCTCGCCAATATTTTCCATGGAATTTTAGCCTCCGCTTAAATTGTGGCCTTAATAAGATTTTTCTCACAGATATTATAAGATAAAAGTAACTTTTAAATCTTTCCTTTCAAATCCAAAAAGAATATTCAAGTAATCTTGAAGTAGCCTTCAGCCTCCCCTCCACTATAAAGGGAAAACTTTACGTAGTAGTCGCCGGGCGGCAGCTCCTCCCCCCAATAAACTGTTATTTCCAAGGTTTCATGAGGGCTCCACCTGCCATCTCCATTACGGTCTATAATTAGGTAATCCCAGCGTGGGCTTTCTCCATCCCGGCCAATAATTTTAAAGTTTTCCGAAGGGCCGAAGAGCAAGGTTGACTTCTGAATGGTTAATGGGGCGATGGAGGTTTCACCTATATTTTTAATCCAGATTTTAGCTTCGGTGGGGGAACTCTTACCTGAAAAAATTATCTTCACATAGGTCTTATGGTGGTCTTTAAGTAGCTCGCTGTTTAGCTCTTGGAGGTCTGCCATTCCAGTCAGCATTATGCCCGAAAATAACGTGGCTAAAACTATCATCACGATGGTTAGCAGTATGCCTGAAACAGCCTGATCAGTATTCAATTTTTATCCCATGCCAGGCTGAGAGGTTTCTATGGTATTCGAGGAGTTCTTCGAGGTCTGAAACCATCTGTGAGGGTAATTTAAGCTCTGAAAGCCTTTGAAATCCCCTGTCCGTAAGATCTCCAAACCTATTTATGAGCCTGGCCCTGTAAAGCTTCAGAAGATAAGATAAGACTTTTTCCCTTTCCAGGTTCAGCAGAAAACTTAGGCTTTTAAGGTTTTTAACCCCAAGGCTTAATAGGTATAGAAGCCTTTTAAGGTCTTTATATTCCTCCTGAACCCTAAGCCTTCGAACCTGCTGAAGCAGCTTACCCCAGAAAGGAGCCATAACGCTTCGAGGGCCAGAGAAGATAACCGAGTAAACATCATTTTTATGGTTGTCTTCCACCTCAAGCTTGGCTGCCATGAAGTTTTTAGGCAAGTGTTTAAGGTTTTCCCTCCGGCTGAATCTTTCAATCCTCGCTACATAGCTTAGAGGCATGGCAAACCCGTAGTTTCCGCTAGGAGGTTGAAGATATAACGTGTCATGGGTTAAAATGACGTACCCCCTACACCACTCCTTGACTGGGAAGCCATGTTCGAGGTCCGTTTTCTTATTGACCAGGAAGTAGAGAAGAGACTTAATCAAATAGTTTCTTACAGGTTTCACCCTGCCCTCCCCCTTCAAAGCTGAAATTCCCGCTGAGACCAGCATTTCATCCTAACACCTCTCTTTTCAAGTTTACTCAGCAGGTGTAACGGCCATGTAATACTCGAAGTTAAACTTGAAGCCAGCTGTCAAACTCGTCTAGTAGCTTCGAGACAAGCGTGTTAACTGTTATTGAAAACGGATGCCCCTTCGAATCCACCACGAAAAGCCTTCTCCCCGTTGCAGCAAGCAAATCTTTATAGAAAGGTATTATTCCGATGACAGGTGCTCCCAGGAACTTTTTAACTCTACTAATAACGTATGATAGCTCATGGCTTTCTGCAATCTCGTTGGGAACCATGTTAAAGAGGAGGTAAAGTTTTTTGCCGATAGTCTTGTTAACGTCTACGGCTATTTTAGCCCCATAATAGTCTTGCTCATCCATCCTTAGAACTATAATAATCATTTCTGAAGCTGTGAGAGCAATGAGGGTGTCTTCTTCGAAGCCTGGATGGGTGTCGATGAATAGGAAGTCTAGATCGTAGCGTTCCTGAAATTCCCTAATGATGTCCATGCATAGGTGGGCGCTATAGCCATCCCGCAGAAGCTTGAAAATGTCCTCTCCTTTCTGGCTTGCTGGAAGGAAGAAAAGCCTTCCAGGCCCGTCAAAAAGCCTGTTATGGAGAGTCTGGGTTAAATCTAAAACAGCTTCGTCGATTTCTCCCTCACCGCAGAGCAGGTCATTTAAATAGCGTCTGCCAGGTGGAATATTTACGTCGAAGAGGATTCTGAGGCCTGGAGAAAGGGTGTCAAACTCTAGAAGCCCCACCCTCCTCCCTCTCATTGCCACCGCAGTGGCGAAATTGGCTACAAGCGTGCTTTTCCCCGTCCCGCCTCTATATGAATGGAAAGTTATAATGGTCATTCAAATCCCTCCTAAAAGGAGAAAGTAAGTTCAAGACGGAGTGTTTGGGCTGAATTTGAATATTTTTCTCGAATAACTTTAGGTTCGGAGCCTACAACGGACTCTATAAATCCTTTTATGAAACCCTTCAAATAGAAGGCTAAAAGGTTGAGGGCTGAAGGATTGTTGCTGTTGAAAATTTTTAGCACGATGGTTCCTCGCCTATTTTCCCTATCAAAGGATGCCTCTTTAAGCATAGGCAAATAGGCGAGGTCGGCCTCTGAGATTTTTTCGTCGAAGTTTTCTCGATTTTGATGTTTTTCACAGTATGTGCGGCCTACTTTTCTTCCTAGGTGGAAAAGGAGCGCTGCACAGGCTGATTGGCCTAAGAATTCAGAGAAACATTCTAGAAGGTCTAGTAGGTGCTCTATGGGAATCGTTAAACCTGAAACAGGCTGATGAACTCCCAGCATAAAACGTCTATTTACCACTTGGAGGTAAGTCTTGTGAAATTCTGCCTCCCCTTCTTTTTCCGACTCTATTTGCCATGATGCTTCCAATGCTTGTCCCTCAGTAATAACCTTTAAATAATTCTCTAATAAACTTTTCGTATGATTTCAGAAGCGTCTTAGAACATAAAATTTATATTTGTGTAATACGAGAATCTTATCGGTGGAAGATATGAATCCAAGAATACTGCGAGACAAGCGGGGGTTAACAGGACTTGAAACAGCCATAATCTTGATAGCCTTCGTTATCGTCGCCGCAGCCTTCGCCTTCACCGTGCTGAACATGGGGGTGCAGACCTCTCAGAAAAGCAAGGAGGTTATTGGCACAGGGCTGGCTGAGGCTTCCTCCGTTATTGAGCTTGATGGTTCGGTGATCGCCTACGATGAAGACTCTGATGGAAAACCTGACAAAATAGAGTTTTACATTAAGACCTCAGCTGGCAAGCATCCTGTAGACTTAAGCCAAAATACCATGGCCATATCATATACAGACCCCCACACCCATGTGGACAACATCTATGATGGAACCAAGGCTACCGTAACCCAGGTTATCGGCGATGATGACATGATTCTTGAATACGGTGAGAAGTTCAAGGTTACCGTCGACCTAACCGCAATATACGGGGAAACAGGAGTTGAGCTAACCACCAACGAGAAGTTCTCCGTAGAGGTTAAGCCCTCCGTGGGCTCAGTGCTAACCGTAACGCGCTACATGCCTCCAACCATCGACCCAGTAATGGACCTAGGATAAACTTCGGTTAAACCACCTTCCCACCCTTCCCCCTTTTTCTGGTGGTCTCAAATGGCTTCAGTGATAAATGAGGCGATACTAACCATAGCCGTAATAGTGGCAGCCTCCATTTTCGCAGCCGCCCTAACCTCAGGCTTCCAAAATCTTTCAGACGCCCAGAAAAAGACCCTATCAAAGCTCAGCGAAGAATTTGAAACCAGAATCGAAATAATTTTTGCCGATAGCCAAAGCGGGGGGTTTAAAGTCTGGGTTAAAAATGTGGGCTGCAGGAGTATCCCCCAAGCCTTAATCGGGGAAGGCTCCGACCTCATCCTCCAAAAAGTGGGGGAAACCTCCCTCCGGATACCTTATAACGCTGCTCAACCCCCAACCTGGACCTACACCATCCTAAATGATGGTGATGCTGACGGTGACTGGGACCCCCACGAAACCCTTGAAATCTCAGTCCAGCTAGGGGAAAACCCGGCTGAGGGAGACTGGCTCATCGAGTTCACGGTTTACACGGGATACGGCGACCAATACACGATTTCCCTATGAGGTTTCCGGGGATGGGTTTCTCCACCATTTTCGCGGTAGCCATCCTGGGAATCCTATTCCTATTTGCAGCTGGAATAACCGTTACAGGTTTAGCTGAGCTTTCAAAAAACCTTGAAGAGGAAAATTTAGAGCTTGCCGAGAATCTTAAAGCCAAAAATGAAACCAGCATTGAAATAGTTCAGATCGAACCTGTTGTCTCCTCAAATATTTCCACCCTCATTTATGTTGAAATCTTAAACTCGGGCTCCACGAGCATTTATGCACGCCACTTCAAATACCTAGACCTAATCTTAAAGTATGAAGCAGCCTCCAGCGGGGAAACCGTCATCCTCTGGGTTCCCTACAGCCCGCTAGGGGGGACAAACACCTGGACGGTCGTAGAGGTTAAAGTCGACGGAGGCGAGGAGATTTTAAACCCTATCCGGATGCCTGCCTCCACAGGCCAGTGGGATCCCGGGGAAACCCTTAAACTTAAAATAAGCCTAGCTGCTGAAAACGCTGTGGACGCTTCGCCGGGTAAAACCTTATACGTCCTGGCTTCTACTCCAAACGGTGTAAAAGCCTTGGCAGCCTACGTTTTCGAGGGATGAAACCGTAAGGTCTTAGGGGCTGGTTTAAAATTTGAGTAAAGCTTTAGTGAAAGTCTGCTGAGAAGGAGGAGAGGCTGACTGGAATGTTCAAGTTTAATGGTAGGGCGGCTGAGATCAATAGGGTAAGAGAATTTAGGACGGTTAATATGGTTAAAAGACTGGGCGTGCTGACATCTAACCGAATCCACCTCAAAAACTATCCGCTTAACAATCCAACCATGATTTTTAACCCTGCCATGGCCATTGAAAATACTACTGTAAAGCTTTATGCCAGAATCATTTTAGGATATTTCACCTATGCCAGTTCCGTTGCTCTCATCGAAATCGATTTAAACGACATTTATGGGGGATATTTAGATTCAAGCCATTACCCAGCCGAAATCGTCGTCTACCCCGACAGTAAATACGATTTGTGGGGTGTTGAAGATCCCAGAGTATGCCAAATTGACGGTAAACTTGCTATGACCTACTGCGGCCGAACAGTAAACTACTTCAACCCTGCTGTGAGAACCGAAAGAACCCTGCCAATGATGGCCATCCTAGAGGAGCCGAGGGAAAAATGGAGGAAAAGATGCGCCTTCCGTTTCCCGGAAGACCTAAGGAGATTCGTGATCAGCGACAAAGACGCCTTTGTGGTGAGAAATAGGCTGGGCGAGCTACTTCTCTTCCACAGGCCCCACCTCACAGATGAGCGATACTACCTAGCAGTCAGCAGGCTTCAAACAGAAATCCTAAACCAGAAAACATCCAAAATAGAGGAAGTCTACATTTCCGACACTAGGGTTCCACTTGAACCCGCAGACTTCGAAATGAAAATAGGCTGGGCTACACCTCCAATAGAGGTTGGGGGAGGCGAACACCTAGTCCTAATCCATGGAATCGACAGGGAAATCGAATGCTACCGAGTATTCGCCGTCCTAATGAAATTTGACGGCGAAGTTGAGGTTACAGCCGTAACTCCACACTACATCATGGAGCCTGAAACAACCTACGAAATCTATGGAGACAGGCCCTACACCGTTTTCCCCTGCGGAGCCCAAAAAATAGACGACAAAATCATAATTTCCTATGGAGCTGCAGACTCAGCCATAGGTCTCGGAGAAATAAAAACCGACGAACTCCTATCAATCCTAGACAAAAACAGAGTCTTCTAAAAATCCCTAATTAAATTCGTAGCCGGACACTTTAATGGAGCCAATTTTTCCTTTTAGAATCAGGGTAAAAAATAAATACTTGACTCTTTTTCAAGGAAAAATGTTTTAATTAAAAAGATGTGGAGGGAGTTTGCCCTTGCGCAAAACTCTCTCCTACCTAGTTATACTCTTGCTACTAGCAGGCATCCTACAGATTTCAGGCGTTCAAGCCCAAGGCCAACCCAACCCAGTTTGGCTAAAGACCTTTGGATTACCGGATGAAGACAGGGCGAATTCCATCAGCCTCAGCGGAGCTGGAGACCTTTATGTAGCAGGTCGATGCGAGCTTTCAGATGGAAACTTTGAAGCCGTAGTGGCTAAGCTGGATTCCGACGGTAACCTTCAATGGTGTAAGCGTTGGGGAGGCTCAGACTATGATGAAGCGAAAGCGGTCATTCTAGATGGTTCAAAGCTTTGGGTGGCAGGTAAAACTCAGAGCTATAGCATTAACGGCGATAATAAGAATACTTTCATTGCTAAGTTAAATACAGCAGATGGAGGGCTTGAACTCTCGAAGGTCTGGAGGTTCACCGAGATAGAGAGTGGCGACGATGTTTGGTCAGAGATAACCAACTACGATCAAACCTTGACAGGTGCAACCCTTCTAGGGGGAAATCTTTACGTTGGAGGTGTCTTCCAGGGTGTTCTAGCCTCAGACTATGGTTACTATGTATTAAAATTTGCTTCTGACGGAAGTTTGAAGTGGGCTAAATGTATAGGGTTAAGCAAGGTTTCAAAAAGTGATAAGCTCGCCTTAGCTGCCTATGGGAGCTCTATTTACGTGGCAGGAGACTTGGAAGCCATAGTTAAAGACGGAGTTATCGCTGAAGTTTCAGTTTTTCTCGCCAAGCTTGATGAATCCGGCGATATGGAGTGGGTTGTAGCTTGGCCTGAAGGAGGAGACAGCATTTCCCTTTATGATGTGGCTGCTGGAAGCGACGGCATCTACGTGGTGGGTAAAGTATACACGCAAAACGCCTACGTTGAAGCTTTTGTAGCAAAGTTTTCTAGCGACGGGAACCTGCAGTGGGCTGAATATTTCGGAACAGATAGAGCCGAGTACGCTTATGGTGTAGCCCTAGATGGTCAGGGAGGAGTTTACATAGCAGGTCGAACAGGCACAAATAGCGGAGGCTTCCTAGTAAAGCTGGATTCTAACGGTAACATTCAATGGTGTGTAAATATCAGTGGAGATGACGTTAACAATTATCTTTTGAAGGCGGCTTCAGGCCAAAACGTTGTTTACGCGGTTGGCTATACCGACTCTTCCTATGAAAGCCTTAACACGGCTCCAATTAACATGACGGTTTCCTATAGGACTGAGAATGCCAGCGACCTTTCTATAATTAAGCGTTACGATGGTGAAGCCCCAGATTTCGAAGCAGAGGACGCAGTCTGGGTTCATAACCTTCACATTGAAAGCCAAAGCACTGGCAGTGTGCAAGACGTCACCTTAAATGTAAACAATGTTCAGGACGTTGACTGGCTGGTAGTTAAATTCTCAACTCAAGACCTTTCCCCTCCAAACATCTCTAATGTAACTGTAACCCCGTCCAGTGGAGAGATTGGAACAGTTTTCACCATAACCGCCACTGTCACCGATAATTCAGGGGTATCTTTCGTTAGAGCACTCATACAGCATCCAGATGAAACCACCATAGCCACCGTGAACCTTCAAAATTCAGGCGGAAATACTTGGAGTGGAAGCTGGAATTCCTCAGGCAGTCCGGCTGGAACCTACTATATAGATTTGGAGGCGGAGGATAGCGTGGGAAACCTAGGTGAAAGTGAAAATGTAGCTACCATAACTCTAACCGTGAAAGTAGTAATCCTAACACCGGAACAGAAGGAAGCCATAAAAGAGGCGAAGAAGGTGGTTGAAGAAATAGATGAGAAAGGTGAAGTCGACCTAGGAAGGGTGGAGGAAGCCTTTGAAAAACTTGTTGAAAATAACCTCATATCTAAGCCTACCTTCACCTTCACGCCCGAAACTGCCCAAAAATTATTCGAAAGGCTTCAAGAAATCTATGGGCCAAACCTCGAGAAGTATCCTACCCCAGAAGGTCGAATATGGCTTCTATACATGCTAACCAAAAGCCAGCAACGTTAAAAACCAAAAGGCCACTCAATTCTTCCCCTTTTTAAAGGCTTTTTAGAGGACCAAAAACAAAGTCTAAAACCCAACTGCCCTTTTAATAAGCATAGGACTGCTAAGCCTACGAGTCCACATGGAAGCTTACAGGATAGGTTTGAGAAGTTTTTGGAGAAATTCCCTATCCTCCCTATATTTTTCTTCTCCCAGCGGGGTGCAGTTTTCAAGTTCACATTCTCCAAGGAATAGTTTAACGGCGAAGGCTAGACAAGTCTTTTCTCCACACTTCCCGCAGTTAAGTTTCGGCAAATGCTGGTAAACCATGTTAGGGTTAAGTTTTCTCCTCACCTCTAGGAGGCTTTCAGGAGGAGGCCCGTGAAGGGAGAGGTAGTTGAAAGCCCTCACTAGGAGGTTTAAAAGGTCGGATAGGAGGCCTTCAACCCTTTCAGGCTTCACTTTCCCAGCGCAGATTTTACCGCTCCCATAAATTGACACCAATTCTTCCCGGTCGGTTGTAAAGGTTAAAACGTCTAAAGCTTCAATGTAGTTTGAACGCTTCAAATGTAGGTATAGGACTGGCAGCAGGCTTTCAACATTCACGTCAACCTGGGCAATAAACCTTACCTTTGAAGGGTCAGCCACGCAGGGGAGAACTTTCTTAACCTCTATGGTTGAAGGTTTAACTTTGCCTCTGCAGAGGAGAGCTGCCTCCTCAATAAGCAGGCTTAACGGGTCTTCAACCGTCATATTCAAACCTTCAATTCTCCCGCTAAGAAGCGAAGGGTTCTCTAAGAGTTCAACCGCGCAGGGAACAAGTATCCTGTATCCCTGCCCACACAGATCAGGCAGCTCATCTAAGTCGTCAAGTGTTAAAACAGCGAGCTGGTTAGGCGTAAACTCGTAGAGAGCCTTATAGGTTCTGAGAGTTTCCTCCTCCAGCCTAGTAGAAACAACGGAAATTATCTTGGCTAAAGGATTTCTCCCAACGGTGGAAATAACAGCATTATCGAAACTTAGAAAGGGGTGTTGAAAATCTTTTTAAGACTTCTAAGGGGGCCAGGGCCTGTTACAGCCAAGAGAAGGACAGCCTTAAACCAGCCTGCACGCGAACATCTCTCAGCCAGGCAATTCGCAACCTCCTCCTCATCCATTTTTGACAGATAAATGAAGTCAAAATTTGCACTGTAAAGTTTAGAAATCTTCTCTTTAACTTTCTTCAGCTCCGATTTTTCAGCGATTATTCCTATATTTTCATTCATCGTAATTTCCGAATATATCGATATATTTAAATCTTCCCGAAACCATTTTTTTAAAGACTGAAAATGAGCTCAGAGGAGCTCTTAAAGAGGAGAGCCTACCTTTTAAGGGCGTTAGCCGACCCTGTTAGGCTTGAAATAGTGGAATTCCTCCGGGAAGGAGAGAAATGTGTATGTGAGATAATTCCCAGATTTGGGAAAGCTCAGTCAACAATATCGAAGCATCTCGACCTCCTCTACCAGGCGGGAATTTTAGATAGGCGAGTAGACGGTAGGCGAACCCTCTACAGGGTGAAAAACCGGGAAATCTTCAGGCTCCTAGAAGTTTTGGACAGAATACTGCTTTCCCAGCTTAAGCCCTTGGTCAGGGTTATTGAAGCCTTAAGGAGAGGGAGCTGAGGAATGATTCCCTCCTGGGTTTGGATGTTCATGTTGGCCGGGGCTGGCGTAGGCTTTGTCAGCGCCATGTTCGGGGTTGGCGGCTGCTTCATCATGGTTCCAGTCATGATCTACATGTTTACTGGCTGGGGTACCCCCCTCGACCTCGCCGTGAAAACAGCTTTTGGAACTAACCTGGCGGTGGTGGTTCCCACAGCCTTAATGGGGGCTGGAATGCATCTGAAGGCTGGGAAAACCGTGTTTCCCTTCCATGTTTGGAGGGGTTTGGGGCTTGGAGCAGGGATAGGCGCCATCCTAGGAGCCACCCTCACGGCCTACGCTCCAGGCCTACTCATGAAAACCCTTTTCGGCGTAGTATGCCTGATCGGAGCCTGGAGATTCCTCACAGCTAAACCCAGACCTGTAGAGAAGCCTCCGGAGCTAAGTTTGGTTAAGGGTTTCGGCTGGGGTCTAGTAACCGCCACCTTTGCAGCCTTCATCGGGATAGGGGGAGGACTCGTATATGTTCCCATGTTAAACCTGGTTTTAGGCTTCCCCATGCACCTCTCCATCCTGCTCTCGCTGGGGATGATGACCGTAAGCTCGGGGATAGGAGCCCTCAGCTACGTGTTCTGGGGGCTTGGAAGACAGGAACTGCCACCCTACAGTTTAGGCTACTTCAACTATGGGGCCTTCCTTACGCTAGGCTTAACCAGCGTAGCCTTCTCCATCCTCGGAGCCATCGTCAGCGAGAAAACCAAACCCAAACTTTTAAGGCTAGGCTTAGGCCTCCTCTACATATACATAGGCCTAAAAATGCTTGGACTACCCATCTAAAAGGAGACTAAAAACATGTAGAACCGGGCTAAGCCCAAGCCTAAACGTTAAAATTCCATTCAGGCAAATTCTATATCGCCGGAGAGCCGGGGTCGCCTAGTCTGGTAGGGCGCAGGCCTGCTAAGCCTGTGGGC
>CAZAJK010000014.1:0-838 GCA_964485425.1 uncultured Candidatus Bathyarchaeia archaeon | reverse complement strand
GGTTCAAATCCCGGCCCCGGCGTCAAAAATTTTTCATGTGGAGAATGCTTATCCATACATTCCTGGCGGCTGGGGCTTTTCTGGGGGTTTAACGGTTATTATTCGCTTGTTGGGCAGTATTCTGACCTTGGTTTCGAAGTGGAAGTCGTAGTGTGGGTTTCCATCCCGGTTTAGGATGGGGTTACCCTTCTCGTCGACGTAAACCCTGGCGTTGGCTAGGGAAACCTTAACCTTAATGATGGTTCCATCCTCAAGCCTGTAAACGTTAAAATCTTCCCTTTCAACCTCGAAATCTAAAATTTTAGCTTTATCCGAGGGAGGTCTACGCTGAGCCAACCTAAACCACCAACGAACCTAGCCCACTCCAGACTTTTAACATCTCCCCCTTTTTCAGGTTTCCCAGCAAACCCCATTTTCATCCTTAATTTTTTGGAGTTCTTGGGCTAGGAGCGGGAGGAAGGTTCCAATATCCGAGATTACGCCCACGGCTTGGGTTGAACCTCGGTCAAGCAGCTTTGTAACGGTGGAGGGGTTAATGTCTACGCATACCAACTTAACCGTGGAGGGCAGCATGTTACCCACAGCTATAGAGTGGAGGGCTGTTGCCAGCATAAGCACCATGGAAGCCCCCTTCAACGCCTCCCTATAGCGGCGTTGAGCCTCCACCACATCAGTTATAACCTCAGGCAGCGGCCCATCATCGCGAATAGAGCCCGCAAGCACGAAGGGTACCCCGCGCCTAATACACTCATACATGATTCCCTTGCGCAGAATTCCCTTCTCAACCGCCGCCCTGAGCCCTCCAGCCTTAAAAATCTCGTTAATCGCCACCATGTGG
>CAZAJK010000013.1:0-17029 GCA_964485425.1 uncultured Candidatus Bathyarchaeia archaeon | reverse complement strand
GTTGTATACAGGGATCTCTATGCACTGTTATTTCGGGTTCAAATCCCTGCAGTTATACTAAAACCTAATTTAATTCATTTATCACATTTATCATTTGAGAAAATTTTTTAGTGTTTTGGCCATATCTTTAAGCTGGAGGCTACCTCTCACATAGACCTTGAATGCAAAGGTTTATGTCAGATTTTCCGTGCAAGCTTTCGTCTAAAACAGCAGATTTTGGGGATAAAATGCGTAGAATTTGGAGGTTTTGTGTGTTCAATGAATGGAAAAGCTTATATACAATGTATGTGTAAAGAGTATTGGGGTTCTAAGGTTTGGTTAAGCTTAGGTTTCGCATAGGTGACATGGAATTTGAAAGCGAAGGTAGCATTGAGGAAATTAAGGAGCTGATAGCTAGGCTTGCAGCTGAAGGTTTAAAAACTGAGAAGCTTGAAGCTGGGGAGAGGGGTAGCCTTAAAAGTTTCATTCCAGATCAGGAGACTCTCATCCGATATATTCTTTCCAAGCCTAACTTTGAGCATAACCTCTTTGAGGTTGCTGAGCACTTCTTTGGGAGGAAAATCAGCTCTAGCGGCGTAGACTCTAAGATGTATAACGCCCTCTATAGGAGGCTGGAGAGGGCTAGGAGGAAGATTGAGAGAGATTATGGGGGGAAGTTTGAGGCTGTCTGGGTTCATGGGAGAGGGGGAGAACTCTATAAGGTTTTCCGGTTTATTAAGGGAGGTCATGCCATCCGCGAGTTAGGAGGAACCTCTGGGAGAGGCGGAGAATGGGTTTTAAACGGGCTTTAATAGGAGATGGGGAAAGAATGAGGTTTTACGTGAGGGAGGTTAGGGAACGCTGCATAAAATCTTTCCTCGACGTTATTATAGCCTACCTGCTGCTCGTTAAACCTTCATGGGGATACGAAATCATAGCTAGAATCTACAGCAAACTCCATATTCTTCTAAGCCCAGGCGTCGTGTATCCGCTGCTCCACACCATGGAGAAAAAGGGTTTGGTGAAAAAGGAGAAGCTTGAGAGGAAGGAGGTTTATAGCTTAACACCTGAAGGGAGACGCTGGCTTAAACAGATGCTCGATGCTAGCGCCTATGAAAACGTGGAATTCCTTCACAGGTATATTCAGGCCACAGCCTATGAAAACCTTGAAAACTGGGAAGGCCAAATAGTAAAGGGGGAAACCTTAGAATCATTAGACTAAGCTGATTTCAATGTAAACGTCGTCTGGAACCTGGATACGCATAATCCGCTTCATTAACCGCTCGTTAGCTTCAACCTCTATCAGCCTCTTATGGATTCGAAGCTCCCAGCGGTCCCAGGTGTTGGTGCCTTCGCCGCATGGGCTTTTCCTCGTAGGCACCATGATACGTTTGGTGGGGAGGGGTATGGGGCCTGAAACCTTCACTCCAACCTTATCCGAAATTTCCTTAATTTCTCTACATACTTGGTCGAGTTTTTTGTAGTCGATGCTGGTAAGCCTTATCCTTGCTTTCTGAACCATTTCGCCCCGATACTCCTCCCCTCGCAGGCTCAGCCTTTCTGCGTTATCTCCTTAACCACCCCAGCCGCTATGGTGGTTCCCATGTCTCTAATGGCAAACCTTCCAAGCTGAGGAATCTCCGAATAGGTTTCTAAAACTACGGGCCTTGCAGGCTGGAACCTAACGACGGCGCTGTCTCCCGTCTTGAGGAAGCTGGGGTTCTGCTCGATAACCTCACCTGTCCTCGGATTAATCTTCTGCATGAGCTCGGCGAACCTAACTGCCACCTGAGCCGTGTGGGCGTGGAGAACTGGCATATAGCCTTGAGCTATCGACGTGGGATGGTAGATGACAATTATCTGGCCTATGAACTCTTTAACTACGGTGGGTGGAACATCTGGATGGCCAGCTACATCCCCCCGACGTATATCCGTCTTGGAAACTCCACGCACGTTGAAGCCGATGTTGTCTCCAGGCTCAGCCTTTGGAATCCTCTGATGGTGGGTTTCAATACTCTTAACCTCGCCTTTAATGCCTGGAGGCATGAAGACTACGGTGTCCCCTTCCTTCAACACTCCAGTTTCAACCCTTCCAACAGGGACTGTGCCTACACCCGTAATGGTGTAAACGTCTTGGACAGGAATCCTAAGAGGCTTATCGATGGGCTTGGGTGGAACCTCAAAGGTGTCAAGGGCTTCAAGCAGCGTAGGCCCCTTCCACCACGGCATCTTCTCGCTGGGCTTTAACAGGTTGTCCCCTGTCCAAGCCGAGATGGGTACGATGGGGATCTTGGCCACGTTAAAGCCTATAACTTTGAGGAGGCTTTCCACCTCCTTCCTGCATTCCTCATATCTCTCCTGGCTCCAGTTTACTGAGGAATCGTCCATCTTGTTGATAGCCACTACAAGCTGGTTTACGCCGAGGGTTCTAAGCAGGAAAGCGTGCTCCCTGGTTTGGCCTCCGGGGGAAATTCCAACCTCAAACTCTCCCTTCTTGGCAGAGACCACTAGGAGCGCGCAGTCAGCCTGGCTGGCCCCCGTAATCATGTTTTTAATGAAGTCCCTGTGGCCTGGAGCATCTATAATGGTGAAGGTATACTTGTCGGTGTCGAATTTCCAATAGGAAAGGTCGATGGTTAACCCTCGCTCCCTCTCCTCCTTAAGCTTATCCATGATCCAGGCAAACTTGAAGGTGTCTCCCCTACCTAGCTTCTCCGACTCTTGAGCGTAGGTTTGAATCTCCCTGTCGCTTACAGCACCTGTCAGGTAGAGTATGTGGCCCATGCAGGTTGACTTACCATGGTCTACGTGGCCGACTACCACTAGGTTCAGGTGGGGTTTCTCCGGCATACAGCTTCACTCCTCCACATGGAATCTTAAGGCTTTCAAATAAGCCTTTACGAAGCATTCTCATAAGATATTTTGGTAGCATATAAAAGTTTTCAGCCATAAAGGCTTAAATCTGCCATCATCCATCTCCCTTAGAGAGGCTTGGACAGGGTTGAGCGAGAAGGCTAAGGAGCCAGAAATACTACTCTTCGGCAAATGGAGCTTTAAAGACGTGAAAGTGGAGGATCCAGGCCTAGTCCGCTACATTAGCCTTAAACCAGTATTTATACCCCACTCTGGAGGGCGCCATGAACATCAACGCTTCAAAAAGTCTGAGGTGAACATTGTCGAAAGACTGGTTAACCAGCTTATGAGGCCTGGGAAAAATGCTGGAAAAAAGGCTAGGGCCATCCAAATAGTGAAAAACGCCTTTGAAATCATCCATTTAAAGACTGGTGAAAACCCCATCCAAGTTTTGGTTCGAGCCATTGAAAATGCAGCCCCCTGCGAGGACACCACAAGGATAAGCTACGGAGGCATTGTATACCATGTGGCGGTGGACACCTCACCTCAACGCAGAGTCGACCTAGCCCTCCGCTGGCTAGCTGAGGGCGCAAGAAAAGCAGCCTTTAACAATATTAAAACTATCGATGAATGCCTAGCCGACGAAATCATCCTGGCAGCCAACAGGGACAGTCGAAGCTACGCTGTGGCTAAACGAGACGAGCAGGAGCGCATAGCCCTATCTTCAAGGTAAGCTGGGATGAAATCAAGAAGACCCTGTCAGGCTGGCCTAATTTTAGGGTTGGCTGAGCTACCTAGTGGGCTTCTGCTTCCTTCCGCGGAGAAGCTCCCTTAAGGCAACATCGTTTACGGCGATAACCTGGTATCTGACGCCTGGTAGGTCGCCATACGCTTTACCCATGGGTCCGCCGATCCCAGCAATTAAAACTTCATCATGCTCGTCGATGAAGTTTAAAGCCCCATCCCCAGGGCAGAAGGCCGTAACCACCTTACCATTCTTAATGAGCTGGACGCGGACGCATTTCCTAATGGCGCTGTTAGGCTGCCTGCTCTCAATTCCCACCTTCTCCAACACTATTCCGCGGGCCATGGGAGCTCCTTCCAGGGGGTCTGCTTTCACGTCTAACCCAAGCATTCTCCGCTTATAATGACGGTCGCTCCACCTAAACTTCTGCCTACGCTTCAACAGGTTTCTCGCGGCGAATTCACCTGGCAAGCTTTGCTCCTCCCCCTGGAAACCAACCCTGAAGCGTCTCGAAATAAACGTAAAGGCTTATTTGAGTTTTTCCCCGGTTAAAAGCTCACCTGGAGCCTGATGGCCCCAAGGTCCAGGGAAAGCCGGCTCACATGCTATGCCAGCTGCCTCACAGGCCTCCTCCACCAGCCTTGAAACCCTAGCCCAATAGCCTCTAGAGGCAAGGGTTTCTCTAACCCTACTTGTGAGGCCAGGCCTTAAAGACTCCAACACTGGGCTAAGCGATTCCAAAACCCACCTTTTAAGGTTTAACTTGTCGTAAATTAGCGTCTTACAGCCCGCCTCAACCGCAACCTTAACTACCTGGGAAATTGTTTCAGGACTGTCATTTACTTCTGGGATAATAGGCCCGTAGAAAAGCCAGGTTTCCACTCCTGAAGCTGAAAGCTGGCGGAGAGCTTCAACCCTAGCTTTTGGCGGGGGAGCCCCAGGCTCAAGCCTCCCAGCCAAAATCTCATCTAGCGTAGTTATGGTTACCCCCACGTCGAAGCCCGCCCTAGCAATCAAATCTTTATCTCTAAGGATTAGTGGGGACTTCGTCTGGATGGATGCTGGAAACCCATAGGCTTCCAAAAGCTTCAACGCCTCCCTTGTGAGTTTAAGCCTACCTTCTAGGGGCTGGTAGGGATCTGTCACCGTTCCAACGCCTACCACGCCTTTAGGCTTACGTCTTAAATCGGCTCTAAGCCTGTCAAGAAGCCTACGTTTAGCCCAGACGAAGGAACCCCAACGCTCAGCCAGGTCCTTACGGCCGAGCACGGAACGCGAATAGCAATATACGCAGCCATGCTGGCAGCCTACGTAGGGGTTTAAAGCATAGTCGAGGTCGGGAAGCCCGCTGGGGTATAGAGCTCCGCGACATTCAACCCAGCCATAGCTAATCATCGCCTGTCAAGTATAGCCAGACGCGTGGGAACCCTTTTAACCTTCCCCTAAACGCGGTTAGGGGGAACAGAGGCGTCAGCCCCCATCTAAGGCTTCTAAAAGTCTGCGCTGGTAAAGGAGTCTCCTAAGCGTTACGCTGGCTTTAAGCCAGCTCTTAAAGGGGATGGTTAAGGTTTTCATTAGGGCTTCCACAGCCTCCCTCAGGTTTGAAAAGCGGCTTGGAGTTTGCCTGAACATCTGCCTCACACTTTCTCTCACATTCCATACGCCGACGGGCAGCAGGTAGCCGCTATGTATTTCCCTTAAAATGAGGACGCCAGCCTGCCTGCCCTCAGCCTTTAAGGCTTCAGCCACGGCGAGCCTAGCCGCAAAATAGCAGCCTCCAACCTCCGGGTAGGATGTTCTCCCCTTGAAGCCTTCATAGTCCCCCATGAACTCTGCGGTTTGGCCTGCAGGGTTCCACACGGTTCCGGGGAACCAGGCCTCAATCCACTCGAAACTCCAAGCCTCAGGGGTTAAAAGGGCTGCAAACCTGTTATCCAGATTCTGAAAGCTATATACGCGATACTCGTCTATGGGTGGAAGCCTCTTCAATTCCCGGATGAGGTTTAAGCTCAACATGCTGTCGACGGCTGTTATGCTCCACCTAGTTGGAACCAGCCTTCTAAGCCTACGCTCTCCAAACATGCCTAAACTGAAAGCCTTCTGAATTCTTGAAACAGGAACACCACGCGAGTAAAGCTCTAACACGGCGTCCCAAGCCTTCAAATCCCAGTCATAATAACATTTTTCAAGCTGCCTATCAGCGGTTGAAGGAGAAACTCTAAGACTGCGCAGTGGGGCTGAGGGGCCGAAAGGCTGGCTTTCATCGCTGAGAAGCAGGGAGCCCCTAGGCCTCCTAGAAAATTCAGCCTCAGTGTCCACAGGCCTTTCCGACAAAACCATTTCGTGAAGCTTTAAGAGAAGTGGGGGCTCTTGGGTTGGAGCCTCCACCCTCAGTTTTGAAAGCCCTCTCACCAGCGAATACCTTAACCCCACAATTTCTTCAAGACTTTTACCAAGCCACCCCTCTGGATAGTCGAATAAGGCTGTGTCGCCGTGGAAGGGTGGAATTAAAGGTCCAACCGAAACCTTTGGGTAGCCTATTCTCCCAACGAAAACCCCTGGAGGAGAAGACCCGTCAACCCTTTCCGAGGAGAAAACCTCTCCACATCTAAGGAGGATTTCAGCTTTAAAGAGGATGGGGCATCTGCTTTTACCGCAAAGCATCCGCCCGCCCTTGCAGGCTAAGCAAAGCGAACCATAACTTGGAACCTTAACTTTAACGGACTCGGCTAGCTGGGCAAGACGCCTCCTAAGCCAGTCTAAATCCTCTTGACCCGGCAAGGGAGTCCACATTTGAGGAAGGAAAACGTTTCAAGATAATTTTTCGGCCAGTTAGACGATAATTACGTTGTCGATGCCAAAATATTTCTTAGCTAGCTGCCTGATCCTATTGGCCCTTTCACCCTTACGGCCTATGGCTAAGCCCTTATCAGCCTCATTAATTTTCACAACTATGATTTTCCTTCCGTCAAGCTTCTCTGTTAAGCGTATCTCCTGAACTTTAACCGGCATGAAGGCGTTTCGAACAAAATCTACCGGATTATCAGCATACTCAATGACTTCAATGTCTCTCCCAGTCATTCGCTTAAGGATTTTAACTTTCCCACCATATTTGCCTACGGCTAGGCCTCCCTCCTTCTCCTTAGTGATGAAGATCAGCTTATTCCGCTCATCGTCGATAATGCAGTCTTTAGCTGTAGCTCCAGTAATGCTTTCGAACAGCGCTATGTAGCGCATTTCTTCGGCGGTTAGCTTTATCTTCCCAGCCAAACCTACCTAGTCCTCCTCCTTCTCCCAGCCTTACCAAAGTTTAGAATATCGGAGTCTCCTGGGTCCCGGATGGCTAAAGCTGAAACTGTATAAGGTTTTCCACAGACAGCCCCAAGGTCGAGGCTTGAAGCCTCAAACTCGACTACCGGTATTTTTGCAAGCTTGGCTATTTTATTAATTTTACTTTTAAACTCCTCGGGAATATTCCTGGCAACCACCACTAGCTTAGCCTTTCCAGCTCTAAGCGCCTCCAAGGTTTCCTTGTAGCCTAAGATTACTTTCCCCGTTCGGATGGCTATGGTGAGAGACCGGGAGAGGCTGCTGCTCACCTAGGGTTTCCCTCCAGCTTCCCCGGCGACATGTATAGTTCGATGATGCCTGTCCCAACGGGGACAAGCTGGCCGCAGATAACGTTTTCAGTCACACCCTTCAAGTCGTCTTCTAAGCCTTTAACCGAGGCGTCGATGAGGGTTGGAACGGTTATCTCGAAGGCAGCCCTAGCCAGCACACTAGCCTTTTCACCTGTAACTCCATGCCTACCTATCTGCATTACCTCACCGTTAAAGGTCATAATGTCTGCCACAAGCATAACATGGCGGACGTCCACGTCTAAACCTTGCTCTTCAAGCACGCTCATAATCTCGTTTATTATAGCGTTCCTAGCAGCCTCTATTCCCAGGGTTGCAGCTATCTCGTGAATATTGTTGGTTGTTGTTCGCGTGGTGTCAACCTCAGGAACTTTAAGAACCTTGGCAAGGTTGGAGCCGTCTGTTTGAATCACCCATTCACCCTTATCCCAGACAACCATAGCCCTTCTGATACCGGGGATACCCTTAATCGGGACATAGGTAATCCTATTCATAATTTTCGGCAGGTCGGCGGGATTATCGGGAGTCAAAACAATTCTCCTGTTGCCTTCAAGCTTAACCTTGCAGCCTGAAATCTTAATGAGATCTTTAACCTGAGCTGGGGTTAAGCCTCTCTCGGCTAGGAGCTGAGGATTAAGCTCTACGATAACTGAAGCCTCAACATAGTCGACGTAGATGGCTGTGGAAACATCGCTTAGGGTGGTGTAAACTATTTTTTGAGCTATCTTAGCAGCTTTCTCCCTATCCTTCCTATACTCAGGCTTAAGGTAAATATTCATAATGGGAGTGGAGGGAGTCTTCCTAGCATCCACGATTTCGATGATCCTCGGAAGCCCTAACGTCACGTTACGCTCCTTAACCCCGGCAAAGTGGAAGGTTCTAAGCGTCATCTGGGTGCCAGGCTCACCTATAGACTGAGCCGTAACTATTCCACAAGATTCCCCAGGCTCAATCTTAGCTTTCTTATAGTCTCGAACCGTTATTTCAACAGCCTCGTCAACAGCCTTCCTAGGCAAGCCTGACTTCAGTAAAGCCTTCTTAAGCTCGCTGACTAGGAGCGGCGTAAGCTCCTCCTTCACAGAGTCCACTTTACTCAGGATATATTCTTTGGTGGCAGGCTTCTCCCTGCTGTCTGCATAGGCTATTTTAAGCCTTTCCACCAGCCTTTCCACGTTCACAGCCTTACCGTGATCGCTCTTAGCAGGGTCAACTCCATCCTCACCATAGCGGAACTGAACTATTTGGCCTGTCGCCATCCTGACGGTTTCATCATATTCAACCTTCACGTCTTGAAGGGCATTAATGAGGCGGCGCTGCATGTAGCCGCTCTGCTGGGTTCTAACAGCCGTGTCGACTAGACCCTCTCTCCCACCCATTGCGTGGAAGAAGAATTCCCATGGGTTGAGGCCGTCCCGGTAGCAGGAGCTCACGAAGCCCCTAGCCTCCGGGCTTACGTCTCCAGGCTTGAAGTGGGGTAAAGCCCTATCCTTATAGCCTCTAATTATCCGCTTACCCCGAATGGACTGCTGACCTAGGCAGGCTGCCATTTGCCCGATGTTAAGACTGCTACCCCTAGCCCCAGTCCTAGTCATAATGCTCCCACTGTTATCCATGCCGAAGTATTCGTCAGCCAGCTCTCCAGCATCATCCCTAGCTGCTGCAAGCTCATTCATGATGTAGATTTCAAGGGAGTCCTCCATGGTTTGGCCTGGAAGCTTGGTTAGCTCACCGCGGTTAAACTTGTCGATAAGCTCCATAACCTTCTTCCTAGCCTCAGCCATCCGCTTCTCAATCTTCTTCTTAACCTCGTCTGAAACGTCAAGCTCATCTAGGGAGTAAGAGAACCCTCTCATGGTGATGAAAACGTTAACCATTCTGGAAAGCTTGTTGAGGAAGTCTTTAGCCACCTCAGTTCCATACTCCTTAACGATTCGGTGTAGAATGCTTTCAGGCTTCTCAGCCCCAATAGTATTCTTATCGATCACTCCGTGGATAAGCCTGCCATCCTTAATAACCACGTAAGCATCATACTCACAGTTTTCCAGCTTACATTTAGAGCAGCTCTTACAAATGCTAGCCCTAGCCACGTAGTCAAAATCTTTTGGAAGCAGGAGGCTGAAAACGTCTTTCCCAGACCAGAGGGGCTGAGGCTTCTTTACCGCCGGCTCAGGCAGCGGACCTTCATAGTCGATGGCCGCTAGGAGGTTGCAGACCTCCTCCTTGGTTAGGAGTGTAGACTTCCTGGTTAATAGGTAAGCCCCGGTGATAAAGTCCCTAATAGCCCCGATAAGCGGGCCTCCATACCTAGGAGACAGGATTTGATCCTGAACTTTCATGAGCTCTAGAGCCTCGGTTACGGCTTCCTCACTCTGGGGGACATGGAGGTTCATCTCGTCTCCGTCGAAATCCGCGTTGTAGGGTGGGCAGACGCAGAGGTGGAGGCGGAAGGTCCTATAAGGCAGAACCTTAACCTTATGGGCCATCATGGACATTCGGTGGAGTGAAGGCTGCCTGTTGAAAAGCACGATATCCCCGTCTTTAAGGTGACGTTCAACTATGAAGCCTGGCTGAAGCGCCTCAGCAATCTTAGACCTGTCGGCTACAAATTCAAGCCTGATACGTTTCCCATCAGGCCTTAGCACGTAGAGGGCGCCGGGATACTGGTAAGGCCCATTCTCCACGAGTTTTCTCATTTCTTCCAGGTTCCACTCGGTAACCACCTCAGGGTAGGTTAGCTTCATGGCTATTTCGATGGGAACTCCGATCTCGTCGATGGATAGGCTGGGATCCGGCGAAATCACGGTTCTCGCCGAGAAGTCTACACGCTTCCCCGACAGGTTGCTTCTGAAACGTCCCTCCTTCCCCTTAAGCCTCTGAGCTAGGGTTCTTAGAGCCCTTCCAGACCTGTGGCGGGCTGGAGGAATCCCCGAAGTCTCATTGTCGAAATAGGTGGGTACATGGTATTGGAGTAGGTCTGAGAGCTCCTGGGAGATTAAGGGTGGCGCCCCACCCTCACTGGTGTACTCTTCAAGCCTCCTGTTAATTCTAATAATGTCGACAAGCTTATGGGTTAGGTCGTCTTCGGAGCGTATACCCGACTCAAGCATGATGGAGGGTCTAACGCAAACTGGAGGGACGGGTAAAACCTGTAAAACCATCCATTCAGGCCTCATGGCGGTGGGATCATAGCCTATCAGCCTAAGATCGTCGTCGTTGATGAGCTCCAGCCATCCCCTAATGGTTGAAGGGGTTAAAGGCCTAGGCGCCCCCTCCACGTGCTCGTAGAAGTTGGTTGGCTTGGAGAATTCGATGGGGTTCTGCTTCTTCATGCAGTGGGGGCAGCGTTGAGCCTTCTTAGCCTTATATTTAATCTCCTCATAGATCGCGGTTGGCTCCTCACCTATTTCCTCCCTAACCCTCCTTATCTTCTCCTTATACTCTTCAATCTCATCCTGAGGGATTAGAATTCTACCGCACTCCTTACAGAAAATGTTGAGCAACTCGTGAATATACTTCACAAAGCCCACATGAATTACCGGGAAAGCCAGCTCAATATGGCCGAAGTGGCCTGGACATCGGGCTGCAGTGTTCCCGCAGGTCTTGCAGCGAGCCCTAGGCTCAAGGGTTCCAAGCCTCTCATCCATGAGGCCTGAGGCTATGGGGGCTCCATCCTCATCGTAGGTGTCGGCCTCTCTAATCTCCACCACGGAATACTTCCTAATCTCCTGTGGGGAAAGAATTCCAAACTTAATCTTCTTAATCCGCTTGGTTGCCTCTTCTTCCTCGATTAAGGTTTCAATCGCCATTAGGCTCTCTCCTCCAATATGAGGCGTGGGGCGATGCAGAGACTCATAAGCTCCTGAAGCAGAAGCTTGAAAGCATAGGAAACCGTGACAGGCGAAATTACCGTTTCATCTCCGCAGATGGGGCAGACATACTTGCGTTGCCTAGCGTCATGCCAGGCTATGAGGCCGCATTTCTCGCAGACGTAGATCACGTATTTGTCGGATTCATCTAGCAGTCTATCTTTGAGGAGGAGGGCTGCACCATGGCCGACAAGGCAGTCACGCTCCATTTCCCCGAATCTTAAGCCTCCACCCCGAGCTCTGCCCTCCGTAGGCTGCCTGGTAAGCATTTGAACTTGACCCCTAGCCCTAGCATGAATCTTATCCACCACCATGTGGTGAAGCTTCTGATAGTATACAATGCCTATGAAAATGTCGGCTTCAAACTTCTCCCCAGTTATCCCATTATACATTACTTCGCGCCCACCATGATGGAAGCCAAGCTTCTTCAACAGCTGCCTCAAATCGGTGACTTTCTCGTTCATGAAGGCTGTGCCGTTGATGGGTCTCCCAGTGATGGCAGCTATCTTCCCCGCGATGGATTCGAGGAACTGGCCTATGGTCATCCTGGATGGGAAGGCATGCGGGTTAATGATGATGTCGGGGACAATGCCGTCCTCTGTGAAGGGCATATCCTCCTGGGGCACTAGCATGCCGATAACGCCCTTTTGGCCGTGGCGGCTGGCAAATTTGTCTCCAAGCTCAGCGTCTCTCACATCCCTAACCTTAACCTTCACCAACGTGTTACCTTGAGCAGTCTTAGTGACAAACACGCTGTCCACAATGCCCTTCTCCGAAGGCCTCATAGTTATGGAAGTGTCCCTCCTAGTTGGACCTCTAATTTCAAACTCCTTGTATTCCTCGAGAAATCTGGGCGGACTGGTTCTGCCAACCAGCACATCCGACCCTGAAACCTCTGTTTCCGGAGCAATGATTCCGTCAGCGTCGAGATAGCGGTAATACTGTTCACCTCTAAACCCTATGGTGCCAGGTTCTGGGGTTTCAAACCTATCCTTCTCTCCTCCAAGATACTGCTTAGCCTCAGCCTCGTAAAGCCTGTAGAAGGTTGAGCGGGCTAAACCACGCTCCACGGAAGACTTGTTGAATATGAGGGCGTCCTCCATGTTGTAGCCTTCAAAGGAGAGAACAGCCACCACGCAGTTCTGCCCTGAAGGCCTATCATCATAGCCGATAATGTCCATGGGGTTGGTCTTCACCAAAGCCCGCTGCGGATAGTGTAAGATGTGGCTTCTAGAGTCTGTGCGGAGGAAGAAGTTGGAGGCATACATGCCCAGGGCCTGCTTAGCCATAGCCGCCTCATAGGAGTTCCTAGGCGACTGGTTATGCTCGGGGTAGGGGATAAGCGAGGCGCAGATGCCTAGGATGCCGTAGGGAACAATCTCCAGGTGGGTATGCTCAGGAGTTAAATCTTCAGGTTTAAGCGCGATGTAAGCATTCTCCTCCTCATCAGCGTCAAGAAGTTCAATCATGCCATTCTTGAGGAAGTAGGTCCAATCTACTTCCCCACGTTTAAGCTTTTCCAGGTCTTCGGGGGTAACCTTAGGCTTCCCGTTTTCCACGATAATGAGGGGGCGTCTAATCCTCCCAGCGTCAGCGTTAACGTAAACCTCTTTTATCACCATGTCCCTGCTTCGATGCTCGTAGAGGGCTACGTTTATTTCATGGCTTATCTCACCCTTACGCCTCAGCTCCCTAATCTTCTTAACCAGCCCTTCAGGGTCATCCGTATAGCCTATGTGGCCGTCATAGAAGACCTTAGCCCCCTTAAGCCTAAGCTCAGGGCTTGCCTCCTCAACGTCAACCACACCTAAACTCTTAAGTAGAGCCCTAACCTTCTCGAAGCTTTCACCCACCGAGATGGTGGCAGAAAGCGCAAGATTCTTCACCAGGCCGCAGTTGGAGCCCTCAGGAGTCTCATTCGGACATATCCTACCCCAATGGGTGGCATGTAGGTCTCGGGCTTCAAAGTTTGGCTGGCTTCTACTTAGCGGAGACTGAAGGCGGCGTAGATGGCTTAACGTGGAAATATGGTTGGTTCTGTCGAGGAGCTGGGTGATGCCAACCTTCCCTCGACCCCAGTTTCCAGTAGCCCAAGCATGCTGAATTCGCTCGGTGATTATTCCAGGCCTCACAGCCGCATTGATGGCTCCGGCGGGGCCAACCCGTTTGAGGCTTGTCCGCTCCAACTGGTATTTCATGTCTCTGCAGAGGTTTCGGAAGGTTACGCGGAATAGGTCGGCTAGCAGGTCCCCAGCCAGCCTTAAACGCTTATTGGCATAATGGTCTTTATCGTCAGGCTTCCTCCAGCCTAGCTTAAGCTCAATAAGTCTGCAAACCACCTCAGCCAGGAAGTAGGCCTTCTTAATCCTACTTTTAGGGGTTCTTCCAAGGTGGGGTAGGAAGTTTCTGTCGAGAATGTTTTCAGCCTTCCTAATCCTATACTCCTCTACATGGCCGAAGGCCACCCTGTTCCCAATGTAGACTATGGCGTCTCTAGTCTTAATTATCCCCTGAGCCTTTTCGAAGGAAGCCTCAAGAAGCTGCTGGATTTCAGGCCTAGGCGATACGGCTTCAGCGATCTCCCTGTCTACTTCGAGTCCCAGCGCCTTCATGAGGACCACGAAGGGTATATCTACGACTACCCCTGGAATGGAGACGTAGAGGGAGCGGTCTGCCCTCATCTTCACCTCGATACGTGCTCTGAAGCCTACCGTGGTGGAGAAGATTTTAGCCCGGTAGGTTGCGCTGGTTCCAACCTCCTCCACGTCCACCATGATCCTGTTGGGGGCAAGGTCTTCGAGAGCCACAATAACCCTCTCAGAGCCGTTAATGATGAAGTAGCCTCCAGGGTCGTTGGGGTCTTCCCCAACCGATATTAGCTCTTCCCTGCTTAATCCAGCGAGGTGGCAGCGTTCAGACTTAACCATGATGGGTATATCGCCTATGTAAACATCCTTTATGAAGAGAATCTTCCTGCCATCCTTCTCAACCCACATATCCAGGTATAGCGGGGCAGCATAGGTTATGTTTCTAATCCTAGCCTCCATCGGGTAGATTTCATGCTCAGAGCCGTCAACCTCTACCACACGCGGCTTTCCAACCTTAACCTCGCCGAAGCGCACCCTATACTTGGTTTCAGCTTCAACGTCTATTCCGCCTACCTCATTTATGATTTCTTGAAGGCCGTGGGTGATGAAGGCATTATAGGAGTTTAAGTGCTGCCTTACCAGCCCCTCCTTACGCAGCATGTCCTCTAGGAGGGGCCAATGGGGATCCTGCGGCATTTCATACTTTAGGCTGGAGGTCATGGCTACTTCTCCCTAACCACAAACCTGTAATATACGGCTTCACCAGCCGTAGGGCTCTTACGCGTAATCTTAATGATGTCACCTGGCTTGGCACCCAGCGCCTTAACAGCCGGATCGCTGCTCTTAATCTTAGGCAGATGGTAAGGCTTAATCCTGTATTTTCGCAGGAGCTCCTCTGCCTCCTCCTTGGATAGGATTTCATGTTTAGGCACTAGGATGTGGTCGAAGACGTTAAAGGAAGATTCCTCAACCTTCTTACTCATATTACGGCTAGTACCTCCCCTAACGGTTAAGCTCCGGTTCAAAAGGTAATCTTCATCGCCCTACGTAAATTATATACACCTTGCATATTAGACCGTTAAAGACCAGCTAATAAACTTTTATCCCAAAAATTTTGAAGGGCAAACGTTTTGAAACAGCTTTTAACCATCCCGCTTAAACTTTAAAGGTGGAAATGGGGGCGACTGGAAGGCTGCCGGAAAACATTAGGGCGCTAGGCTTTGACCTCGACGGAACCTTACTTGATAACCTAGCTCAGCTTTTGAAGGCCTGGAAGCTAGCCATAGAGAGGCTTGGGCTGCCACCTAAAGGTGATGAGGAAATTCTAAGGGAGTTCGGCAGACGCACAACCGACATAGCTTTAACCTTCGCTGGGGAGGCTGGAAAAGCCTCTGAGCTTGTTAGGCTTAAAGACGAAATTTACGATAGGCTTTGGCCCAAGTATTCAAGGCTTTACCCCGGTGTGGCTGAAGTTTTGGCTGAGGTTAAGCGGAGAGGATTCCTCAGCGGCGTCGCTTCTTCCAACCGCGCTGAGAGAATTAAACGCATCCTAAACCATTTTGGGATAGCCAAGTATATCGACGCGGTGGTGGGCTATGATGAAGTAGAGAGGGGGAAGCCTCACCCAGACATGCTTCTTAAACTGGCTGAGAAACTTGGGGTTAAGCCTCCCCAGCTAGCATACGTCGGCGACAGCATTTATGATGTGGAGGCGGCTAAGAGGGCTGGAACCCTAGCAGTTCTAATCCCTTTAAACCCTCTTTACCAGATTCAGCGGGACAAGTTTAAGGTGGAGGCAGACTTCAAGCTTGAAAGCATCCGGCAGCTTTTGAAGCTTTTACCTGAAAAAGGTTAGAGGATTTTAAGCAGGGCTACTAGGCTTCCCACCTTTACCCCTACGCTCCTAGCCACCGGGCTGCACTTGGCCTTAAACAGGAAGAATACGTGGACCCCGAGGTCTCTCAGCTCGGTTAAAGCTTCAAAGTTTCCCATCCCCTTAGCCACCACTAGCGTTGAACTTTTAAAGGACTTCTTCAGATGGTTTGGAGCCTCCTCCCATAGGAAGCCTGGACTGTCGCCGATGGTTTCCACCCTGTCGGCTATTTTGCCTATCCCGGAGGCTTCCACATCCTCAAGGGTTGCATCGTTCAGGATGGGTGAACCTTTAACGACCAAGGTTACCTTGCAGCCGAGCCTTTTAAGCTCCCCTACCAGCAGCCTGTCTAAGACGATTTCACCAGCGTTATCGCAGAGGTATAGGATTTCACCTCCACCCTTAAGCTTATCATAGGCTTCAAAGGTTTGGTCGACGGTGAAGGCTAAGCCGCGGTAGGAGAATTTTAAGCTCTCCAGGCTGAAGCCATAGCCTCTAACGTCGAACTCTAAGGCGTTCCCGGCAGCCGCGACGAGGCAGGCCCT
Organism: uncultured Candidatus Bathyarchaeia archaeon; assembly: GCA_964485425.1. GTDB lineage: Archaea > Thermoproteota > Bathyarchaeia > Hecatellales > Hecatellaceae > B25. The sequence goes on along the minus strand of CAZAJK010000013.1, from coordinate 942 downwards.
CCTAAATCTTTCGTAGCCCTCAGCTTCGGCTATGAAGGATTCAGCTTCGGGAAGCATTTGGAGGGCAAGCTTGTTGGAGCGCCTTTTAACCTCGGCGTATGGGTCTCTCCCCTGAAAAAACTTTTTGATGGCCCTATCCCTTAAGGCTCCAAGCCTGGCTGGGGAGGCTTCAGGCTTAAATTCTGAGCATAGCAGGTTTAAGATTTCTTGGAGAGCTTTAATCCTTTCAGCCTCATCTTCCGTCAGTGCGGCTATCTGCTTGTAGCCTCTCTCTACGAGGCAGGGTAGACATTCGCTGGAAACCTTCATTTTAACCGCCTAAAGCTGCCTTGATAAAACGGTGGCAGCCACGACTAGGCCATCCCAAACTGGGGCGAAAGGCGGAGCATAGCCTAGGTCGAGTTGGGTTAAATCTTCAACCGTAAGGTTTCCCCAAATGGCTGCAGCCACCGTGTTAATCCTACCCGTAACGCCTTCTTCCCCGGTTATGGCGGCACCCAAAATTCTATGGCTAGCTCTATCAGCCACAAGCTGAATATGCATTTGACAGCCTCCCGGATAGTAATGGCTTCGACTCCCATGCCAGATGTCGGCTGCCACAGCGTCGAAGCCGGCTTGCCTAGCCTGGTCGAGGGTTAAGCCTGTTCTAGCCACGTGGAGGTTGAAAACCTTTACGAAAGAGGTTCCCAGAACTCCTTTAAACGCCGTTCTGCCTCCAGCAATATTTCCACCTGCTATTCTGCCCATCTTGTTGGCTGAGGGGGCGAAGGGGAGATAGACGGGTTTACCTGTCACCAGGTGGATGGTTTCAACGTTGTCTCCGGCGGCGTAAACATTCTCCAGTGAAGTTCTCAAATATTCGTCGACTTTAATGGCTCCAGTTGAGCCCAGTTTAACCCCCATTTTACCGGCGAGGTCGACGCTAGGCTTGACGACTAGGGC
>CAZAJK010000012.1:14673-17715 GCA_964485425.1 uncultured Candidatus Bathyarchaeia archaeon | reverse complement strand
CCTGAAACCCCCTGTTCAGGCATGGCAACCCCGTAAACACGGCTTGCACCCAAAGCCTTCACCATTAAGGAGGCTACAGTCGAGGAGTCTAGGCCTCCGCTCATCCCCACAACCACGCCTGAAGCCTTTGAGGCTTCAATCAGGCTTGAAGTGAGCCTTACAAGTTTCTTCAGGGTTTTAGCTGGATCGATTTTTAGGATGTCGATGCTTAGCCTCACCTTTCCCCGGGGCCTCCTAAACGGTTTAAACATGATTCCCCAGAATCTATACTTTGTGGCTTACGTTGGGAGGCGGTGAAGGGAAGCTAATAGCCTTTGAAGGCTTAGATGGCTCAGGTAAAACCACCCAGGCCTGCCTATTGGTTGAAGCCTTGAGGAAGCGTGGAGTAAAGGCCTGCTATACTTGTGAGCCAACCTACTGGAGGGTTGGAGACCTCATAAGGCTTCATGTTTCCAGGTTTAAGCGCCGCTTACCAGTCTATGAAGCATTGCTCTTTGCGGCGGATAGATATGAGCATGTGGTTAGGGAGGTTAAGCCTAGGCTCCGCAGAGGCTACGTAGTAGTCTCCGACAGGTACGTTTATTCGAGCCTGGCCTATCAGGGGGCCTCCGGTTTAAGCCTCCAGTGGATTCGAAGCCTAAATTTCTTCGCCCCCAAGCCCGACCTAACCGTGCTCATAGACCTCCCCGCCGAGCAGGCCTTAAAGAGGAAGCTGAAGGGTAGGCCCGGCAGCCTAGGCTTCGAAAACCTAGCCTTCCAACGTAAGGTTCGCAGGGTTTACCTTCAACTAGCCAGGGAAGAAGGCTTTCAAGTTTTTGACGGCTTAAAACCGGTGGAGCAGCTTCACCGGGAAATTTTAGAGGCTGTGCTTAAGGTTTTGGAATAAGGGTTTTAGCGGCCTTTAACCGTGAGGGTTTGAGGTGGAGGTAGACTCTGCTTTCCAGCTTCAACCTCAATCCTGCTTAAAATCTGCTTTAAAAGCTCGTTTAGGGGGAACCTCCTAGTCCCCTTAACATGGCTAACCTGGATTTCGGCGATGTTTTCCTCTGGGAAAATTATTCGAACCCGTTGGAGGTCCCCCCAGAGGCTTCTCCCACCCTCAGACCTCCTATAGTTGGCGTAGATAATGAAGTCTAGGCGGGGGAGAACCCTCCCCCTCAAAGTCTTCTTAAGCCTCTCCAACTCGGCTTCGCCCAAATATATGAAGTCTTCGCCCTCAGCCACCCCCACCTCTAAAAGGCATTGAACATCTTCGAAGGGAAGCTGGAAGCTAAGCTGGTTGAGGGAGGCGAATGCCTCTGCTAGGAGCCTCTGAAACCTTGGGGTTGGAAACTCGTAGTAGACTCGTGCATATGCCTGGATTACTGGGAGGGGGTGGTTGGAGACTCCTAGCAGGCTTATCAGCCCCCAGTTGAGCTTCACCCTTCCAGCTAAAAACGTTTTATCTCATGGTTGACGCCTATCCATATTGTGAAGCCGGGAAGCCGCCATGCCGGAATACTTCAGCCACCCCCTCATTAAACCTGAAACCTTAGAGTTCCGCCGCTACCAGGCTGAAATAGCTAAAACCTGCCTGAAGGGCAACTGCCTAGTCGTTCTTCCAACGGGTTTAGGCAAAACCATAATTGCCATTCTAGTTGCTGCTGAAAGGCTTAGGCTCAACCCTGAGGGGAGAGTGGTTGTCCTCGCACCTTCAAGGCCTTTAACCCACCAGCATCTTCAAAGGTTTATGGAGGCCTTAAGCCTTCCACCCGAAGATTTCACTCTCATCACTGGGGAGACTCCCCCAGCTCAGCGTAGCCTATATCGCACACGCCTAGTTTTCGCTACCCCCCAAGCCCTACAAAACGACGTTCTAGCCGGGAGATTTAGGTTGGAAGACGTGGTGCTAATGGTTTTCGACGAAGCCCATAGGGCTGTGGGAAACCATCCATACGTCTTCCTGGCAGAACAATATTTACGGAGGGCTTTAAAGCCGCTTATCCTAGCCTTAACCGCCTCCCCAGGCTCAACCAGAGAACACATAGAAGAGGTGAAGAGGAATTTAGCCATCAAGTTTGTGGAGGCTCGAACAGACCTCAGCCCAGACGTTAAACCCCACGTTAAAGCCGTGAAGGTTGAATGGGTTAAAGTGAAGCTTGAGGGAGTCTTAGCCCAGATAGGCAGACTGCTACGCGAATACCTCGAAGAGAAGGTGAGCCTCCTAGCAGAGAAAAAACTTATGGCTTCTAGGAGGCCTAGCTTTCAAGCTTTAACCGAGGCTGAAAACCTTTTGAGGAAAATGCTGGCAGCCGAGCCTGGGAAAGCCGAGCTTAAGAGGCTTCTAGTTGAGGCTTCAAACACTAAGAGGGTTAGCAGGGCTTTAACCCTCCTGGAGGGGCAAGGCGTCGACGTCTTCCTAGAATATTTGGGGAAGCTTCAAGCTAAGGCTTTCAAGTCTAAGGGCTTAAAGATGCTGTTCTCAGATCAGCGGATAGCCGAAGCTTTAAGGCTTGCTGAAGGCCATCCAGGCCTTAAACATCCTAAGCTTGAAAGGCTTCCGGAGGTTGTGGTAGGCCTGCTAAAGGCTGGAGCCCGGAGAATAATCGTTTTTGCAAGTTATAGGGCTACGGCTAGGGCTGTCGCGGAGGCTCTAGCGGGGGTGGAGCCTGTTAGGGTTGTAAGGCTTGTTGGGCAGGCTAGGAAGGGGGAAGATCGGGGTTTAAGCCAGAGGCGGCAGGTGGAAGTTCTAGAAGCCTTCAAAGCAGGAGTATATAATGTTTTGGTGGCCACCCAGGTGGCTGAGGAGGGCATCGACGTTTCAGCCGCCGACGCCGTCGTTTTCTACGATAATGTTCCAAGCGCCATCAGGTTTGTTCAGCGGAGGGGGAGGGTTGGAAGGCAGACTCCAGGCAGGGTAGTCATCTTCATAACTGAGGGAAGCCTCGACGAAGCCTATTATTGGATTGGAGTTCGTAGGGAGAGGGCTATGAGGCTGGCTGTGGCTGAGCTTAGGAAGGCGGCTTCCCAGCCAGCTCGCCAAGAAGCCCTAACCGCTTTTGT
>CAZAJK010000012.1:0-14663 GCA_964485425.1 uncultured Candidatus Bathyarchaeia archaeon | reverse complement strand
CGTTGATGGAGCCTTTAAAGGTGATTGCAGATTTCAGGGAGGGAACCTCAGCTGTTCTCCGGGAGCTTTTAAAGCTGGGAGTTGCCGTTGAGCTTAGGAGCCTGAAAGTCGGCGACTACGTGGTTTCGGGGGAAGTAGCCGTTGAGAGGAAGAGGCTTGAGGACTTCGCCCGAAGCCTACTGGATGGAAGGCTTTTCGAGCAGGCTCGAACCCTAGTCTCAACCTACCCCCGAGCCCTCCTACTCGTTGAAGGCTTAGACTCCACGTTGAACATTTCTCCACAGGCTTTCTGGGGAGCCATGCTCACGCTTCTATACGATTTTAGGCTCCCAGTGGTTTGGGTTAGAAGCCCAGCTGAGGCAGCTCAAATAGTGGCTTTGCTGGCTAGGAGGGAGCAGGTTGAAGGCAGAGCCTACCCAGCCATCAGGGAGGGAAAGCCTCCAACCTTAAAGGAAATTCAGGAATATGTTGTGGCTGGGCTTCCAGGGGTGGAATTAACCCTGGCTAGAAGGCTTTTAGAGTTTTTCGGCTCGGTTGAGGCTGTTTTTAGGGCTGAGAAGGAGGAGCTTATGAAGGTTAGGGGTGTAGGGGAAAAACTGGCTGAGCGGATTAGAACCGTCATAACGGCTCCATATAGGGTTGAAAAGCCTTAGCCAACCCTCCTAATCCTTTTAACCCTCTCCAAAGCCTCTAAATGGGCGTTAACAAGCCTTAAAAGCTTCTCCAAGGCCTCTGGGCTGGACTCACCCCTTATAAGCCTTTCAAGCCTTTGAAGGTTTAAAGTTAAGGTTTCTTCGAGGGTTGAGAGCGCCATAGGCGTTAAGGCTGAGGGTATTTCCTCCTCCGACCTAACAACCACAACACGCTGGTTACATTTAGCGCAGTATATTTCGCCTGAGGCAAGCTTGAAGAGCGGTGAATTGCAGCGTGGACAGGCCTCCTCAAGCATGGTAGCCCCTGACTTAAGCAGTTCAGCCATGCGTTTCAGGTCTTCGCTCACCTTCAGTCTCTCCGGGCTTCCCTAAGGGGACTTTAAAATATTTATGCGGGTGAGCACTATTTTGCATTACGGTATTTTTCACCTATAAGAGGTTTGGAGGTGGCCCTTCATTGTCAAGGCGGAAGCAAAGGCTCGAAGAGTATGAGCGTAGCATGGCTCAGGCCATGGAGATCCTTAAAAGCATTTCCGAGGACACTACTACGCCTAGGAACATTCGGAGGGCAGCTAAAAACGCCATGGACGCCCTTCAAGACCAAAGCCTATCTCACGCTGTTCGAGCAGCCAACGCCATAGGCATCTTGGATGAAATTTCCCAGGACCCCAACATGCCGCCTTACACTAGAACCCGCATCTGGAACGTGGTAAGCATCCTGGAGAACATTAAAGATTGACGGGTTTTTCGATGCCTAGTAGGCTGTAAATCTGCCTTAAAATAGGCTTGTTTCCAGCTGCGATGAAGGACAGCCTCCTACCCGGCGTGTCGGCAGGCGAGTCAAGGGGCTTCCCGAACTCGTCTACCAATAGGCCTCCAGCCTCCCTAACTATTAGCTGGGAGGCTGCTAGGTCTGTAACCCTCATCCTCCCCCTAAGCTCCACGAAGGCCTCCAGCCTTCCACAAGCCACATAACACATTTCTAGGGCGTTGGCTCCGAAGTGGCGGCTATGCTTCACCGCTCTCAACAGTCTAATTAAGCCGTTAACCCATCTCCCGGGAATAGGGGGGTTCAAATCAACTCCTATAAGGGCCCTGCTAAGGCTTTGATTGTCTGAGGGGGAAATAGGCTTACCATTCAGCAGGGCTCCACCACCCTTAGACGCCGTGAAGGCTTCACCACGCCATAAATCTAAAACCACCGCGGCATGAACCTTTGAGAGCTTAGGCTGGTCGGCTGCGGCGAGGGACACGCAGGAGAAGGCTATGCCGCGAATAGCGTTATTGGTTCCGTCGAGAGCATCCACAATGAGGTAGCCGTCTCCGCCGGAGCCTTGGAAGGGTGGGGTAACCCCCTTCTCCTCGCTCACCACCACGCAGGAAAGCCTTTTCTCCCTAATTTTCGAGAAGACTGCCTCCTCAGCCACGGCGTCGATGAGCTTTGTTCGGTCTCCCCCCGCCCCTCTCCCCAGCGGCTTTCCAGCCCTTTCGGTTCCCAGGAGGGGCTGAACCCTACGCTTCACTTCTAAGGCTATTTCTTCAAGGGTTTCCACGTCGAGGCTCATGGTGTTTCCTCCTTTAAGGGTAAGGCTTATCTTTAACTGTTAAACCTAGCTTCGCCGGGATGATGAGCCCAGCTCGCATGGACCGGCTGGGATGAATCCTTGGAAGGGCAGGCTGACCCCTCCGGAAGCCTTATCGGCTTCCACAGCTAACCATTAGCTTGAAGGGAAAGGATTAAACGTGGACCTAGAATCCTATCTGAGAGTTTTCTCAGGCCTAGCCGAGTCTCGAAGCCGTATCTACGGGCTTCTAAGCCAGCTTTACGTGAGGCCTCCAGACGGCGAGTTTCTAAGGGAACTGTTCAGCCCCGAGTTCAGCGAAATACTTTCCAACCTTTTAGCCCAACCCACCATTTCAGGAGAGCTTGAGGAGGGCCTTAAACTCCTCAAAAAATTTATTGAAGATTGGAGGGGCTGCGGCGGAGGCCTCTTAAAACTTGTTTCAGCCGACAGAAATAGGCTGCTCAAACCTGAAGGCCGAAGAGGGGCCTATGAATCCTCCCATCTAGGTTCGGCTGAGGAGGTTGTGAGATTTTACCGGGAGGCTGGAGCGCAGCTTCCAGCAGACGGCAGGGAGCCGCCTGACTTCATAGGCTTTGAACTCGACTTTATGAGGCTGCTATGCGCTGAGGAGGCTGAAGCTTGGAAGGCTGGGAAGGTGGAGGAGGCTTTGAGGCTGCTTGAAAGGGAGGAAGCCTTCCTCAGCAGGCATGTAGCAGCCTGGGTTCCCAGCTTCTGTGAAGCCATGTTTGAGCAGGCGGAGCTCGACCTCTACCGCGGCCTAGCCAAGCTGACTAAAGGTTTTGTGGAGCAGGATCATCTGCTGCTTAAGGAGCTTTTGAGGGGAGCTGGGGAAGGCTAGGGCATTCCGAGTTTGGCGCATTCCTCGTCGACTATTCTCTGAATTTTAGCTATGTCTTCCTCGGTTAGATGGCGGAATCGCCCCTGAAGCTTCAAGTATTCAGCCACGGGCTTCCGTTTAGCTACTTTCACCGTAACTCTGAGTTCACCGTTCACTATTTCATAGAGTGGGAAGAAGCCTGTTTGAACGGCTAGCCTTGCAACCTTAATGGTGGCGTCGCTTGGAATCCTCCAGCCTGGAGTGCAGGGACACAAGATGTGCACGTAGGCTGGGCCTTCAACCTCCGCCGCCCTTCTAACCTTGTTTGCAAGGTCTAGGGGGTAGGCTGGGCTTGCCGTGGCTACGTAGGGTATGCCGTGGGCGGCAGCTATAGCCGCCATATTCTTCTTCAAAGTCCACTTTCCACGCAGGACCTTCCCCACCTGGGAGGTGGTGGTCCAGGCTAGGTAGGGGGTTGAGCCTGAACGTTGAATACCCGTGTTCATGTAGGCCTCGTTGTCTAAGCATATGTAGAGGAAGTTGTGCCAGCGTTCTAGGGCTCCTGAAAGGGCTTGAAGACCTATGTCGACGGTGCCTCCATCACCAGCCATGGCAACTATGTTAATCTTCCGCTTTTCGATGACGCCTTTACGCATTAGGGCTTTGAGGCCTGCCTCAACCCCTGAGGCAACTGCAGCAGCATTCTCGAAGAGGATGTGAATCCATGGAACAGCCCAAGAAGTGTAGGGGAAGGGTGATGAAACCACCTCTAGGCAGCCTGTAGGCGTTACAACAATGGTGTTTGGGCCTAGCGCCTTCATAGCCAATCTCACAGCTAGGGCTAAGCCGCAGCCCTGGCAGGCTCGATAGCCCTGAACAAACCAGTCTTCTTTTGGAAGGTCTTTAAAGGTTTTAAAGTAGGTTTGCTGGGCAGCCTCCATCATACCAACTCACCCCTGCTCAGTAGGCCGAAGCCTTCAGGCGGAAGCTCACCCTTCAAAGCTTTCTCAGCCATAAGCCTGAAGTCTTCTATTCGGATGTCGCGCCCCCCAATCCCAGCGATAAACCCTGCCAGGTTAAGCCTTAACTTAGCGTCGTATAGCAGGGATTTAAGGTCGTTGTAGAGGGGTCCACCCATCCCTCCAAGGCAGATATGCCTATCCATTACGATGAGTGTTTTCAGGTTTTTGATGGCTTCAAGGATTTCCTCCTTAGGGAAGGGCCTGTAAAGTCTGAGCTTAAGCATGCCTACCTTTAAGCCTTCTTCCCTAAGCCTGTCCACCGCCGCCCTGCAGGTTCCGCAGGTTCCACCCATGAGGATGAAGGCTGCCTCAGCGTCTTCAACGCGGTAAGGCTCAATGACGTCGTAGTGGCGGCCGAAGATTTCTCCAAACTCCCTCCAAACCTCCTTAATAATCTTCTTCGAGTTAACGAGGGCTTTTTCCCAGGCTGTTTTCAGCTCGAACTGGACTTCAGGGAAGCCTATGGGGCCGATGGTGATGGGTTTCGCAGGGTCGAGCACGTATTTAGCCTTCCTGTGCGGCGGTAGGAAGCGTCGAACCTCCTCTTCTTCTGGGAGGTCCAGCCATTCCACCACGTGGGTGGCTGTGAAGCCGTCGAAGTTTACGGCTACCGGCAGCAGAACCCGCTCATCCTCAGCGATTCTAAAGGCTGATAAAATCATGTCGAAGATTTCCTGAGCGTTTTCCGCGTAAATCTGAATCCAGCCGCAATCCCTAGACGACATCATGTCGCTTTGGTCTCCCCAAATGTTTAGGTTTGGCGATAGGCTTCGATTGGCTACGGCCATCACTATGGGGAACCTGTTTCCAGCAGCCACAAATAGAACTTCATGCATAAGGGCCAAACCTTGCCCGGCGGTGGAGGTGAAGCATCGAGCCCCAACCGCCGAAGCGCCAATACAGGCACTTAGAGCGGAATGCTCGGATTCAACGTTCACATATTCAGCGTCGAGCTCCCCGTCAGCCACCATGCGGGAAAGCTCCTCCACAATGTGGGTTTGCGGGGTTATAGGGTAGACTGCCACCACGTCGACGTTGGCAAGCTTAACCGCCAGGGATGCTGCTATGGAATCTTCAACTGCTATACGTCTAGCCAACTAAGCTCCCTCCTCCACCATTTCAATAGCCTTAACCGGGCATTCAGCCGCACATATTCCGCAGCCCTTACAGTATCGAAGGTCAACCTCACAGCTTCCATCCCCACGCATAACCATGGCTCCGTCAGGGCAGTAAACCCAGCAGAGCCCGCAACGAATACACTTATCATAGTTGATTACGGGCTTGAAAGCCCGCCAGTCGCCAGTATAATAATACTTGGAGGTGGCAGGCTCAAAAATCATAAGTGCATGAGGCAAACTACGCCAATCAGCTTTAAGAAGCGCCTCCAACTCTTCCTTCTTCCTTTTAATTTCGGGCTCCATTTCAACCATACTTCTCTCACCCCACTACTGTTAATTCATAAGCTTTCCTTACAGCGTCAGCGTTAAGCTCCCCCATTTTCCCCGGAAACCTTTCCTTAACGGCGTGAATTACAGAGTCGAGGCTTACTACGCCCGTAGCCTTAACGAAGGCTCCAACCATAGCCGTATTAACTATCGGCACCTTAAGGATTTCAAGCGCTATCTGGGTAGCGTTCACCACGGCCACCTTACCCTTCAAGCCCAACATAGCCTTCACCTCCTCTAAGCTCTTCCTATGGTTGATTATTAGGAGTCCGCCCTCCTTAAGGCCGCTTAAAACGTTGACCGAGGCGAGAAGACCTGGGTCAAGCACCACAACCACGTCAGGCTCATAAACGTTTGAGCGAACCCATATGGGCTTGTCGTCGAACCGGTTGAAAGCTAGAACCGGCGCCCCCCTCCGTTCAGGCCCAAAGGAGGGGAAAGCCTGCGCATACTTACCCTCATTGATGGCGGCGTGAGCTAAGATTTCGGCGGCAGTAACTGCTCCTTGACCTCCCCTCCCATGCCATCGAACCTCAATCAAGACCTCAATCACCCCTCTTTGAGAGCTAAATTTTCCATAATGCAAAGCTTAAGATATAACGTACTAATTAGACGGAACTCCCTTATACCTTTACCTCTTAAACCCCCTCCTCACAGGGGGTTCTCGGCCCTTGAACGTTAAAGAGGAGAAGCAAAGGCTGCGGGAGGAGATTTGGAGGAGGCTCGAGCAGGCTGGGGTCGCCCGCTTTCCCCTACCCGTCTACGGTAGAATCCCTAATTTTGAGGGGTCCGAGCAGGCGGCGGAGAAGCTTAGAAGCCTAGATGAGTGGCTTAACGCCTCCACAGTTTTCGCTAATCCAGATCAAGCTCAAAAACCTGTAAGGGAGCGCATCCTACTTGACGGGAAAACCCTGATTATGGCGACTCCAAGGCTTCAGGCAGGCTTCCTCCTCGTTAAGCCTGAAAGGGTTCGAGGGAGAGAAAGCTATGCATCTACTATTAAGGGGGCATTCAAGCTTGGGAAGCCTCTTCCACCCGAGAGGCTCGACAAGATAGACTTAATAGTTACGGGCTGCGTAGCCGTCGACCTTCAAGGGTTTAGGCTTGGAAAAGGCGGCGGCTACGGAGACAGGGAGATCGCCCTTCTGAAAGAAGTTTCACCTAAGGCTCCAGTAGCAACCACCATTCATGAGCTTCAGCTAGTGAGCCGTGTTCCAGTCGAGCCTGGCGACAGCAGAGTAGACATTATAGCTACTCCGAGTAGGGTCATCAGGATTTCAAAAAGCCTGCCAGATAGACATCTTCCATGAAAACCTTCTCTAAAACCTTTCTTGCGGCTTTTAAACGTATTTTCTTGGTTCGACCGTAGCGGCCCATGCTGACAACCTGCGCTTCAACAACGCCTAGCATATCTAGCTCATTCAAGAGGCCGCTAACTCTTCTATGGGTTAAAGGTTCAACCCCAAGCCTATTACAAGCTGAAACATAGTTTTCGTAGAGTTCGCCTGTGGTTAAACCTTTAGCGTCACTATTCACGTAGAGGACGGAGAGGATTATTTTTGAGTGGAGAGGAAGAGAGGCCAGGGCTTCAGACACCCTGTCATGTTCTATTTTTCTCCTAGCCTCCCTTACATGTCTCTCTTCAACCCTGCTCGAGCCCTCCCTCTCAGCTATTTCTCCGGCAACCCTTAGAAGGTCTAGTGCCCTCCGAGCATCCCCATGCTCTGAAGCCGCTAAGGCAGCGCAGAGGTTAATGGTGGAAATGGGTAGAACTCCAGGTTTAAAGGCTAGCTTAGCTCGCTGAAGCAAAATGTCTTTTATTTGGCTTGCGGTGTAGGGTTTGAAAACCATTTCCTCTTCGCTCAGGCTGCTTAAGACCCGGGGGTCGAGCAGCTCTTTAAAGTAGAGGTCGTTTGAAATTCCCACCAGGGTTGCTCTTCCACCGTTAAGGTTCTCGTTTATCCTGGTTAACTCGTAGAGAAGCCTATCTCCATAGCCTTTAACAAGCTCATCAACCTCGTCTAGGACAGCTATAAGGTAAGCCTTAGTTTGGCTAATTTTACTTGTAAGTCTGTCGAGAACCTCGGCTGTTGAAAGCCCTGTGAAGGGGATGTGAACATCTAGTGAAGCGCAGAGGGTGGAGGTGACTCGATACTCGGTTCCAGCAACCCTACAATTAACATAGCAAACTTTAACTTTACTGCCGATTTCTTCAGCCTTCCTTGAAAGCCTTGCCAAAACATATTTTGAAACAGCGGTTTTACCTGTTCCAGTCTTCCCATAGATGAAGAGATTCGAACATTTCACTCCTTTAAGGGAGGGAGCCAAAACGGAGCCAAGCCTTAAAATTTCAGCTTCCCTATGCGGAAGCTCGTCAGGAACAAAGTCGTGGCTTAAAACGTCTCGGTTAATGAAGATTTGAGAATCACCGATAAAACGGTTAAACAGTGAATCAAGGCTATCATTGCTTCGAGCTTCTACGCCTCGCGTTGGCAAAGAGGCCGACCCCCAATCTTCCACTGGAAATTTGCTGGTCTCAGATTTTTCTTTAAAATCTATGAAACAAAATAATGGTCTCCCAGTTTACTTCGAATCTTCACTTATAAGGCGAATAGACAATTTTTCTGTAGCATTTTTCAACTGTTCTAAATTTCGCATCTTGAACAGTCTTCTTGAAGAAAATCTCCAGTGGAAACAGAGGGGTCGGGCTTCTCTAAAAATGAAAATCTGAATAAAGGCCTGTTCACAGGTAAATGGCGTGTAACCCCTCCATTTCCACTGGAGAAGTAAAGAAACGGCGAATCGAGCACATTTTGGCTTCTTCTCCCCTGTTAAGCTGTAAAATGGATAAAGGCCTGCAAAATGGCTTTATTCGGCTTTTTCCGTCAATTTTAAGGTTTCACTTCACCTTCACAAACCATTTATAGCCTTGTGAAGAAACATATTATGGCTAACCGGGTTGGGCATTAAAAAAATCAAGGTGGAAGTTGAAGACACCTACGGCAACAAATACTCTTTTACACTTAACCCTCCAATCAACAGGCAGAAGGTAGCCCAGTTTATCGACCTGGTGGAAATGCTTTCAGGCCCAACAGAGGTCGAGGTTTTCAAAGCCCCAGAAATGGTTGAACAGCCCTCCAAATCGAAGTTTGAAAGGCTGCTCGACCTAATCAAGGAAAAGTTTCCTTTAAGCTGGTTTTCCTCCGTGGAGCTTCAAATAGCCTATGAGGAGAAATACAGGGAGCCCATAAGTTTAAGCACGGTTTCAACATACCTAAGCCGCTACCATGAACGTGGACTACTCCTGAGGGAGGGGCCTCCAAACATGCTCCGATATAGGCTTCGAGCAGATGTGGCGGCTAGCCAGCGACCCTAACCCTCCGATCTTCGAACAGAAAATTCGAAGCTTCGCCTTATCTTGTCGCTGAGCCTATAAGTGTAGGGAATGGTGTTGGAGTCCCTCTCAACATAGCCTTCAAGGTAAAGCTTCTTCATCAGCCTTGCCGTGTGTTCCCTAGTTCGACCTATGACCTCCCTAATCTCTGAGGCGGTTTTCGGCCCGCTCATGTAAAGCAGCCTTAAAACCTCCATCTCGGTGGGGGTTAAATTTGCAAAGGAAACCTCCCTTTCAGAAGTAATTTTGAGAGGTTGAGGCCTAGGTGAAACCCTTAGAGCAGCCTCACGCCTCCTAGCCCTAACGGCCTCCTCAAGCCGCGCAAGCCTAGCTTCAAGGCTAGAAACTTTACTGTGAAGCTCCCTAAACCCCTGGGAGAGCTTAATATGAACCGCCATAAGAGGCTTGAGACTCTCATTAATTGAGCGGATCTCCTCTGCCCGCTGCCTAATTTCGCTCTTAAAACCGCTGGCCTCGGCGGTTAAAGCTTCAAGCCTGCTCTGATTCTCCCCAACGCGGCTTTCAAGCCTGCGGAGCAAACCCATTATATGGGCGGTTGAAGCTTCGAGCAGGCTATTGAAACCTGAAAGGTCTAATTTATTCCGTTGCTTGAGGCGGTAGGCGATGTAGGCTGTTAAAAGTATGGCGGCAGCGGAGAAGGAGAGTGAAAGCAAAACTAGCAGGCTATCCAAAACTTATACCCCCTCACAGGTGATGTCACACATCACAATGTGACATATCACAGGCAGGTCACAAATCACAGCCAGATACACCCAAAGAGCCTTCCTAACCACGCGAAACACTTTATTCTTCCTCTTTTTAGAATTTAAATCTTGTGATGTCGTGACATATGATGTCACAGAAGGCTGAAAGGAGAGTTTACCCTATTTTTCGAAGAAAGGCCTTCTCCTTCCTTATTTTGCTCTTTAATGGCTGATGACGACTTATCACGTGATAGGTCACAGCGTATTACGTGATATCACATCACTGTGATATCACATTGAACCCTTAAGCCTTCTAGGCTCAGCCAGCTCACTCAATAAACTTTTCAATTCTTCTTTTAAGGCTTCTAGGGTGGTGGCTTCGATTTCTCGGCTTTTTAAGGCTTCAAGATAGTCCTTTAGCTTTTCTGACAATTCGAGGTATTTCTTAATGGTGCTGAGCTCGATTAAACCTACGTATTGAAGTAAAATTAACGTGTAAATGGATCGTATAATGTTTCTTCGAGCCTGCCTCAAAATCCTGTTGAAGGCTCCTTTGCTTATTTCGCCTTTTAGCCTGAGTTTTGCTTTTTCCTCAATTTTTAGTCTTTTATCGGATAAATGGTTGCTTCCCACGTCGATTAAAAGCGTTTCTAGCTGTGTTTTCGTTAAATTGCTGTTATTTATCAAGATTTTTGCTATTGGGTCGTTATACAGGCTTTTTATCCAATTTTGAAGGCTATTTAAGGATTTCAGATTTTCAGTCAAAGCCAGCCAACTATGGGATACAGATTCGTATTCCAAATAAAGTTTTCGCCGCTAGAACATCCAAAAAATTGGAGGGTTTAAAAGGCCAAACCAGCCTTAAAACCCCAATCAGAGCATGTTTTTCACAAGCGTCAACAGGCCTTTCTCACAGGCGAGGTCAGCCTCCTTAAGGTAAATGGAAGCCAGAGAGATCTTATTTTTCTTGGCTGCCAGGTATTCGGCGACTATTCTGGCTGTGTTAACGTTTTTGTGGCCTAGGAGGATGGTGGAGGTGGTTCGGGTTAAAGGTTGGGGGGTTGGGATGGCTATGGCTAGGGTTCCGAGCCTCATGGCCTCCCCCTCATAGAAAAACCCTAAAACGGCGTTTTCCATTTCCATGAGGTAGCCTGTGTAGGTTCTACCCTCCAACGTTATGCTTTTCACGGTTATTTGCGGCTGGCTCAAGGCTTCAAAAACCATAAGTAGCTTGTCCCTAATAACGGTAAAACTTGGAGCCTAAGCCTTGAAGGCTTCAAGCCTCAACCGCCAACGCAAATGGATGGCTAAAATTTTAGAGATTCTGAGGGAAGTTTTCGGCCCCATGAAGCATGAGCTTGAAGACCCCTTCGAGCTTCTGGTGGCCACCATTTTGAGCCAAAACACCTCAGATGTTAATAGTAGGAGAGCCTTTGAAAGGCTTAAAGCGGCTGTCGGTGAGCTTACACCTAAGGTTTTAGCCTCCCTAGCGGAAGGCGAGATAGCGCAGCACATCAAGTGTTCAGGTTTGGCCAATATTAAGGCTAAGCGTATAAAGGAGGCTTCAAGGCGAATCCTGGAGGAGCTGGGCGGCGACCTATCAAAGGTTTTGGAAGGCGGAGTTGAGGAGGCTAGGGCTTTCCTGACCAGCCTTCCAGGGGTGGGGTCTAAGACGGCTGACGTGGTTTTAGCCTTTGGGAAGGGTGCGCCGGTTGTGCCCGTTGACACCCATCTCTTCACCCTAGCTAAAAGGCTTGGCATTTCCGACGCTCGAACCTATGAGGGGGTTCGAGAAGCCTATGAGAGGCTTATTCCAGCAGAGTTTAGGGCTGAAGGCCACCTGCTCCTCTTAAACCTAGGCAAATATTACTGTCTTGCCCGGAAGCCGAAGTGTGGAAGCTGCCCTATCAGGCGGCTTTGCCCTAGCGCCGAAAAGTTTGAAGGCTAATCATAAACCTTTTAAGTTTTCCAGGCTCTTTCGACGGTCTTTAACTTGTTTTTGGTAGGGAGTCGACGCCTATCCGACCTTAAACTTGGCTGGGAAACTGCTGGGAATCTTTTAACCCTTATTTGGTTTTCAGGAGTTTCCTCCTTCGGGAGGCTGAAGTCTTTTGAAACCCGTTAAGGGCTGGGATAAAGCGGAGCCTCTACCTAGTAGGCTAAGCGGGAAATTTTCCGAGTTTTTTAAGAGGAAGCCTGTGCGCCGTAAACTTGAAGAGTCTATTTACAGGCTTAACTCGATCCGGGAGAAACTCGGAGAATTTGCTGAAAAGCTTGAGCGGAGGGATAGGGAATATTTAGAGAAATGCATGGATGCTTATTCGGCTGGGGATGAGGCTCGAGCTAGAATTTACGCTAATGAGTGCTCGGAGATTAGAAAGATGGTTAGACTGGTGGTTGGCAGCCAGCTAGCCATAGAGCAGGCAGCCCTCCGCCTGGAAACCATCCGCGAATTTGGAGACCTAGCCTCAGTTATGCCCTCAGTGGCCAAGCTGGTTAAGTCGTTGAAAGGTAAGCTTGAAAACGTTTTCCCCGAGGTTTCCTACGAGCTCGGTAGGGTTGATAAGTCGCTTGGAAGCCTGCTCGACGAGTTCGGCGAAATTCCGGGGGAAACAGGACTCTCCTTTAAGCCTACGAGTCAGGAGGCTGAGGAAATTCTTAAGGCTGCCAGCGTCCTCGCCGAGCAGAGAATTAAGGAGAAGCTTCCCGGGCTGCCCCTGGAGGCTGATGAGGCCTCCACCCATCATTCTTAAATTTCAAAACAACGATGCTTTGAAAGGGTAAATGGCTAAGAGGAAGTTTAAAAGGCTGGGGCTTGGAGGGACCTTCGACCTCCTCCACAGAGGCCATAAGCACGTATTGAAACTTGCCTTTCAACTAGCAGACCGGGTTGTCTTAGGCCTTTCCACCGATAGGCTGGCAGCCCAGCTTAAGGGGAGACCTGTCACCCCGCTTGAAGAACGGAGGAGGAGGCTTGAAGAATTCCTTAGAGATGAAGGGTTTCTTCGGCGAGTTGAATTCGAAATTATTGATGATAGGCTTGGAACAGCTGTTGAAGACCCTGAAATGGACGGCCTCCTAGTTAGCGTGGAAAATCGGAAGCTGGGTGAGGCTGTGAATGAGGAGCGGGCTAAAAGAGGGCTTAAACCCTTGGAGGTGGTGGTTTTCGAGAAGGTTCTCGCCGAGGATGGTAAGCCTATCTCGGCCAGCCGAATTAGGGCTGGAGAAATCGACGAAGAGGGGAAGATTAAAGGCGGGGGAGAGCCCTCGAAGAAATAAGCCTCCGCTCCTCCTCTGAAAGCAGAAACTCCTCAAGCCTATCTTTTACACGCTCTCTTCGCTCCTGATGCTGTTCGAGGAATCTGGCTACACGCTCAGCAAGCTTCTGCTTACACTCACCGCAGAGCACTTTTCCACCGCGGCAGTCATCCCAGATAGCCCTAAGCTTTCCATCATCCTCCTCGAAAAGGAAGGCATAATACTGATAGACGCTGCAGACTTCGGGGTTCCCCCCAAGCCTCCGCTGCTCCTCAGCGGTAGGCTGACCCCCCGTAAAAGCGTTCATAATTTTCCTCCTAGCCTGCTCAGGAGAGTCCGTTAGGAAAATACAGGTTTCAGGCTGGGAGGCTGACATTTTACCGCCCCTCCCTAAGCCCGGCATGAAACGGCTGTGGATTTGAGCAGGCTTATAGAAGCCCAATTTGGGCGCTACGTCGCGGGTTATCCTCCAGTATGGGTCCTGATCTATGGCTGCCGGAATTAGGCAGGGGACATTTCTACCCTGAATAACGGATTCGATAAAGCATGGAGCTGCCTGAACCGCAGGGAAAAAGGTTAAACCTATGTTGTCGCTGTCTTGGAGGCCGAATACCGCTTTAATGGTTGAACCCGTGAGGTGCTTGGCAACTTGAACAGCTAGGTGATATAAGGCGTCTATGTGGGCTACGTCGATGATGATCCTTGTAAGCTTGGGGTCGAAGCCTAAAGCCGCCAGGTCTAACGCGTTCTCGTAAGCCATCCTACCCGTATACTCAAGGCTGTAGTTTTCATGGTAAAGATATTTTTCGTCGTCGGTGAGCTGGAAGTAAAGTTTAGCCTTGAAGGCTTTTTGCAGGTGTAGGGTGAAAATCCAGGGGACGATGTGGCCTAGGTGAACAGGCCCAGACGGCCCCCTACCAGTGTATAGCACAAATTTTTCCCCAGCCTCATATTTGGCGAAAATCCAGTCTAGGTCTCGGTGGGAGAAGAAAATTCTCCTCCTAAGCTGGTAGTGGAGGGTTCCGGTATGCCTCCTAAATTTCTCTAAGAGTTCTTGGCTGATGGGTTGGGTTCCAAACTGGCGGATAAGCTTATCATAGTCTATTTTGCCTTCAACCCGCCATGGAGTTACAATCATTTCCTCTCTTTCAGGTCCGCCGGCCTCCAAGGCCTATCCGTCCTCTTCAAGCGGTTTTAAGGTTAGTTGAGCAGCACATAAACCTTTACCGGCTGAGCAACCCTTAAACTTCCCCTCCCAAGATATTTTTCATGGTGTTGGGAGACGGTTCAGGTAGACTTACCCTGCACGCTTCAAGCCTTCAGGAAATTCCTAATCCTAAGCTGCTGTAGGTCTTTTATCCCTGAAGAATATTTGGCTGATGAGACGGTTTTCCCTGAGAGGGCGGGTGAAGAGGGTAGGGGCACCATATACGTTGAGGCCGTGGACAAGGTTACGCTTAAACAGGTTAGGGAGGTGGTTTTCGTCAAGGCTTCGGAGGTTATTGGAGCTAACTATACGTCTAAGAGCGGCTCAACCAGGCTTCGATGGGAGAGAATCTCCGAGCATATGGGGCGGCTCCGCGGAGAAGCGAGCGTAAACGCCGTGCTTAAACTTGTGGAGGCCGGAATAATAAGTGAGGAAATCTTTAAAGACTTATAGCCCTACCATTGAAAACATTATTTCTCGTTGGGGATTAAGCTTTGAGGGTTGAGGAGGTTTCCCACCGCCTGCTAAAATTTCTAGCCGAGAAATCTGGGAGAGGCCTTCTAGAGGAGGCATGCTC
>CAZAJK010000011.1:0-18316 GCA_964485425.1 uncultured Candidatus Bathyarchaeia archaeon | reverse complement strand
ACCTCCTAGACGTTAGAGACCTAAGCATGAAAGACGCTGTGAGAAGGATTGCTCCAAAGGCTGGGGAAACCGAAATCAACAATTTGGAAAACCTTTTGGAGGCTGCCTTAGACCTTAACCTCATTTACCGGATTGTCCGCCACTACTACCTGCTTGGGAAGCGGACAAACGCCTACATTATAACCGCGCAGCTCCACATGATTCTCCCCATGATCATGGATATAGCCTACGCCTACGATGGAGCTGTAAAAGCCTTTGCTGAAGGCCAGCCTATAGGCGATGGTGCAGGCCCCCTCCTAGCCTGTAAACTTTTATCCGGAAAGGAAACCAAGAAAATCGAGAAGGACATGGTTTACGGGGAAATCGAAATTGAGGGTAGAAAGGTAATAGTTTTGAAGGCTGAGGGGCCTGGCGGAAACGTTGGAAAGCCGGGTGAAGCCATAGAAAAGCTTATTGACACCTATGGCTACCGTCCATCCATCATAGTTATGGTGGATGCAGCCCAAAAATTTGAGGGTGAAGACACTGGCGGCGTGGCCGACGGGGTTGGCGCAGCCATAGGTGGTATTGGAACGGAGAAATTCCGCATTGAGGAGGTTGCCCACAAGCATAAGATACCATTATACGCGGTCATCATTAAGGAGTCGCTTCGGGAAGCCATCGCACCCATGAAAAAGGAAATCTATGAAGGCGTGAACAGGGCTATAGAAACGGTTAAGCGGATTATCAGAGAGAAAACTAGGGAGGGCGACCTAGTAATTGTTGCCGGGATAGGAAACACCATAGGCATAGCCCAGTAAAGGGAGGAATGGGCTGATGGCTTTTAGCCCTAGGCCGAACCTAGGCCTGCTCTTCCTACTAATCCTAATTCTCCTCCTAGCCTTCATGGCTGGAAACTTTATGGGTGTCGAAGCTGAAGGCAGCGAAAGAATTTTCTCCACGCTTCTCGGCCTACTTGGCTTAGTGCTTATTCTCCTGGTTTTCATGAGGCTTTTAAGTCAGCCTCCACCTTCACCCTACCAACGTGTCTTAACGGTGCTTAAATGTGAAAAGTGCGATGTGAGAAATATTCGAGAGTTTAGGCGTGGAGACTATATTCCTAAAAGGGAGGGGAAATGTCCAAACTGCGACGGCGAAATGTTTATTGAGGCTATCTCCCCGGAGGAGCCCCCGAGAAAAAAGAAGAAACGCTCCTTCTAAAGCGTTAAAACTTCGACTCCATCTTTTAAAATCAGAATGGTGTGCTCAGCCTGCGCTATGGGTTTACCCGATGCCTCTATAAGTGTCGGATAGCAGGAGACATGTCTTTCCCGGATAAGCTGCTGGAAGCCCTCCATAACCTTTAAGGAGTCTCCCTTAAGCCAGCGGGGGCTAAAAGGCAAGGTTTTAAATCTCTCCAGGATCTGGCTCATAACCGTTTTCGCAGGCTCCTTCTTCGGAACCTTACGTTTTGAAACCCTGTAAATGTTTCCGCAGGGGCCGCTAACCACCTCTCCAGCTGCATCCCTAAGCGTTACGAAAGGCTCAACAGCGTAGAGCTCCCCAGCCTCCAACCTCATTCCGTCAATGGAAGCCACGTTGGGGATATGCTTCCCAGTGTGGATGAGGTAGCGGCCTATCCCGTGGCCCGTAAGATTCCTAATAGGCTTAAGCCCCATAGCCTCTATGGTTCGCTGAACGACGAAGCCCACCTCAGAAGCCTTTACTCCGGGACGAATAGCCTCAATAGCGTTGTCTAGGGCCTGCTCCGCCGCCTCCTTCAACAGCTCATATTCGGGAGACAGGCAGACGGAAACCGCGGTGTCAGCGATGTAGCCGTCTATGTGAACTCCAAGGTCGACTTTGACTAGGGCTCCTTCAGGGATTGTTAGGGTTTCAGCTGGGGAAGCCGTGTAGTGGGCTCCAACCTCATTAATGTCTACGTTGCAGGGGAAGGCAGGCTGGCCTCCAAGCCTCCTAATCTCCTCTTCAACTTTTTCGCAGAGGCTTAAAACGCTGATTCCAGGTTTAACCTCCCCCACAACCCACCGCCTAACCTTTGAGGCGATTTTCCCGGCGAGTCTAAGCTTTTCTAACTCCTCTTCGTCGAACACCTCTATCAGCCCTTAAACATTAATCCTTAAACCCGTGGAAGCCTTAACATTTTCTTACCTTTAAGGGGGAGGAGACTTGGCGAGGAAGCCGCAAATCCTGGTAGCAGGCTCCTCAGAAGAGCACTGCAACGAGAAGGAGTGTGAACTAGCCTATCAGGTTGGGAGGGAGATAGCCCTTAGAGGCGCCGTCCTCATAACTGGGGGCCTAGGCGGAGTTATGGAGGCTTCAAGTAAGGGGGCCCATGAAGCCGGAGGGCTGGTAGTAGCCATTCTCCCCCAAGAAGACACCTACCATGCCAATCCATACTGCGATGTGGTGGTGGCTACGGGGATAGGGTGGGCGAGGAATTTCGCCACAGCCTACACGGCTGACGCGGTGATAATTGTGGGTGGGGGAGCTGGAACAGCCATCGAAGCCATGGTAGCCTACTTCAAGGAAAAGCCCATCATAGCCTTAAAGGGTAGCGGAGGCTTCGCCGACAGGTTTGCAGGCGAATACCTAGACGACAGAAAGCTGGTTAAGGTAATTCCGGCTGAAACCCCTAGGGAGGCTGTGGAGTTAGCCTTAAAAATGTTGAAGGGGAGATTTTAAAGCCTACTTGGGAATCAGGGCGATAGAGCGCTTAAGAATCTCAGGGTTCACGTATCCAGCTGAATAGGTTTTACCCGTCCGCCTGCTAGTTATGGTAATCTTAGCTGGAGCGAAGAGGCCTGGATCTATCTTGTAAAAGTCTTTTCCAGCTTCCACAAAGATTTCGTAGAAGGGCTTACCGTAGTCGGGTGAAGCGCAGGAGGGCGCCAACTCTATGATGTCTACGATTTCATCGTCGCTTCGACATTCAACTTCCAGGTATACTTCGCCGCCGTAGAGAATCATGTCGTTGGTGATGCCCATGGCGACTTCGCTTTCAGGGTGAACGGGGGCTACGGGGGCTGAACCCCAGCCCGCCACAATCTTGTTGGGAAGGAAGCCTAGTTCTGAAAGCTTGTGAATTCCTGTTTCAACCACTCTTCCCGCGATTTGGTAGGAGCCAACGGGGCTTGAGGTTGAAGCCACGGCTAGGTATAGGTTTTCAGGAGTAACCCCGCAGCTTTCAGCAATATATTTCACAGCCTGCTCGGTTGGAAGCCTATCAGCCTCAACGAAGAGAACCGCCTTATCTCCGGGGTCACGGTAGCAGAGCTTCTCATAGATTTTCTTGGGTTGGAGGGATAAAGCCCGAGCTGGGCCGGAGCCCATGGCGAAGTATCCTTCCACGTTGATAGCCCACCCTGCAAACTGGGAGCCTAGGGTGGCTAAGGCCGGATGGCCGGTGATCTTCTCGGTTAGAACGGGAAGCCTTAAGCCTCCGCCTAAATCCCTCTCCTCAACTGAAACCTCAACCATGTTGGCTAGACATATTTTGGTGGCTAGTTCGCCAGCCTTCCCGGAAGGCTTAACCTCCACCCCCAAATCTAGGACCGTCGCACCTGCAATCTTATGCACTTTTGCTCCGTAGGCTTCAGGGTTTCCCGCCGCCTCCTCAACTAGGGGGACCGCCTGAAGGTTTACGCTCAGCTTTGGGTCTGGAAATATTTCACCCTCAGGGTTTAACTCTCTATTGGGGCAGCGGGCTATGAAAATCCTGCCCGAACCCTGCTCTAAAACGTCTCCGGTGTAAACGTAGAAGGCGGCCTTAAGCTTCTCACCTGCAAACTTGGCTTTCTCCCTGATTTCGCTGTAGGTGAAGGTGGGCATAACCGCTGCAACCTTCCCCATCACCACGATTCTGCCGCCCTTCATTTCGGCTCCAAGCCTAGGCCCGCAGCCCCCAGCCACATATATTTCGCCTCCAAGCATCCCATGGCCTAGGAATTCTCCAGCCGAACCCTCAATACGTATGGCTCCACCAGCCATCCTGAAGCCTGCATTCCTACCCACATCGCCGTGAACCACTATCATTCCGCCTGTCATGCCGGTAGGCTCACCTCGGTAGGGTGCGGCGAGGTAGTCTCCCCCATGGCCGAAGATTTCTAGGAGGCCTCCTTTCATCGCTGAGCCAGCCCAGCCTAGCACGGGCCCCTTAACTTTCAGGGTTCCACCTGACATCTGCTCCCCAACGTAGAAGCCTCCTCCACCCTCAATGGTTAGGCTGCCAGCCTTCATCTCCTTCCCTACATAGCGGAATTTTGAGAGGTCGCCTAGGATTTCCACCTCAGTTTCCTCGGGCTTTGAGGGGCTGCCGGAAACCTCCACCTCAAAGAAGTCGCCCACCTCGGTTTGGAATCCCCCTTCAAGCAGAGGCAGCCTCTCGATTTCCTCAGGCTTTTTCCCGGCTAGGGTTTGAACGGTTAACTGCTCGGCGAAAACCGGAACCTTGGGACTCCTCTTAAGCTTCAGGGTTATTTTCGCCATTTAGCCTCCCTCCGCTTTAAGCATGACAGGCCGGGCTAGGAAGCCCTCCGGAACAGAATAGTTTTCAAACTCCACCGTGTAGTAGCGTTTAAACTTGGACCTAATCTCCTCTTCAGCCGTCTTCAAGGCATCCTCGGCAATGCTGGGCTTAACCCAGTAGGTTCTCCCCCTCGGGGAAGCCACCACCCGGCCTTCGCTAACCACCAGCTCGCCTTCCTTCACCACCCACCTAGCATGGCGGAAGGCCCTTCTAACAGCCTTATAGTCTTTGGCTGGGTCAACCTCCCTTGGGTTTATCGGGTAAACAGCTATGTCTGCGTCGGCTCCAACGCCTAGGTGGCCCTTGTTTTTGAGGCCTAGGGAGCGGGCGGTTCCAGCCCTAGTAATAATGGCTATCTCCGTCCAGGTATATTCGCGGTCGACGGTTTCAATGTTGATTCTCCTCCTAGCAGACCTCGGAAGCTTGGAGACTACTTTCTCCCTTGCCTCCCTGCTCATAAGCCAAGCTATGACGCGCGGATATTCGGTGAAGGGCCCTGCATTGGGGTGATCTGTGGTTAGGAAAACCCTCCACGGGTCTTTTACTTCTAAGGCTAGCTCCAGCCCTATAGCCCATTGAACAGCATTCACATAGTTTGAACGCCTGTAAACGTATGGGACTACGCCGGCTCCAGTCTCCACCTCCACGTCGGCGTTAATCCACTTGTTCCCGGTTAGCTGGTGGAGGATGAACTGGAAGGGGCCGTCAGCCGTCATGGTGGTAGCTTCTCCAAAGATCACCTGGCCTAGGTCCACACTCACATGGGGGTGGGCGTTAACGTATTTAGCGATTTCAGGAGCCTTCGAACTAAGGTTTACCCAGCTGTGGCCTCCATAACCAGTAAACTGCACATGGGTTATGTGGATGATGGGTTTACCTCCCTCATATAGGTCGGCTACGCAATCCATGGTTTCAATGGTTATCTTATAATTGCCGGGCCTCCCAAGCCCGTTGGGGTGCACATGAATGGCATGGGGGAGCTTAAGCATCTTGTTAACCTTACACAGCCCTCGAAGGATTTCCCTCGGGGTTATGCCGATGCCAGGCACGGGGTCGTCGATGCTTTCAAGGTTTTTACCCCAACTCCAGGCTTCAAGCCCTCCAGGGTTAACGATTTTAATGGCATAGCCCTTTACAGCCTCCATCATCCAAGCCACATAGCCCGCAGCCTCCTCGATTTTTCCTTCCCTGAGGTATTCGAGCAACATGAGGTCGCTTCCGAAGAGGGGGAAGCAGGCCTTGTCAAGTATGGGTATGTCGTCTAACTCCTCATGGGTATGCTTAGTTTTAAGGCAGGGGGTTGCAGGCTCGAAAACCGTTGTATAACCCATCCTAGCGTAACGGTAACCAATTGTGAAGGTGCTTGGAACCGTGTGGCCTACCCCGCTGCGCGTATAGGGGGTTTTAGGCTCTACGTCGCGGTAATGGTCCTCTGGGCGGAGCAGCCTCCCAGCATTAACCTTTGAACCGGCTATATGGGAGTGAATGTCCACCCCGCCTGGGAGGACAAGCATGCCAGAGGCGTCTATAACCTGAGCCTGGGAGCCTACCTCCTCAACTATTACGCCGTCCCTCACGGCTATATCCATCTGCTCGCCTTCAACCCCGTTAATGGGGTCATAGACTATGCCATTCTTAATTAGGAGTTCAGCCAAAACCTTCACCTCCCCCTAAGCCTTCTAACCTTCTCTAAAAGCTTTTGGAGGAGAACCTTATCGGGCAGG
Organism: uncultured Candidatus Bathyarchaeia archaeon; assembly: GCA_964485425.1. Taxonomy (GTDB): domain Archaea; phylum Thermoproteota; class Bathyarchaeia; order Hecatellales; family Hecatellaceae; genus B25. The sequence goes on along the minus strand of CAZAJK010000011.1, from coordinate 12,064 downwards.
ATGCCCTCGGGAGGCTCAACCAGCTTTTTAGCTATAAGGGGAACCCCATCCATCCTGTAAAGGGTTCCCTCAGCTTCAACCCCTGTGAAAGCCGTGGGAATGCGGACATCAGCCATTAAGGCCGTAGCCGTCATCAGAGGGTCAACCACCACCACGGGAATTTCTGCGAAAATTTTGGCAATTGCGGCCGGCATGTGGGCTACGGGGTCTGAAGCCACTATGAGGGCTGCATCCACCTCGCCTCTTGCTAGGAGGTCGGCGGCTGTGGTTTCGCCTGGATTATATCTTGGGTAGCCGTGGCTGAAGTCTACGGCGAAGGGGTAGCCCGTCTCCCATAGGAGGACCTTGTTAGCCCCAGTCACATTGTGGTGGCCTCTCATGGGGATGATAAGCCACTTCGTCTTGAAGTTGAGGTCTCGGATAAGCTCGATGGCCGCAGCTACATTCTCGTTTTTCGCGCTGGACTGGGTTAACCCTAACCCAAAGAATAGGAAGCCGAACTGGCAGCCCACCATAAGGTCTGCCAGCTCCTCAATCTGCTCCACCGGAACTCCAGCCACCTTCTCAGCTTCAATCTCCTCGTCTCGAATGGCCATTCGTAGGGCTTGGAGAAGCTCGTAGTCTCCGCCTGGTTCAACCTGAATGAAGATGTCGGCAAGCCTAGCCGTCATGGTTTTCCTAACATCCACCACTACCAGCTTCCTGTCTTTACGCCCATCCCTGAAAAGCCCCTTACTCATAACCGTATAACGCGCCATGTGGCGCATGTGAGCCTGGCTTGGGTTGCAGCCCCAATAAACTATGAGGTCGGCTCGATGGCGGGCCTGCCCAAGGGTTCCCTCCACCACTCCAACCTCATGCACAGCTTCCAAGCCAGGCCCATGGCAGACGCATGCAGTATTGTCTATTACGCCTCCAAGCTCCTCAGCCAGTTCAACCCCAAGCTTAACAGCCTCACAGCCCGTGTTACTCCAGCCATACAGCAGAGGATACTTAGCATTAGCCAGTATTTCAGCAGCCCTGTTTAAGGCCTCCTCTAGGCTCGCCTCCCTAAGCTCCCCGTTTTTACGCACTAGGATTCGGGGGTCCCTCTCCCTAACGCAGTTTAACATTTTCTCCCGGCCTATGGCGCAAGCATATTTTACGTCTTTAACCTGGCCGTCCTCCACCGTAGCCTCTAGGTCGTCGCAAACGCAGCCGCAGAAGGTGCAAACCACACCCCTAACAACAGGCATCGGGCTTCACCTCTTCACGCCTACGGTCTGCCTTAAGAGGTCGGGTAGGTCTAAGATCTGCTCTCCGGGGGCTGGCTCAATCTCAACCTCCAAACTTTTATAGCTCGGAATTCCTGAGCCTCCGGTTTCAGGGGAGGTAACAGCGTTAGCCCAAGGCCCGGAGGGTATAAAGGCTACCCCCGGCGTTGGCTCCCTAGCCTTAACCGCCCTCACCACCACGCTGCCGTAAGCCGATTTAACCCTCACAGGGTCTCCAGGCTTAACGTTAAGCTTAGCCATGTCTTCCTCAGCCAGCTCGCATATGGCTGCAGCCTCCTTATATTTAGCCGAGGTTTTACCATGCTCCTTCCCCTGGGCTTGGGCCATGCTGGTCCCAGTTACCAGGATAAATTTCAAGCCTAACCCTCCCCGTGGTTCAACCTATTGGGCTGTAGGCTTCTCTAGGAGCTTCCGCTTTTGGAGGATTCTGCCCTCCTTGTCGTGAGGCCTCCTAAGCACCGTGTCTAAGCCCTTCTCGATCTCCCTAGCCTCATCCGCGAGCTGGGCTGCAGCCCTTAAAGCCTCGTGAGCCGCAGCCACCAGAGGCACATAGCGCTCCCTCTCCTGGATTTTGAAGCAGCCTTCCACGTTCATTTCAGCTATCTTCCTCAGGATTTCATAGGCAGCCATAGCCTTAACCTGAGCGTAAGGATTGGTGAAGCCTGCAGCCTTAGCCGCCACCTCAGCCGTTACAACTATCCTTGGAAGCTCAGGCTTCTCACCCCTCTTTAAGGCGTCAACCACCTTGGCGAAGGCTTCTTGAAGCACGTTGAAAACGCCTGCAACCGCCAGAACTTTGATGATTTCAGCGTTGAAGAGAAGCATTTCCACAGGGTCTAAGAACTCCCTCCTAGCTCCAATCATGGCGTCTCCTTCAACAATAATGTAGCCGAAACCCTTCTCCTCAATATCCTTAACAGCTTTCTTACCCGGAGCGTCGGTAATTGAGATTAGGGGGATACCGGCTTCGCTAACCTTCTCCCTAACCCTCTTCGGGCCGGGTAAAGCCGCGTTGGGGCTTACGGCTACGGCTAGGTCAGGCTTATAGGCTATAAGTTTCTCAGCCAGGTCTTCAGCCTCCTCAGGTGTAAGCTTAGCCCCGGAGCCGAAAACTCTCACCTCAATGTCTTCCCTCTCAGCCCTCTCATCTAAGGCAAGCTCGATGAGGGGGGCCACACCAATGTTTCCAAGCTTAATGAAGCCTATTTTCACCGCCATACTTGGTTAACCTCCATCATCAGTCTTCCCTTCACTTGTCCTAAGTATTTGGGGTTAGACTTTTAATTTTTATCCTCAAGGCTAAGACCTTTTTACTTAAGCAAAAATGATATGGGAAAATTTTAAGTTTAAAAGCGAAATAGTTAGATGAAGCTTAGCTCTTAAGCGTGGAGGTTGAAGCCTTTGGGCGTTGAGATTGAGGACACTTTTGCTGAAGCTTTCCCCATGTGGGTAAGCCGCATCCTCATAACAGCTGAAAACGAGAAATGGGCTTTAACCTCGGCTAGAGCAGCCACAGGCTTCGCCGTCTCCATCATCATGTCTCCAGCTGAGGCTGGCATCGAAGGAACCGTTCCGCCCGAGCAAACTCCTGATGGAAGGCCAGGCGTATATATCCATATATACCATAATACTGGCTTTGGCCTTAAAGACCAGTTAATTAGGAGGGTTGGGCAATGCATCCTCACTTGTCCAACTACAGCTGCCTTCGACGGCCTGGGCGATAGGGCTGTAAAGAGGCTGAAAATTGGTGGAAGCTTACGCTATTTTGGAGATGGTTTCCAGAAGAAAGATAAAATTGGCGATAGAACCGTTTGGAGAATACCTGTGATGGAGGGAGAATTTATTGTTGAACATAGGTTTGGGGTTAAACTTGGAGTTGCTGGAGGAAACTTTCTGATTCTCGCTGAAAACCAAAAGGCTGGCCTAGAGGCTGCGGAAAAGGCTGTTGAAGCCATAAGACATGTTAAAGAAGTTGTTTTGCCCTTCCCAGGCGGGATATGCCGTTCAGGCTCTAAAGTTGGCTCGATGAGATATAAGCTTCCAGCTTCAACCAACCATCTTTACTGCCCAGTCTTAAAGGAAGTGGTAAAGGAAACATTGGTGCCTAAAAACGTGAACAGCATCTACGAAATAGTCATCAACGGGCTCACTCTAAAAGCGGTTAGGGAGGCTATGAAAGTTGGAATAGAAGCAGCCATGCAAATCCCGGGAATAATAAAGATTTCAGCAGCAAACTTTGGAGGAAAACTTGGCCCCTACAAAATTCACCTGAAGACGCTTGGAATCTCGTAGCCGAAAAAAGGGAAAAGAGATTTAACTTATAACTTTTTTTAGTTCTGGGATTATTTCGGGGTAGCCTACTGCCATTATATGGCAGCCCGCTGCTGGAGTGCCCTTTAGATGCTCTAAGAAGCCTGTGAAATACTCTATGTTTATTTGGTCGATACGCTCCTTCCTTTTCTCTTTATCCTTTATCTCTTTAGCTTCCTTAAGCTTCTTTAGGAGGTCCTCTGGAACCGTGACACCTGACACCTGCTCATGGAAGAATTTAGCTTCAGCATAGCTTTTCGCTGGGAAGATTCCAATAAGAATCGGGATCTCAACTCCCTTATCCTTTACTTCCTTAAAGAATCTGTCGACCACCTCTGGTAGGAATACGACTTGGGTTTGCACGAATTCTGCTCCAGCTAAGACCTTACGCTTAAGCTTGTAGACTTCCATGTCCAAGAAGGCGGATCCCGGATTCGCCGCAACCCCCACATGGAGCTTAGGAGGATTTCTTATCTCGTTGCCTCTCCAATCTCTACCTTCATCTACTATCTTTCTTATCATCTGCGTTAGGAGGGTGGAATCCAAGTCGTAAACAGGCTTCACGTCCGGACTGTCTCCCAGCGACACGTAGTCACCTGTTATGGCGAGGATATTCTTTATTCCGAGGAGACCCGCACCCAAAACGTCTGAAAGTAGAGCTAACCTGTTTTTGTCGGAGCATCGAAGCTGGCAAATGCATTCCATTCCTGTCTGGGTTTGAATGACATAGGCTGCCGCTAGGCTGTTAACGCAGCCGAAACTTTGAGGGTTATCCGTAACGTTGCATGCGACCACGTGGCCTTTAAGGTTTCGAGCAGCCTCTAGGGTACTCTCAATACTACCTTCCTTACCGGGTTCAAGTTCTCCTGTGAACACAAATTTTCCAGCCTTAAGCTCCCTCATGAGGTTACTATATATTTTCTCTTCCAATCTTTACACCCCCATCGATTCAAGGGTTCCTTTAAGCTCCTTAAGCTTCTCCATGAGGTTTATGGGCTCTACAGTCAGCCTTCTAGGCCTCGTAGCATAACTCCAATCTTTAGGCTTCCTGATTTCCACAAATTTATGCAGTTGACCTATCTGCTCAAGCCTTCTGTATATTTGAAGCCAAGCACAATCCTTCTCAGGATCCACTTCACATTTCCCGTCTGGAGTTGTTCCCCCGCATGGGCCGTTTAGAAGGCCCTTAGAGCATTGGGTTAGCGGGCATATTCCAGCCGTCTCGGCAAGCACGCAGTCTCCGCAGCCCATGCATTTCTCAACAAAAGAGGCAGGCCCTTCACCTACAAATCCAAGCGCGTTATTGGCGGAGAATATTGGTTTCACTATCCCCATTTCATTGTCGAGGTAGCTTCTTACAGCCTGGGTGCCATCCCCGCAGGCCATCATTAGGATTACATCAGCCTCTCTGAGCTCTTTCTCATGCATTTTGAGGAATTGGGAGCTCATGGGTAAATAGCAGCAGAAAACGGCGAATGGCAGCTTTATTTTTGCTACTATTTCCTTTCCATGCTTTGAAAGTTCCTCCGCCATTTTATCAACAGCTTCTGGGTCTCCCGTATGGAAAATGGTGGCGCACCCACCGCACCCCATCAGAACAACTTTTTTCATGCCTTCAAGGTAACTCAAAATCTCATCTAGGGGCTTCTGCTTCTGACCCATCATGGGAAAATTTCCCCCTCATAGGGGGAAAGGCTGAGAAATATTTATTTTTTTGCATTTGCTCACAAACATAAATTCCTAGCATTTGCTTAATTTTTGCAGTAGCAAACTTTAAAAATAAAAGAAAAATAAAAAGAAGTTTCAAGTTTGGAATACAATTTTGCTAAGGGTGAGGATATGGCTGAGGCTTTAACCTTCGGCTTAACCATTAAAGAAGAGGATTGCAGCCGCTGCTCCCTATGTGTTTACACATGTCCTTTTGAAGCCATAAAAGTTGAGCAACTGAACGAAGAGAGAAAAATTGAGGTAGATGAGGCTAAGTGTAGGTTTTGCGGCTTATGCTATGGAGTCTGCCCTCTTGAAGCCATAGAAATCACCTACTATAATTTTGAGGAACTATTTGAGGCTGCCAAGAAACTTTGTGCCAAGACTGATTCTAAAAGCCTTGTAGTAGCCTGTAAGGGTAGTAATCCCACCGACGCTATCATTGCTAGGAGAGTAAGCGGTGAAAAGCTTCCAACCCTTAGGGTTCCATGTGTTGGAAGGGTTCCCCTAGACTTCTATGTTAGGCTGTTGGCTGACGGGGTGGTTGAGAGGCTTCACGTGTTACCCTGTGAGGAAGAGTTCTGCAGGCTTAAGGAAGGAGGTCGAGTAAGCTTCCTCCGAGTGGACTATCTTAAAGATCTCTTAGGCGAGCTTGGAGTTAATGGTGAACTTCTGAAGGTGGTTAAAAGTGCGAATAAAGCTAAGGTAGATGAGGCTAAATGTGTTGGCTGTGGAAACTGCGTGCACTACTGCCCCTATGAGGCTACAAGTCTCCGCTCTCCCGGAATAGCAAGCATAGATGAGGAGAAATGTATGGGATGTGGGATATGCTTAGCACATTGCCCTAATTTTGCGATAACCCTTGAAGGTTACGAACATGAAAGTCTGAATGAAACTTTAGCTAAGCTAGCTGAGAAGGCTAGAGTCGGCGGGAAACCTATAGCAGTCTTCTACTGTCAGTGGGCATACACACCTAAGCCTTCTGAAGGGGATGGGTCAAACATATGCTTCATAGAGTTGCCCTGCGCTGGTAGAGTTGACCCCCTCCATATAGTTCAAGCCTTAAACATGGGCTTTGAAGCCGTGCTCGTTCTCGCCTGCAAGCATGAACTCTGCAACTTTGAAGAAGCCGGAGCTAAAAGAGCCGAGGAAAACCTTAAAATCCTTAAGAAGTTGCTTGACCAGCTTGGGCTCGGAGAAAAAGTGGAAATAGCTTTTGTTTCTCCGAAGTATCCCGGAGAGGCAGATCAGGCTCTCTCAAATTTTGTAGGTAAGATTGGAGGTGGGAGAGAAAATGATTGTTGTAAGGCCTAAGCCTCTAGACGAGCTGCTTGAATTCTTGAAGAATAAGAGGAAGGTGCTTGTTGTAGGCTGCGACGGCTGCACAACTCCCCCTAGAGGCCTCAGAGAAGCTCAAACCTATGCAAACCTTCTCAAGCTAGCTGGAAAACTTAAAGGTGAAGACTTTGACCTGAAAGCTACAACCATACCTAAAACCTGCGATAGCCACATTGTCTACTCCTCTCTTTCAGGCCAACTGGAGGACGTCGATGCCATAATTTCGCTGGCCTGCGGAATTGGGGTTCAAGTGTTAAATGAGGTTTTTCCGCAGATTCAAACCTATCCCGGAAACGACACCGTCTTTAATGGGATGCAACCCAGGGAGGGCGGAACTTTTGAAGAGCGCTGCCTCGCCTGTGGAAGTTGCCTATTAGGCGAAACAGGCGGGATATGTCCTGTAACTATGTGCGCTAAGTCTCTGCTTAATGGGCCTTGTGGAGGCTTCTTCGAGGGTAAATGTGAGGTTGGAGGCTGGGTGAACGACTGTGGCTGGGTTAAAATCTTTGATAGGCTTAAACAGCTTGGAAAGCTTGACCTCTTCACCAAGATTAGGCTTCCAAAGGACTACAGGGACATGCAGAATCCTAGGAAGCTCTCCCTTGAGGAGGTAGCGGAAAAGAAGGCTATCCCAGCCTTAATCGACGAGGTTAAGGAGCCTTGGAAGAGGCCTGCCTACAGCGAGTTAATGAAGAAGATTAAGGAGGGTAAGTTTGTTATCACAGGCGAGGTGGAGCCTGTTAAGACGACAGACTTGACCGAGGTGCTTAAGGCCGCTGAAGCCTTGAAAGACTATGTCACAGCAATTAACGTAACCGACAACCCTACAGCCTTCGCCTACATGAACGCCCTAATCCCTTCATATTTCATCCAGGAGAAAGTTGGAATTGAAGCTGTATACCAGGTGGTTGCAAGAGACAGGAATAGGCTTGCTTTAACTTCAGATCTCTTGGCAGCTGGAGCTTTAGGCATAAAGAATATCCTATGCCTTTCAGGAGACACAACAACGATGGGGGACAACCCTGGAGCTAAGAGAGTTTGGGACTTAGATGTAACCCAGCTCATCTACATGGCTAGCAAGATGGTTGATGAAGGTGTAGACCTAGCTGGAAACGAGATTCATAATCCACCCAAATTTAATATAGGCTCCTCAGCGAACCCCTGTGCGACACCCCTTGAACCAGAAATTTATAAGCTTGTTAGAAAGCAGAATGCTGGGGCAGAGTTCCTTCAAACCAACTCACTTTACGATATTGAAGTTATCAAAAATTTCCTTAGCGAGTGTAGAGCCGCCGGGCTAAGGATTCCGATATTGATAGGTATAACACCCTTTAAGAGCATTAAAATGATGGAATGGCTGGTGAAGCATGTTCCGGGAATCGTGGTGCCAGAGGAGATACAGGAAAAGCTTAGGAAGGCTAGGGAGAAAAGTAAGGAAGCCTTCATAGACATGAACATTGAAATCTTCAGCGAGCTTTGCAAGGAAATCAGGAAAACTACAGATGCAGCTGGAATACACATGATGGCCATCGGATTTGAATGGATTGTTCCAAAGATTTTGGAGGAGGCAGGGTTAAAATGGTGAAACTTGCAACCATAGCCCTAATGTCTTGTGCCGGATGCCATGTCTCCCTAACAGCAATGTCAGCTAAACTCTTAGATGTTTTAAAAAACGTGGAGCTAGTTCACTCATATATTTTGATGGACGCTAAGGAAATACCTGAAAGCGTAGACGTTGGAATTGTGGAAGGAGGATTAAAGACAAGCCATGACGAGGAGGTAGTTAAAGAGCTTAGGGAGAAATCTAAAATTCTTATAGCTGTTGGAGATTGCGCATGCTTCGGCGGCATACCAGGCCTCATAAATATTTACAGACTTGAGGAGGCATGGAAAGCCGCATACATTGAAAACCCAAGCACGGTAGAGGGGTTTAAACCTTCAAAGGACTTACCTGAAACCAGGCCTCAGGCTTTACCCATAAGTGAAATTGTCAAGGTTGACTATATGATTCCCGGATGTCCACCAATGGAAACAACCCTCGAGAATGTTTTAACTACTTTACTTTCAGGTAAAACTCCAGCCTTAAGCAAGCAAAGTGTTTGCGATGAATGTCCCAGAAAGAAGACTGGGGAGAAACCTGAGGTCTTTAAAAGGCTTCATGAGGATATCCCAGATCCAGATAGGTGTCTATTAGAGCAGGGATATCTCTGTATGGGGCCTGTTACCAGGGCTGGATGTGGAGCTGCCTGCATTAGGGCTGGAGTAGCCTGTGACGGTTGCTATGGGCCTGCCGAGAAAACTTGGGATCAAGGCTTAGCTATGCTCGACGCTCTTCTAAACCTGCTTAAGGAGCGACTTCCAAGGTTTAAGCTTGAAACCCTTTCAGGAATGATTTACAGGTATACCTATGCCTCCTCCATTCTTAACAAGATGGCTAGGAGGGTTAAGGAGGGGTAACTGTGAAACAAGAGTTTAAAATCACCCCGTTAACCAGGGTTGAAGGTCATGGAAACGTAATTATCAGGATTGAAGATGGAAGAATCCGTGAAGTTGAACTTAACATCGTGGAGTCTCCAAGATTCTTCGAAAAATTTTTGCAGGGTAAGCCTGCTGAAGAAGCCCCAAGAATTTCAGAGCGGATATGTGGAATATGTTTCGTAGCTCATCATCTAGCCTCCGTTAAGGCTGTGGAGAATGCTTGGGGCATTCAGGTGCCTGAAGCAGCGTGGAAGCTTAGGGAGCTCCTAAACCTTGCAGGCTTTGTTACAAGCCACACCTTGCATCTAGCCTTCCTCGCCATTCCAGACCTTCTAGAACTGCCTCCGGAAAAACGTAATATCCTGGGTTTGGGTGAGAGCAACCCTAAACTGTTGAAACAGGCTTTAAGCATTTACGACTATGGGCTTGTGTTAACTGAAATTTTAGGCGGAAAACGTGTGCATGTAGCAACTGCCATACCGGGAGGCATGTCTAAGGGGCTAAGTGAGGAAGAGAGAAGTAAACTTCTAAGCTTAGCCTCAACAGCTATGAAAAGCGTGGAAGAAATGGCGGAATGGTTTATGGAGGTTGCTGAGCGCAAGGCTGAACTTGTAGCTTTCCCAACCAAGGCGAAATATTGCATGGGACTTGTAAAGAATGGGAGACATGAACTTTATGATGGAGACCTTAGGGTTGTGGATCCCAACGGTAGGAAAGTCTACGAGTTTAAGGGTTCAGAATACTTGGAGTATGTGGCTGAAAGGGTTTCACCTCACTCCCATGTTAAGCTGCCTTACCTGAAGAAAGTAGGTTTTCCTGAAGGAGTGCATAGGGTTGGACCTCTTGCAAGGCTTGCCGTGGCTGAAAGGATGGCTGGAGATCTTGCCTCTAAACTGGCTGAGAGATATTATAAGGTTTTCGGGAAGGTTCCATCCAACATGATGGCCTATAATGCTGCGAGGTTTGTTGAGCTGGTTTATGCCGTGGAAGCCTCCAAACAGATGCTCGAAGAAGATAAGTTTGCAGGGCCTACGAGAGTGGAGGTTAAGGAAAAAGCTGGGGAGGGAATTGGAGTTGTGGAAGCTCCAAGAGGCGTATTAATCCACCACTATAAGACCGATGATAACGGCATCATAAGGCTCGCTAACGTGATAACACCCACAGCTTTCAACGCTCCATCTATAGAGCAAGACTTAACAGTTATAGCCGAAAACGCTCTGCAACGCATTACTGGAGATGAAAGGGGGGAGATTTTCTGGCGGATGGAGGTTTTAACGAGAGCCTATGACCCCTGTATTTCCTGCGCCACCCACACCCTGAAAATTATTGTGGAGGAAAAGGGGAAGAAGGCTTAATCTTCCTCTTTTTCTCAGATTAACCCTATTTTTGAGGCTATTTCTCTAGCGGCTTTAACCGCCGGGCTATCCTTTGGAAGCTCAAGCAGAGATCTGCCCTCCAATTCGTAGGAAACTATGGTTTGATCGTTTGGGATTATGCCTAGGAACTCTAGGCCTAGGCTTTCAACTTTCTCGGTCAGGTTTTCCCCCAACTCAGGTGGAACTTTATTTCCAACGGCTACTATGCGTTTAAAGTTTATGTGAACCTCTTTTGCCACCTCTTTTATCCGTTTCGCCGTAAGCTGGCTTAGCCTGCTTCCATCAACCACTATGACCATTACGTCTACATCCCTGTCCGTCCTTCTGCTTAAATGCTCAAGCCCAGCCTCCATATCCATCAAAGTGTAATCATAATTTTTGGAGAGGGTATCTAGAATGTTGGTTAGAAGGTCGTTTACGGCGCAGTAGCAGCCTTCACCTTCCCCCCTCCCCATAACTAGCAGGTCGAAGCCTTCCTCCTCACATAAGACTTCAAAAATCTTACTTTCAAAGTAGTCACGCTTCGAGAAGTCTGGGGGGAATTTCCCCTCCGCAATATCTTTCTTAAGCCTGGCGGCTATGGTGGCCACTGTCAGCCCGGCTTCAACGTTCAAAAGGTCGGCTAGATTAGAGTCTGGATCAGCATCCACCACAAGGATAGAACCCTTACCTGCATCTAGAAGAGACTTTAAAAGTAGGACGGTGACCGTGGACTTCCCAACACCGCCTTTCCCGCTTACAGAAACCACTAACCCTCCAGTCAAAACCTTCACCCCTTTAGGTGAAAATGGAAGATGGGAGGAAAATAAGGGTTAAGGGGGAGCCGTCGGTAAAAATTACTGCTTGCCCATTTCGGGCTTCCAAACCTTCTCGACGAAGCTTGGTAGGGCTGAGGAGTCTCTTGGGCCTACGAAAACCCTCCATTCTTTAAGCATGTCTTCAAGTTCCCCGCTTATTCTGGCAGCGTAGCCTGGTATAATCACCGACTTATGCTTAACCTTTTCAAGGACTCCAAACTCCTTCATGGCTTCAGCCACCATGTCAGCTGTGAACCTTCGACCAGCCACTGAGGATTGAAGGCTTATTCCACCCGTGTCAACGCAGAGCAGCCAGCCTCCACCCGCAGCCTCAACGTCGTTTTTAACGAGGAAGTAGGTTAAGGCTGAGTTGCAGGTTACGTAGAGCGGTGAGTTCTCATCAGGCTCTTTAACCGGGTAGAGGCCTGGGTCGACTGCTAGGGGCACTCTTGGATCGGTGTATAGGTTTTGCCTGCAAACTAATACTGGTAGGAGAACCCAGACATCTAGGCTATGCATTACGAGGAGGTCTGCATACCTAGCCATAAGCATGCAGGAAACATAGGACTCATTCATTTTTATGGTGGCTTCATCCTCATCTTTGCTTAAAGCCCAGACGGTTGCCGGAATAGCCATAATCGGATAGCCTATGTCGGCGTCATTCTTCTCGATGGCGCTTCGCCTGAGCATGGTAAACATGTTTACGGTTTCGCTTAGGCCGTCTCCAACGGGGAAGGTGCCGGGGTCGAGCACTAGGTCGTCAAGCCCATAATTCCTGAGGGAG
>CAZAJK010000010.1:6509-19007 GCA_964485425.1 uncultured Candidatus Bathyarchaeia archaeon | reverse complement strand
TTCCGTCAGCGTATGTAGCGCTTATAACGCTTCTCCTGCTGAAAAATGTTTTACCGCTAGCCATAAGTTTCACAATAGTTATACCTTTATATTGGTGGGCCTCTAAAAAACTTAACTACACTTTTAACCCCATAGAATTCAGCCTCTACTACTTTTTCCTATCTCCTTTGTGGCTTCTAATAGTTATAATCAGTCTTATTAGAAGCTTCTTAATTAAAAATGATACCTTAAAAGCGGATTGGAAAATTTGAAGAATTTTTGTTAAGCAAGAATTGATTGCAGGAATGGGCCTACGAAAGAAGTAGTTTGATTTAAGTTTCCAGCCCGAAAAATATTCAGTTAAAAAGCTGCTTTCCATGCCAGTTAATCCGCCCATTTTTGACAGCACAACCCTAAGATATGGTTAACGTTAGATCCCTGAAGTGAGCTGATTAATTATCTTCTTAATTTCGTCGGAAAGAACTTTAGGTAAGTCCATGATTTCAACGTCTAGGAAGCCACGTATAATGGTAGAAATTGCCTCTTCTTGGGTTAGACCTCTAGCCATGAGGTAAACTATCTCCTTTTCGGCGATTTTCCCTACAGCGGCTTCATGAGACAAGGTTAAATCTCTTCTTTTGCCCACCAATTCAGGAATAGCATGGACCTCGGATTCATCGTCGAGAAGAAGCCCCCTACATTCTAGGTGACCTCTAACTTTTCGACCTTCACCCACTATTAAACCCCTTGAAACCACCTGGGAGCCATCTTTAACGGCAATTCTTGAAACTATTTCTCCGCGGCTTTCAGGCCCAATAAGTCTTACTTCGGCTCCTAGGTCGAGCTTCGACCTTTCTTTAGCATAGACTATATTGTTGAATCTGGCTGTTGCACCTCTGTTCTGGCATATGGCTATGGGATACATTTGAACGTCGTCTACCGGGTTTAGACAAATATAGTTTGAGATGAAGATTCCCCCTTCCTCGATGAGGGTTGCGCTTCTCGGCCTAACTTTCACCCCTCTGCCCCAGCTGTGGATCATGGTGAAGTTTAGTTTTGCACCCTTCTTCACGTAGTATTCGGTTATGCCTATGTGGAGTGCTTTTTGAACCACGGGGTGGGTTATACAGCCTGTAATCACGTTTAGGCTTGAGTCTTCCTCGGCAATAACAATGTTATGAACGTTCTGGGTGAAGGTTTCCCTAGCAATCATGAGGCAGGCTTGGATGGGGAATTCTACTTTGGCTCCGGGCATAGCTCGGACAAAATATCCCCCATGCAGATTATTTTCAGCCAAGCTCGTATAATCATCTTTTTCCGGGGGGATGAGCCTCCCATAATAGTTTTTAAGCCAATCATACTTCCTTAAGGCGTCCTTAATGTCTAAGAGCTCTACCTGCCCCTCAAAAAGCTCGTTTACCGTCGCCAGTAGCGATCGATAATCTAGGTGCATGAAGGAGCCTGAGCGTCTATGCTCATTCTTTTCGAGGCCGACCTTTTCAGCTACTTTTACGAGTTCCTCTGGGAGCTCTGAGAGGGAGGAAGCCTTTCCGTCTTCCAGTTTCACTCACCCCTGCTCCTCCGCCTTATGCAGGCCACACAGCTTTCATACCCATGCCTTTTGATGTTTTCCAGAACCTGGTATGGGTCCCCATAGCATTGGATGGTTCCATCTAGGAGCACACAGGCCATGTCAGCCTTCACATGCTCAAGCATTTCACCATGGTGGGTTACGATTAAGGCTGAAGCGCCGCTCTGGGAAATATAGTTTTGAAGGGCTTCCCCTATAAGTTTAAGGCTTTCAACATCTACGCCGCTGTCAGGCTCGTCTAAAAGCATAAGCTTAGGCTTCATGAATAAGAGCTGGAGAACCTCAGCTCGTTTACGCTCTCCACCGGAAAAGCCCAGGTTCACGCTTCGATCCAAGAAATCTTTAAGGTTGAAAAGCTCGATTAACTCCATTTCTTCTCTGGAAAATTCTTCCTCAGGCTTCTTTCCCGCGCAGATTTTCAATATGTCCCCCAATTTTACGCCCGTGATTTCTGGTGGGCTTTGGAAGCCTAAGGCTATTCCAAGTCTAGCTCTCTCATCCACATTCATCCAGGTGATGTCCTCGCCTTGGAAGAGGATTTTTCCGCTGGTAATCTTATAGTTTGGAACTCCTGCAATCGCCATGAGGAGGGTGGATTTCCCCGAGCCGTTTGGGCCGAAAACCGTGTAAACCTTGCCTTTAGGAAGTGCAAGGTTTATGGCTTTTAAGACTTGTTTTCCCTCAACGCTTACGGATAGGCTTTCGATTTTTAGCATGCTGGGTTCAGCTTCCGTCATGGTTCAACTAGCTCCTCTTTACACCTCTTACATGAATTAATAATAAAGGTTAGCGATGGAAATTCGGTGGATTTTCCATTCCACATTGGCTTGATTTTCTCAGCGGAAAATGGAACCCAAATTTTTATATGGCCTTCTAGGCTTAAGGCAAAGGTCAGAGGCTGGAAGCTTGAAGGAGGCCATAGCGAAGTTCGTTTTATCCAAGAAGAAGGTTAAGGGTAAAACCTACTTTTCGCCGCGAATTTACATTCCGACCAAGCTTGCTAGCGACTCAAGCTTCCCCTTTAAAGGCGACGAAGTCTTGGTCTTGGTTAAGATTAAGGGGAAGAAGCTTATTGTTCAAAAGGCTTCGAAGAAAGCTTTGGCTAGGCATGGTTACGGGGAAAGTTCGGTGGAAAAGTAGTCGAAAATTGAAATGTATTTTTCTACGTTTTTTGCTTTCCACTCCCGCTTTATCGCCTCAGGATACCATTTGCTGTAAGCCCCATCATAGGGAAGCCTATGGCCTAGCATGAATTCCCGTAGGTCTTCGCTGAGCCCAGCCTCCTGCATACGCATATTCCAGTAGCGTCGAAACGTGTGCGGATAAATTTCATAGCGTTTCGGGGAAGCCCTACGTTGAATTTTCGCTTTTCGAGCAGCCTCATGAACTATTTCCCTGATAGCCGCTGTTGTTAGGGGTCGCCCCCTCTCGGCTTTAGAAGCCCTTACAGGCTTTTGAAGGCCTTCCTTAACCGTTGAATAGCTTCTGAAAAGCCAGCTTTCATCGTCTAAGGGCTCCCCGAAGCTTCTACGCTCCTTCAACATTTCCCTGAGAAGCGTTATTGTGTCTTTCCCCACCGCGAAGCGGTAGGCCTCCCCGAGCTTATTAACATTCACCCCTTTATCATTCCTTAAAATCGGTGGAACATCGATTATCAGCGGGTATCCTCCACGTTCAAGCCCCTTCCTAACATGCTTCAGCTTTAAAGCCGTAATTACACCGCATCTCTGCCCCGACTGGGCTAAAAAAGCGATTAAGGCTTGATCTCTAAGGCTTTCACATGCCTCAACCATCCTTGCCACGTCTTCCTGGCTAAGCACATAGGAAGACGCGTATTCCACGCGTCCTTTGAAGCTCCTAGGAGCCCGTCCAAGACTAATATTGTTCCATCGGTAGAAAGAGCGCAAAGCCTGATAGGCGAGGATGGCGCTATTTGAACTTAACCCCTGCTCGAGAAGGTGGTTATAGAAGGTCTTTAGAAGGTCATGCATCCCTGAAGGGTCGACTTTTGCCTCAGCAATTAGGCTGTCGGGATCCTTACCAGTCCAAAGCAGGAACCTTGAGAGCCACAGTAAGTAGCTTCGTCTGGTGTTTGGCCTATCCGGAAAATTATTCAGCCACCGTCTAACCGAGCGATAGCTGGTTAAATCTTTCATAGGCCACACTTAACAGGTTGTAGGCCTCTCAAGATAAATCTAACGATAAGTATAGTTATCGAAAGATACTTTATTTCATTTCCCGGATTTTTTGAATATTTGGTCTACCCCCTTTGCTAAAAAGTTTCTTGTTTTGTAAGGGGCTATGTGTCCAATTTTTTGGACGGTTTTAAACTATCCAATTTTTTGGATGCAGCTTCGTAAAGCCTCCTTACAGTGTCCAGGCTGTCAGCTTCCTCAGGCCTTTTGTCGTCTCTAATGCGGAGGATGCGGGCGAATCTTAATGCGTAGCCGCAGCTGTATTGGGGGCTGGGCTGAATGTCTGAGAATCCAATTTCAACAACTATTTCAGGTTTAACGATTACGGTTCGACCGACGGTTTCGATGGCGAGTCTTTTCAGCCTAGCCGTTAAATCTTCGATTTCCTGGTTGGTAAGCCCCTTAAATGTTTTGCCTACTATGCGGTATTTGCCGCCGTGAAGCGCTTCAATATAGTCTGGCAGGCTGCCGGCCTGCGCAATATTGGTTGAGCCGCCGTCAACCACGGCGAGGTAGTAGTCGCTAAGCCAGCGGTAGCGATACCCGTAACCATACTCGGCAGCCACAATGACGAGGTCGAGCACCTCCGGAGGCCTCTTAATTTTAAGCCAGTGTTTCCCCCGTCTTCCAGGCGTGTAGAGGCTGGTGGGACGCTTAGCCATAACCCCCTCACAGCCCTCATCCAATGCTTTGCTGAAAAACGCCTCCGCCTCTTCTAGGCTTAAAGCCTCAACCTGTGGGATGAGAAATTCCGGGGGGACTATTTTCTCTAGGAGCTGTCTCCGCTCGGCTAGAGGCTTCCTTATAAGGGGCTCCCCATTAAGGTAAAGAACGTCGAAAAGGCAGATTTTTGTGGGAATTTTTGCCAGCAGCTCTTCAACGCCTATAATCCGCCTATAACGCTTCATAACGTCTTGGAAGGGGAGAATTCTCCCCGCCGAATCCACAGCCACAACTTCTCCGTCCAAAATGAACTCGTCGCCTTTAAAGCTCTCCCGCGCCAGCTTTACGATCTCAGGCAGCGACCTTGTAACCTCAGTAAGCCTTCTGCTGAAAATTTTAATTTTCGAGCCTGCTTTGTGGACGTGGACCCTTGCCCCATCCAGCTTATACTCAAGGAGGCTTCGACCTCCATGCTCTTCTAAGGCTTCCTTCAGGGTTTGGGCAGGCTCAGCCAACATGGGCTTCATAGGCGTGAAAGGCTGAATGGTGAATTGCTGAAGACTTTTCACCCCCTCATCCCTCAGGATTTTTCCAACTCTTCCCAGCTCTCCAAGCGCCATGTGGGCTAGCCTAACCGTTTCAACGCTGGTTTGGAAGGCTTTCGCTAAGGCCTCCTCCATGAGGCCTTCACTAAAGCCATGCCTCATCTCCCCGATGAGGTTTTTAGCGAAATATTTGGCTTCAAGGGGCGTAAGCCTCCTCAAATAGTTTTCAAGAAACCTCATCTTCCTGCTAGTGGAGCCATGCCCCGTAATGGAGGCAGCTTCCCTAAGGGATTCCTCCACCTGCCTAATGGTAGGCCTCCCTAGGGCTGTTAAGGCTTGCTGAACGCCAAGCTTACGTTTCTCAAGAATCTGCTTGATGGTTTCGCCTAGGTCTCCCGTCTTATTAAACTCTTCTAAAAACTGTTTTTCGCTTATTCCAGCAGTCTCCATGAAAACCTTCAATAGCTGGCTATAGCCAAGGTTAAGCGGGGTTTCAGTGAAGGGGCTGCCGAGCATAAGTCTAATGGCGGCTGAAACCTCGCTTCCTGAAACCAATTTACGCAGGAACTTTGCCACTAATTCTACTTTGAGATTTCGGCTGGAAATGGAGGCTAAATTTTCACATAAGCTGCATAGTTCCTGGAAGGGGGTTTCACCTTTCTCATTCACGGTTTAAACCCGGAGGAATTAAACCTATTTGGCTTTTCCAAGACGCTTCTCTGAAGGTTGTTAACCTTTTTCCAGGCTAGTATGGGCCCCCTAAGCGAATCCTCAAGGCTCCAGGGAACAAAAACTAGAGCTGCAACCACGCAGCCATATCGGTCCCTGGGAACATTTAAACATTCAACTTTAAATTCGTGGTGAACCAGTTTCATCCCCCGAATCCTAGCCATCTCCTGGAGGCCTTGAAATATCTCCCTTTCCAGCGACCCCTTATCTTTATAGCCGTGAGCCTCAGCCACGAAGCCGTAGCGTAGGCCTTCAAGGCCTTCAGCCCACCCCCAGCCAATACCCGCACCTATGCGTTCGCCTGGATCGCCATCCATCCTAGCCATAACGCAGAAGGTTACGGTTCCAGGCGTAATATCTACGGCTTCAACCTTTTCAGCGTCAGGCGGAAGAATGGAGGAAACGGGCACTAGGTTGCATTGGGCGATTCCAGCCTTAACCAGCGCTGCGTCGAAAGCATTTAAAGGCGAAATGGGGCTTACAGCGCAGCCGCTGGTCACGAAAAACTTCTTTGGAAGGAAGATTCCCTGCGCTGAATGGGCCATTCAGGTTTCCCCTTAAGGCTTAGCTGGCTCCCTCCATAGAAGGGGGCTCAACATATTTTAAAATTTACCATGGATGCTTCTTTCTCCCCGCCCTATAAACAATATAGTTGCCAATAAGGTGGGCGAAAGGCGTGAAAACCAACACCGAAACAACCAGTATGAAGTTGAAGTCTAGGAGGTGCAACGCCTGGTTGACGAGGAATGTTAGAAGCAAAGCCATCAGGATGAAGTCAAACTGGTCTATGAAGGGGGCTGGAGAGCCCGGAGGCAATCCCATTCTCCGCTTAATAAATGAGCCTAGGAGGTCTCCCCCTATCGCCCCAACAGCCGAGCAGAAGCCTATAGCTATGTAGCCTGGGAGGGCTAGGGTTGAGTCGGCTGATAGGCTGAGGTAGGTTAACCCCACCGTGAGGGCGGCGATAAAACCGAAAATCAAACCTGAACATGTGCCCTTAACCGTTTTACCGTCGCCCAGAAGCCTCTTCCCATCGAAAAATTTTCTTCCACCATCCAAAGGCTTCCCCCCACCGAAGATTAATGCCATACCGTTGGCAGCGTAGGCTGGAGTTACAATGAGCAATATGGAGAAAATCAGGGTTAGTGTGGGATCCAAACCATTAGCCCCTTCCTAGGCCAACCTCATAAGGCTTAAAGAATAACGGTAAACAAAAAATTTACCCTAAAAATTTTTAGCCTGAAACCTCTCCTCTCCAAGAGAGAAAGAACTCCAAGCGAATTGAGGGGGTCTAGGTGGCTCTCAACGCCTACATCGTTAACTTTAGGAGAGGCCCTAAAACCCAGAAAAACAATGAACTCATAATTGAGATTCCAAGGGTCCACGGGAAGGATGAAGCTGCCAAATTTATTGGGAGAAAGGTGATCTTGGAGGCTCAGAGCGGCAAGAAGTTTATTGGAACCGTGGTTTCAACCCATGGAAGAAAGGGTAGGTTGAGGGTTCGATTCCGCAAGGGGATTCCAGGCCAGCTCCTAGGCTGTCCACTCAAAATTCTTTAACTCAATTTCCTCCAAGCTTAGAATGGGGAGATAGGAGGGTAGCTCGGAGAGAAAGTTCGCCAGCTTGGTCACCGGAACTATTGGGACGCCTTCCACCATTTTAGAGGGAAATTCGAAGAGGGTTATTATGATGGGGGTTGCTTGGAATTTTCGGGGTAAAAATCCACCCATTTTACTTTTCAATACTTTGAGGTTTTCAGCCTCCCTTAAGGCTTTCAGCCTAGATATTTGAAGCTTGGCAGCCTTCTTGGCTCCTGAAGGGAATAGGGGCTTCCTCCAATGTTTGCAGTCTCCAACAATGGCAAGCCTACCCTTAATGGCGAAAACATCAACCTCTGAACGTTTATCTCCGATTTTAACCCTGAGGTGGAGAGCCACCTCATAACCATTCACCTTTAAAACATGCTCCACAAGCTGTTCAAACTCTTTCCAAGAAAGGTTTCGACAAGCCCTTTCAGGTGAAGCTCCAAGCTTCACAGCCTCAACAGCCAACCCAATTCGTTGAAGAGGTGTAAAGCATACTCCTTCAACGGCTTTTTCAGCTAGGCCCCTGGAAACCAGCCACCCAAGTAGGGATGAGGCTTCCCTTTCGGTTAGCGTAGAATTTTGAGACAATTTTTGAGGTGTGATGGCGCTTTCAGCCTCCGTAAGCCTAAGGATGGCGAGGAGGGCTTCCTTAGCCTCTTCGAGCCGTATTCCACCGTAGGCTGATTTCATAGGCGAAATTATTAAGGGGTGTTGAGAAATTTAAGTGCGTTTAACCGTTGAGGGTGAACCAGGGTTGGGCATGACCCTAGCTGAGAAGCTCTTAAGCGAGGCTGCTGGTAAAAGGGTTGAGGCTGGAGACCTCATCGTGGTTGAGGTTGACCTTGCTATGGCCCACGATGGAACCGCCCCCTTGGCTATTAAATCCTTCCGCGAGATGGGTGGGGAGAGGGTTAAAAACCCGGATAAAGTGGTTTTCGTCATAGATCACATAGCCCCCAGCGCTTCTGAAGACGTTTCAAGGCTTCACAAGCTTATGCGTGAATTTGCAGCCGAACAGGGAATAACGAATTTTTACGATGTGGGTGAGGGTGTATGCCATCAAATCCTAGCCGAGAAACATGTTGAGCCTGGAATGGTGGTTGTTGGGGCAGACTCCCACACCTGCACCCATGGGGCGCTGGGGGCCTTCGCCACGGGGGTAGGCTCAACCGAGATAGCGGCAGTGTTCAAGACGGGTAAAATCTGGTTTAAGGTTCCTGAAACCTTAAAGATAGTATTAAATGGTAAGCTTCCGGGAGTGGTCACAGCTAAAGATGTGATTTTACATGTTATAGGGAGGGTTAAGGCTGATGGTGCCACCTATATGGCTGTGGAATTCACAGGGGAAACCGTTAGAAGAATGAGCATGGATGGAAGGTTGACTCTAACCAACATGGCCGTTGAGATGGGTGGGAAAACAGGCCTAATAGAGCCAGACCGAGAAACCTTTGAATATCTTAGAAGGCAGGGGAGAGGTGTAGGTAAGCCTTTGAAACCCGACCCAGACGCCAACTATGCGGATACCATTGAATTTGACGTTTCAAGGCTTGAACCTCAAATAGCGGTTCCGCCAACCGTTGACAATGTTAAGCCTGTAAGCGAAGTTGAAGGGCTTGAAATAAACCAGGTCTTCCTAGGCTCCTGCACCAACGCCAGAATCGAAGATTTGAGGCTGGCAGCTTCCATACTGAAAGGTCGAAAGGTGCACTCTAGAGTGAGAATGCTCGTGGTTCCAGCTTCAAGAAGCATTTACCTACAGGCCTTAAGAGAGGGTTTAATCGAAATCTTCCTTGAAGCAGGCTGCATTATCTGCAATCCAGGATGCGGCGTATGCGTCGGAGGCCACCAGGGAGTTCCAGCGCCGGGAGAGGTGGTTTTAAGCACCTCCAACAGGAATTTCATCGGACGTATGGGCTGCGCTGAAGCCGAAATTTACCTCGCCTCCCCAGCCACAGCGGCAGCTTCAGCCATAACAGGTAAAATTACCAATCCAGCTACCTTGGAAAGGTGAAGTAAGGCTTGAAGGTTAAAGGTAGAGTTTGGAGGTTTGGAGACGACATAAACACGGATATCATCATCTCCGGGAAATACAAGTTTAAAACCCTAAACATGGAGGAACTGGCTAAACATGCCATGGAAGCCCTAGACCCAAAATTCCACGAGAAAGTTAAGCCTGGAGACGTTATTGTGGCGGGTAAAAACTTTGGCTGCGGCTCCAGCCGGGAGCACGCCCCAAGAGTTTTAAAGGCTTTAGGGCTTGGAGCCGTTGTAGCCAGGTCCTTCGCCAGAATCTTCTACCGGAACGCCATAAATGTTGGTTTACCAGTGGTTGAGTCGCCTGAAGCATCAGCCGAAATAGGTGAGGGAAACCTGGTGGAAATCGATTTAGAGAGGGGTGTTATCGCCGACCTGTCTACTGGTAAGAGTTATAGGTTTAAGCCTGTCCCCCCAGCTTTAATGGAAATCCTTAAGGCTGGAGGGCTAGTTGAATATTTGAAGAAGGCTGGAGATTACAAGGTTTAAAGGTGGCGGATACCCTTTTATCTCTTTGCATGTAAAGGTGCCCGTAAACAATGGTTAAAAAAATCGTTCTCGCCTATTCAGGAGGCCTAGACACCTCAGTTATGCTAAAATGGCTTTTGGAAAAATATGGGGTAGAAGTGGTAACGGTAACGGTTGATGTGGGGCAAAAAGAAGACCTAGAGGCCATTGAAAGAAAAGCTTTGGCAATCGGAGCCACCCGCCACTACTCCATCGACGCGAAAAGGGAGTTTGTGGAAAACTATGTTTTTAAGGCGGTTAAGGCGAATGCCCTCTACCAGGATAAATACCCTTTAAGCACAGCTCTATCCAGACCGCTCATCTCAGAGAAGCTTGTAGAGGTCGCTAGGAAGGAGAAGGCGGACGCCGTAGCGCATGGATGCACTGGGAAAGGAAACGATCAAATACGTTTCGAGGTTACCATTCGAGCCCTAGCTCCAGGCCTGAAAGTATTAGCTCCGGTGAGGGAGTGGAATCTCACGAGGGAGGAGGAAATCGAATACGCTAGGCAGAAAGGTCTTCCAATCAAGGTTAAGAAAATCCCCTACAGCATAGATCAGAACCTTTGGGGCCGCTCGGTGGAGTGTGGGCCCCTCGACGACCCTTCAGCCGAGCCTCCTGAAGACGCTTTCGAATGGACTACTCCGCCTGAGAAAGCTCCAGACAGCCCCGAATATGTAACCATAAGCTTCAACCAGGGAATCCCAATAGCCTTAAATGGCAGGGAAATGGATGGCGTAACCCTAATTGAGGAGCTGAATAAGCTTGCAGGGAAACATGGCGTGGGACGCATCGACCACATGGAAGACCGCGTGGTAGGCTTAAAAACCAGAGAAGTCTACGAGTGCCCAGCAGCCCTAACAATTATTGAGGCCCATCGAGACCTGGAGAAACTCGTATTGACGAGGAATGAGTTGGCCTTCAAGAGGCTTGTAGACGCCGAGTGGAGCTGGCTTGTATATTCCGGCCTCTGGGTTGAACCTTTAAGAGGCGAGCTAGAGGCCTTCATCGATGCAAGCCAGCGGAAGGTTACAGGCGAGGTTAGGCTGAAGCTGTTTAAAGGCTCAGCCCTAGTGGTGGGGAGAAAAGCTGAAAACCCGGCTGACGACCTTTCACTTTCAACCTCCAAACTCCTACGGGCTTTAGGTCAAAAGCCTGCTGAAGGCTTCATCCAGCTTTGGGGCCTTCAATCCGCAGCTAAAAACCTAGCCAAAGAGGAGGAATTTTAAAGGGCAACTCTTTTAAAGCCCAATTTTACACCCTCTTTGAGGAGTTTATTGGCTGAGGTGGGCTGGGTGATGCCCCGCCAATTTTAAAGTCTGAAGTCCCGGTGGTAGCGTATTTAGGGCCTAGGGGAACCTTTACCGAGCAGGCTACAAGGCGGTTCTTCTCAGGTAAGAAGGTTAAGCTGGTGGAAACCCCCACCATCAAAGCGGTTTTTGACCTGGTAGCGTCGGGCCAGGCAGCCTACGGCGTGGTTCCCGTGGAAAACACCCTAGAAGGCTCAGTTAACATAACTCTGGACCTACTCTACAGGCTTGACGTGAAAATCTGCGGGGAAATCCAAGAGCCAATAAGGCATAACCTCATTGTAAAGCCTGGAACCAGGAGAAGCCAGATTAAAGTGATAATTTCCCACCCGCAGGCCCTAGCTCAATGTTCAGCCTATCTTGAAAAGAATTTTCCGAAAGCCGTCTTAAAGGAGGCTCCCAGCACCGCGGCTGCGGTGAAAAGCCTTAAGAGGTTTAAGAGTGCAGCTGCCATCGGCACGGAGCTCGCAGCCAAAATCTATGGTATGAAGGTTTTGGAGCGAAACATTAGCGGGGAAAACAGGAACTTCACAAGGTTTCTCGTCATATCTTTAAGGGATTGTGAGCCTACGGGGAACGATAAAACCTCGCTGATTTTCTCGGTTAAAGATAGGCCTGGAGCCCTTTACGCGGCCTTAGAACCCTTCGCCCTACGCCAAATAAACCTCACCAAAATAGAGTCGAGGCCTTCCAAAGACGAACCGTGGACCTACATCTTCTTCATGGAGTTTGAGGGGCACAGGGAAAATCCTGAATGCCGGGAAGCCCTAGAAGAGCTAAAGAAGCAATGCAGCTACCTAAAGGTTTTAGGCTCCTACCCCAGGGCCATTTAATCTAAAACCTCTAGGGCCCGATAGAACCTTCGATAGGCTTCAGCAAATTCTGGGTCGGCCTTCAGGCTTCGAACAGCCCTCATAAAAATCCTCTTAAACTTATCAGTATCCCTGCTTTCAACAGCCTTTCCAAGCCTTTCCATTTCGCTTCGAAGAATTCGCAGGAGCCTTCTAAAATATGGGTTGTAAATTTGGATGGAGGCGTAGGTTTCAGGGTCCTCCTGTAAAACGCTTTCGCAAAGGGTTTTCTGAAGCTTAAAGGTTGTCCCGGCATAATTGTTTAGCTGCCTAATAGGCTTACCAGCCAAGGTCAACCCGAAAACTATGTTAATGAAGTGTGGTAGGGCAAGGGTGAAAGCAACCATAGCGTCGTGTCGAGCTGCACTCTCCACCCAAACAACTTTAGCCCCCACACTCTTTAGAAAGTCGGCCATGGCCTCCGCCGTTTCAAGACAATCTTTAACGGGGATAACCGCTACTCGCTGCCCTTTAAAGCCGGCCGCCCCAGGCCCGAAAAGCGGGTGAA
>CAZAJK010000010.1:0-6499 GCA_964485425.1 uncultured Candidatus Bathyarchaeia archaeon | reverse complement strand
CCTTGAAGCGTTTCACAGCCTCCTCCAACGCCTTAACCACGTTAGCCTTAACCGAGCAAATTTCCGTTAGGGTGGCTCCCTCAGCCAGCTTTCCCGCAGCCTCCAAGACCAGTCTCGGGGTTTCGGCTATTGGCGTTGAGAGAAGTAGGAGGTCGAACTTGGATAGGTCCTTCAGGCTAGCTGCCTCAACCCCAAGCTCCCCGGCAGTTTTAACAGCCTTCTCCCTTCTCCTGCTGAGAATGTAAACTTCGAGTCCAAGCTCTTTAAATTGGCTGGCGAACCATCTCCCCATCCTGCCTGTTCCACCTAGGATGGCGATTTTCCGCCATGGAGCCTTCAACCTAAACCTCTCCTTTCAACCTCTCGGCAAGCTTCCTTTTCAGAGCTGCTATAGAGCTTACGGGTGTGGGGTCAACGCCGTTCAATATGGCGAGGTAAAAACTGGTGTAATCGCAGAGATAGATTAGGGATAGCATTTTTGCCAGCCTGGTTTCCCCCTCCCCGTAAAGTTCAGTTACCCTTGGACTCGACTCCGCAATAATTTCCTTCACAGCCTCAACGATGGCGGAGATTTCGGCGGGCTCACTTTTATCCCTTAAGATTACCACGTGTATTCTGCCTGCTAGGAAGGGTTGAAGACCCTCCCAGCCTACAATCTCGTTATGATCGAGTTCGGGGAAAACGTCGTATTTGCAGAAGATCTTACTGTTTTCGTTAAGCTGGGTTTTAAACCTGTAGGCTACGCTGGAATATTCTCTAAACCCGTAGATTACGGGGAGCGTTGCATGGAGACCTAGAGCAAGCTGCTTAGCAGGATTAGCGTCTACAGGGCTTTCAGGCCCAAACTTTAAAGCCAAACCATCTAAAACCTTTACTGCCTCTTCAAGCTCCCCCTGAAAGTTTTCTAGGAGGCCAAGTCTTTCTAAGGCTAGTCCAGCTGGAATCATGAGGTAGGGTAGGGCTGCACGGGGCTGGAGGCCTCCAGGCACACGGATGTGGCTAACGCCAGCTTGAAGGCTTTCCTCAGCCAGCTTTCCACCGGAGCTTATGGTTAGGGCGTGGCTTCCACGTTTTAAGGCTTCTCTGAAAGCCTTTAACGTTTCAAAGGTGTTCCCGGAGTAGCTTATGGCGATGGCTAGGCTTCCTTCGCCTAGGAAACCCGGGATTTCAGAGTCTCTGCAAACCTCGAAGGGAACTTTAAGTCTCCCGTAAGCCCAGTCTTTAAGCAGGTTTCCACCGATAGCTGAGCCTCCCATCCCGAGGAAAACCACGTTTACAAAGTTTCCCCCTTGAAGCCTGTTTAAGTCAGCCTCCAACCCAAGCTTCAAAGCCTCCCTGCAATATTTTGGGAAATTTTTTAAGGCTTCCAGCATGCCATGCCTATCCACAGCTTCAATCTGCCTTGGAGAGTCGAGGATGCCTGTCAACACTTAAACCTCGAAGATGAATATTTAGGCTGAGGGCTTTAAAGGCTAAGCCCTCCCAAAACCTGTAGTGGGGAAGCCTGTTGAGCCTGCCACCTAAAAGAAAACCTAAACTGGCGGTAGCCCTACCAGCTTCAACGGTTGCTGAAACCCCCCATCTCCGCGAAAAAACGCTTAGGTTAGGTTTTATCGGAAGAACCTTAGCCCTCTTCCGGGTGGATGAAGCCTTAATCTATTTGGATAAGCCCGGCATGGAAGCTGAAGGCAAATTAGTGGGAAAAATTTTGTCTTATATGGCTACGCCTCAATACCTGCGTAAAACCCTGTTTAAACTTTCGCCTGAGCTGAAATACTGCGGAATCCTCCCCCCTCTGCGCACACCCAACCATCCGCTTGAAAAGTCTGCCTCAGAACTTAAGCCTGGAACCTTCAGACAAGGCATCGTGATAGGCCGGGTGAGGGAGGGAAGCCTAGTAGACATAGGCGTGGAGAAACCTGCACTTATCCCCGGAAGCCACCAGCTAAACAGCCTAGTCAACGTGAAAATCTTGAAGGTTGAGGGGAGAATTTTGGAGGCTGAAAAGGTTGAAGAGGAGGAAATCCCCATTTACTGGGGCTTTAGGGTGAAGGCGGAGATGGCTCCCCTCAACCAGCTTGTGGAAAGTGGAGGCTTCAGCCTCACCATTGCCACCTCTAGGTATGGGGAGCCTCTCGAAATGGTTGAGGAGGAAATTTTTGAGGCTTGGAGGAGGGCTGAAAAAGTTTTAGTGGCTTTCGGCTCCCCAACTGAAGGGTTAAGGGAAATTTTGGCTAGAAGGGGGTTAAAGGTTGAGGAGCTCTTCGACTACACCGTTAACACTATTAGGTTTCAGGGTGTGGAAACCGTTAGGCTGGAGGAAGCCATCCTAGCCACCCTAGCCCTCTTTAACCACCTCTTCCCAGGCTAAGCTTTCACTAGGGGGACGGTTAACCCCGCGTCGGGTAGAACGAGAACCTCAGCCTCCCTGCCTTTAACTTTTAAAGCCTCATCCAAAGCTTCCTGCAGGCTTCTAAAGGGTTTAATGAAGGCTTTTCTCAGGGTTTCAGCTTCCAGCCCCGTTACACCCCAGACCTCAGCCTTCAAGGCTAGCTCAGCTATCCTTGCAGCCTTATGGTAGCCAAGCCTATAGTGGCTGGAAGCCTCCTCTACGACTTTCTCAGGGCTTTCATGTTTGGCGAGAAGCCTGTAAAATTCGAAGCTTCCCAGGCCTTCTCTACATGAAGCCACCAAAATTATGATTCCCCCGGGCTTGAGGGCAAGCTTCCCATGCTCCAAGGCTTTCTGAGCCTGGTGAAGGTTAATGTCGAGGGGTGGGGCTGCAACGGCGACAACCACGTCGGCCATACCTTCAACCTCGACGGCATAAAGCCTTCCAGCATCCTCAGCCGCCCTGTAGAAGGATGTTTTAAGGTTTCCAGCCCAGGCTGAAGCTATCCTACGATTCCCATCTAAGACTACAGCTAGCGAGTAAATCTGTCTTCCAGCCGAATAGATTTCAGCAGCCTCCTCCATGTCCTCGTGAACAGGGTTACCCTTTAAGGCTAAAGGCTTAGCCCCCTCCTCAAGGGCAAGCCTATGGTTTTTCTCAATGGATTTCTCTGAGGCAACCCCAGGCATGATAGATTTCCTGCCTCCGGTGAAACCCGCAAAATAGTGGGGTTCAACAGAGTTAACCACGAAAACCCTCTCAGCCTTAACAGCAACCTCATGGATTTCAACGCTATGGCCCCTGCTAGTTTCCCCTAAGCGTAGGTAGCAGCCGTAGCCCGGACTGCTGAAGCCCACCCTACCTCGATATTCAGCGTAGAACCTGCCGAAAATCCGTTTAAGCTGACTTTCACTTGGAGGGAGATGCGCCCCACACGCTATGAGGAAGTGGGCGTCTACCCTTCGAAGCCATGGCCTTAATGCTTCTAAGACTCGGGCTGTAGGCGTAGGCCTAGTGGCATCGTTAACTAGGAAGAGAATCTTTTCCTCAGGTTTGAAGAAGTCGTCTAGGCTTTGGGCTTCAACGGGATTGTTTAAGGCTTCCGCTAGGGCTTTTAAGTCTCTGGATTTAGGGGGAGCCCTAGGCTTCAGAACCCTTAGGTTTCCCCCTTCCAAAACGGCGTGAACGTATCCTTCACCGTAGGGGACTGAAATTCTTTCAGGCATGGTTATCCCTCAAGCCAGACTGGTTTACCCTTGAGAAACTGGGCTAGAAAGGCCTTGAAACCCCGATTTTCACGGTAGAAGCTTAGGATTTCCCCGTTAAGCCATAGGTTAAACCCTCGGCTTTTAATGGAGGCAGCTATCCGGCTGGCCACTCCAACATTGCGACCTCCATCCTTAAGCTTCTCCCTAAGCAGGGCCCTCACATCAGCGTATTTCCTGTGAAGGAGAACAGTCCATCTACCCCCTTCAATATAGGGTCCAGCTACTGTCCTCGGAGAATTTAAATGTTTGGCTAGGAAGCGTCCCTCCTCCTTTGAGCCCACTGGCGGACCATAATGCTTTACAACTTCCCCCGTGAAGGCTTGTTCAAGCTCGAAGAGCATAACAGAATTTTCTTCCTCATCGCTCCAAGACGCGCTTCGTAGGACATTGAAGCCTTCAGCCTTCATCAGCCTCACCAAAGCCTTCTCCGTCTTGTAGAGTTGACCCCATAAAATGTCGGGGACAGCGTTTACCCCTTTAAGCCTCAGGAATAAAATGTCTGTTCCACGCTTTTTCAAGACCTGTTTAAGCCTGCTGGGTGTAGGAGGCCTCGGCTTAGGTGGATAGAAGAATTTTAGGCTTGGCTTTTCAAGAAAATGGCTGGCTGAAGCCTTAAACCAGTGGAAGACTTCTTCCCTAACTGGTGAGGCGGCATTTCTAGACTTGTCGACTGGGTCTACAACTATTAGGCAATGGTTTTCGAAGAGGATTCGAGCCTCCCTTTCCCTCCCTCCATAGTAGCCTTCAAGGTCGATGATTACGCCTGGCCTCCACCGGGAGGCTTCCTTCAAAACCTCAACAAAGCTTCCATAAGCCAGGATTAGAAGTTCTGTTAGGTAGCCGCTGAAACCCCCGGTTTTAATGTCCGATCCGTAGACGCCTACACCCTTCATGAAGCGCTTTAAAATTCTAACCTCACTTCGCCCCTTTCCGCCAAGTCTAGCCTTAACGTATTCGGTGTGGTAGGGTGTGCGGTCGGTAGCCGACTTCCAGTTTGGGGGAGTAACCTTATAACATGGAACAAGGTTCACCCTTAACCTCGGGTTCACCCAAGCCTCAACATAAGGATGCTCAGCGAAACGCTCCACCACCTTAAATTCCTCAACAACCCTACGCGCCGCCTCAAGATAATCCTTCGAAAGCCTATCCCTCGGCACATCTTCAGGAATAAGCATGAAGATGTCGATGTCCGCGTCTCCTCTAAGCCAGGTATCCTTGGCAATGGAGCCTTCAAGGCGCACCTCAGCTTCAAGACCCATAGAGGCTAGTTGGGCTTCAAGCCTAGCCATAAGTTTTTTAGCTAGGTTTTCCAGCCTTCTTCTATCTTGGGGGGTTGGAGTCACCCTAGACTTTACGAGGTTGAGGAGGTTTTCAAGGTCGCTGCTCAACAGCCTTAACCTCGTAAAGATTGCTGTAAACAGGGCCTTTAGGCGTTAAAACGCTGCGTTTAAGCCTAACCCTATCCACCAGCATTTCACCCACCTCCACGCTGGAAAGCCTTTTAAGAGCTTCGGAAAGCCGGTTAAGACTTCTCGGAGACCTAACTCTCGCCAGGGTTAGGTGGGGTGTGAAGCCTTTGGGGTCTGGGCGTAAGCCAACCTTCCCCACCGAACTTTCAACCTGGCTGGCCAGCTCTTTAAGCTGTTCAGCGCCCTCCGAAACTCCAACCCAGACTACCCTAGGCCTATGCATGTTTGGGAAGGCTCCGATGCCTTCAAATTTTACCCTAAAAGGTTTAAAGCTTATTTTGGCCAGCTCTCTGATTACTGCTTCAACGGTTGGCCTGGGGATTTCCCCTAAAAATCTGAGGGTTAAATGTAGGTTTTCAAAGTCCACAGGTTTTAGGTCGGCACCCGAAGCCATGATTTCAGCTTGGACTGTTCTAAACTTCTCTAGGAGGCTTTCATCCACGTCGACGGCTATGAAGCTTCGGATGAGTTCAGCCAAGGCTTTTAACGCCTCACCTAGATTCAGCTTAAAGCTAAACTTAAAATGTTAGGTGGTTTTATGGGCGGGTTGGAGGCTTCCCAGCCATTGGCTGAGAGGAAAACGGTAATAGGAATAACGGGGATGCCTGGTTCAGGCAAGTCAACCCTAGCCGAAATAGCTGAAAGCCTAGGCTTTAAAAAGCTGGTTATGGGGGACTTCGTGAGGGCTGAGGCTGAGAGGAGAGGGTTAAAGCCAACAGGAGAAAACCTAGGCCTCCTCATGCTTCAGTTGCGCAGGGAGATGGGGGAGGCAGCCATAGCCGAGATGACCGTTAAGGCTACTAAAAAGCTGGGTAGCGATAAAATAGTGATAGATGGGGTTAGAAGCCCGGCTGAAATCGACGAGTTTAAGAAGAATTTCCCAGGCTTCAAACTCATCGCGGTGCACGCGCCTAGGGAGGTCAGATTTACCAGGCTTACAGGCCGTAGGAGAAGCGACGACCCCAAAGCCTGGGAAGCCTTCCAAGATAGGGATTTAAGGGAGCTAGAGGTTGGAGTAGGTTCGGCTATAGCCCTAGCCGACAGAATTTTAGAAAACATAGGTGAGCTCGAGGCCTTCAAACGTCAGGCGGTTAAGCTCCTAAGGGAGGTTTTAGAAGGTGTTTAGGCTTAGGGGGAAAGTTGAAGTAAACCCCACAGAAGACTTGGAAAAGGTTAAGGAGGCTGTGGAGAGGCTTTTCGGAAACCTCGAATACCGCTACACTAGGAGAGGCCACTACGGAACCCTGCACTTCACCTCAAGCTCGGAGGATTCTCTATCCAAGTTTAAACGGGTTGTAAGGCAGGATTTAATCCGAGATGCCGTTCGAAGCTACCTTAAAGCCCACGTGGAGAATAGGAAACTGAAATTC
>CAZAJK010000009.1:8985-19764 GCA_964485425.1 uncultured Candidatus Bathyarchaeia archaeon | reverse complement strand
AGCTTGAAGGCGTCTATTTCAAAGCCTTCCGGCACCTCGGTTATCAGAACACCTAGGCTTCGCTGCATGTGGGTGGCTATGGGAATGGTCTCCAAGATTTTCCTAGCCTCCTCACTGTAGAGGCCTGCTTTGACAAGCTTTTCACGGGCATGGTAGGCGAGCATTTCCTGAGCGCACGGGCATGCCGTGATGCCTTTAACCCCCACCCCAACCTTGCTCACCAGACGTGTTTTACCTTCACCTTTAACGGCTAGGGCTGAAGCCATAAGCCTATAGGGTTCAAAACTAGTCCTCCTAGTTACTGGCGTGGTTTTTTCGAGAATGGCGTCGCCCACCGCCCTAACCCTAGCCCTCGTAGCCTCCTCCTGCCTGCTCAAAATTTCTAAAGCCATTTTGGCGCATACCTTTTCAAGCTTGTAGGCTTTCCCAGCAAACCTACTGAAAACGTCTATGATGGTTTCATATTGGCGGGAGGCGTGGATGCCCTTCCTCCAGGCTGGGAGGTCTATAAAAGCGTCAAACCTTGGAACCATAACGATCTTTCTGCCCTTATAATCTTCGAAGCTTAGGGGGACTCTAACTCCAACAACGCCTACCTCGCTTAAAGGGATGGCGATGGGTGGAAATCTATCTTGGAGCTCCAATCCTATGCCTCCAGAATCCTCCAACGGCTAACGGTTGAAAGGTAGCCTCTAGAAATAGTTAAGGCTTCCCTTTTCAGGCGAAGACGTCTTCATCCTGCACGTAGCTTCGACCCGTTTTTAAGGCAATATAAGCCTTGCCAAGCTCAAAGCCTAGATAGGCAGCATGGTCTAGCAGGGAAACCAGGCCTTCCTCAACAATCTTCCTATATATTGGTTCAGGCCTTCTGCCCCTCACAGCCCTAGAAGGCTTAAGAGAACCTCTCTCATAGTGGAAGGCGTAAATAAAGCCCTCCCGCCGGTCAATTTTAATTTTGAAGCTCCCCTTCGGGTCTCGGGGGAATTTCAACGCTAGCTCGTCCTCTGCCTCCAAGGCTTTAAGCTTCAACTCATCCTCGGTTAGAGGCTCATCTTTGGCGCGTTTCTCCTTGAGGCGGAGCAGGTTTACCCCTAGGTCCTTTGGTGGAGCCCGCTTTTCAGAGGCTAAAACTATCATTTCTAAGGCTCTGCTAAGCTCCCAAACAGAGCCCAAAGTTTTACGGCTAGCCTCCACGGTGAAAATGAAGGATACGTTAAGCTCCCAGCCGAGTAGGGCTAGGGCGAAATTTAAACCCGGAGAATCTACGTCTGAAAGCTCAGTGACGTTTCCAGCCCCGAAGAAGGTTGGTGTGGAAGGATTCCGCCTAGAGAACTCCCAGTAACCTAGAAGCGAATCCATAAGCCCGTAGGGAGGCGCTAAGCCTAAAATCGGGTCGGCGATAAGCCTCTTCAAGCCTAGCTCCCTGGCTAGCCTGAGATTCTCCTCAAGCATGGAAACCCTCTCATCAAATCTTTCAGGGATGGCTCCATCGGGCCCCGCGGGGGTCACCACCATCCAGGTTTTCCTGGCAAATTTGGCCAGCTCTCTCAGGTTTGAAGAGTCTCCGCTGAGGATGAGGTTTGCTCCAGCCTTAACGCCTGCTTCAAGCTCTTCAGCGTCAGCTGAATCGATGCTTACGGGGACTTTAACCGCCCTTCTCACGGCCTTAACCGCTCTTCTAGCTTCGTCTGGCCTTCCCCCTCCAGCCTCCATTCCCACGTCAACCATGCTAGCTCCGGAAGCCACATAATACCTAGCCTTAGCCTCAATCTCGCTGTCGCTCATCTTTGAGGCATCAGCTATTTCAGCTAAAATTATAGGTGGACATCTGGGAGCCCAGGCCGCCACAGCTTTCCCACGCTTAATTAGCACGCTGGGCTTCCTTCGAGCCTCCCTCCGCAGGGCTTCAATAACCCTCCTAGCCTTCTCCCTCATGATTTCAGCAGCCATCTCGCAGGCAGGCTTAACCGTTGAAAGCTTGATTTCACCCAGCTGCTCTAAGACGTCGGCTATGTCGGAGGCGTGTCTTGGCCCTTTAAAAACAGGGATTCCAAGCTTTTCAGCCACCGGGGTTACATCGCCCTTCGCGGTTCCTGGAAGCAGCACTAGGTCGAAGCCCTCCACATCGCTTTTGCTAAGCATCCTAGCCGCGTAGGCTGGAGTAATTAGGGCTGCCACCGGAACTGGAAGCACAAAAACCTTCCCCTCGACCTTATGGCTGGCCTTTGCCACCTGGCTTTCCACAAGCTCCTTGGCCTTAATCCCCGTGACTACTAGGACTTTCAAGTTTAAGCCTCCGGTTTCAGTAGTAAAGGGGGAGCGTCAAGATTTTAAGGGTTAAAGCTTCCATTCAATTGATGCTCTTTGAGGGAGGAAATCCCCCTAAAGCTCTCCCTAATCTGCCTAGCAGTCTTTGTTTTCGCCTTCGTAACGGGCTATCTAGCCGATGGAGCCTACTCAAGCAAAACGGTTTCACTTATAGGCGAACAACTATCCTTCGTGGTGAATCTGCCACCGCCAATGTTAACAGCAGCCATTTTCGCAAATAACCTGGTTAAAACCATGGCGGCCATGCTGCTTGGCGTGCTACTAGGCCTTCCATCCCTCCTCTTCATTTGGGTTAACGGCTTCATCCTAGGCCTAATAGGCTTTGAAGCCGTGCAGAGGAAGGGTATCATTTATCTTATGGCTGGAGTTACCCCCCACGGGGTTTTCGAGCTTCCAGCCGCCATATTAAGCGCAGCGTTGGGGTTGAAGCTTGGAGCTTTAACTTTGGCGAGGCTTAGAGGTGTGAGGGAGCCTTTAAAGCCCCACCTCAGCCTATGCTTTAAAACCTATTTCACGGTTATTGCCCCCCTACTCGCCTTTGCAGCTGTGGTTGAGGTTTACGTGACTCCGCTAATCTTAAGCTTACTTTAGAGGTGGTAAGGTAAATAAGACCATGAGGATAACAGGTAATTGAGGTTTAGGCAGGATTGCCAGCGGCTAACAAACTCTCACCAAACGAGATCGACCTCCTAGTCTACGAGGACGTGGTAATCCGGAAGAGTAATGCCCCTAAATTTATTCTCAACGGGGAAGAGATAGACATCTGGAGTCCTGAGTATCTCCCCTACCACTCCAAGACGCCAATAGACTACGTGATTGAACGCATCCTAGAATGCGAGAAGGCTGGTGTCGACGTATTCCCAAGCGTGGTGGGGAAGCAGAGGGAGAAAGAACTTGTGAAAAACGCTTTGCTCTCGGGTTCACCCATCCTGTTTAAAGGGCGTAAAGGCTATGGTAAAACCACCTTTTCCAAGGCTATAGCTGAGCTTCTGCCTAAGAAAATCTTAGCCGTAAAGGGATGCAAAATCTACGATGACCCCACAAGGCCTGTATGCTTCTCCTGCAAGCGGAAGCTGCTGGAAGATAAGGTGGTGGAGTTAACCTGGGTTCCAAGGGTTTGGGTTAGGATTCCAGGAGACCCCATGATGACCACCCGCCAACTCATAGGGGGAATCTCCATTCAGAAGATTAGGGAGGGCTACGACCTCGACCATCCTGAAGTATTCATTCCAGGTCGAGCCTTAAAGGCAAATAGGGGGGTAGGCTACTTCGACGAGCTTGGAGCGCTTCCCTCAGCCATGCAAACCCTCCTCCACGAGCTTTTCGAAGAACATCAGGTTACAACGCTTGAGGGAGACATTGTCCCCTTCAAAATTTCCACCTTAGAGCTTGCCTCCACCAATCCAGCCAACTATCGGGGAACCAACCCCATTAAGGAGCCCCTCCTAGACAGGATGGAGGAAATCGAGATAGGGCCTCCGGAAACCTTGGAGGAGGAGATTGAGATAGGGCTGAGAAACATGTTTTACCCGAAGTGGAGGGGGGAGCCTCCACGGATACCACGCTGGCATCAGGAGATTATGGCTAGAATTGTAAGGCTGGCGAGGGATAAGGAGCGGTTTGAACTAGCTAGGCGCATCGAGTCTGAGCCTTCCTGCAGAGCTACCATCAAGCTTTTCGACCACCTCCAGTCCAAAGCCTTACGCAGCGGGAGGAAGGTTCCCCTCCTAGCTGACTATGGTGAAAACCTGGAAATTGTTAAGCTAGCCCTAATGGGCAGGATTGAGGTTGAATATGGGCTGGCGGAGCGGAAGGCTGAAATCGTTGAGAAGCTTTTTGAGGAGGCCAAAAGACAGACGTGCAGGCAGATTTACAGCCGCCTTCCAGGAGGAAGCTTCACCGAGTTTTATGAGGCTCTTCGGAAGGTTGGGGTTGAAGCTGACGGGAGGAGGATGATACCCATCGAGCTTCAGACGGTTAAGAAGCTTAAGCAGATTCCAATTATAAATGAGTATGTGCAGGTTGTAGCCTCTGAAGGCCTATTGGACGAGGAATTATACCTTTCAGCTATTGAAATCATTTTGGAGTCCCTTGCCGTCTGCACGCCACGCTATGTGGAGAGGAGAGGTAAAGCCTACTATCTTGGGGAGCTTGCTTTAGATGAAGCCTCCATGTGAGCTTTGCAAGCCTAAGGAGGAAACTTTAACCTCCATTTTAGGGGAGAAAACTGTAAGCGAGATAATCTACCGGCTTTTCAACCCGGAAGGTTTAACGTCGGATGGAAGGCAGGATGAAGTCAACCCGATAATTGAGAGGCTAATCCAGGAATGCATGAGGCAGCTTAAAGACGAGGAACTTGAAAGCGAGTCTGAATTCCTTTGGAGGTGGGCTAGAACCCAGGGTGGACGCTGGCTTAAAGACTATCTCCGCCATAGGAAAGCCAAGCAGAAAGCTTGGGAAAAGCTTCTTGAGATGATTAAGAAGGGTGAGATTGACCCCTCCCAAATACCCGTAGAGCAGCTGCTCCAACACTTCCTAAACCAGATAATGGAGGGGTTAAGCAGGGAGGGCATGATAGATCTTAAGCTTCAAAGGGACTGGCTTTACGGAAACGTGCTAGTAGCCTATCCAGAATTTACGGAGAAAAGCGAGAAGATTATCGCTAAAAAGGTTTTAGAGGAGGTCTTCATTAACCTTAAAAATTTCAGGAACATCGGTTGCCATGAAACCGAGGAAGTCGGCTGGGGTGTCCGCCAATCCTACATGCTCTGGGACTTCGACGAGCAGCAGCATACCTACGACCTCCTGGACATCCAGGAAACCCTAGTGAAAACCGCTATGCGAGACCCCGTTCACATGCGTATAGCCAGTGAAGATTTGAAGGCTAGGATTCCCTACCATGAAACCTCATCCTACAACGTGATTCTCATCGATGCGTCCTACTCGATGAGGGGTGAAAAGTTTAGAGGGGGAATCATGGCCGCCCTAGCCTTCCGGGAGCTTCTAGAGCAGGAATACCGCGACGATAAACTTCACATCGTAGCCTACAATCAGAAGCCTAGGCTGCTGAGTCCAGGTGAAATCGTGAAGCTTAAACCCTACGGCTACACGGATATAGGGCAGGCGATAGATTTCGCCGTAAACCTTCTCTCCAAGGAGGAGGGGAACAAGAATATTTTCCTGATAACGGATGGGGAGCCCACCGCCACCAACCAGAGAAATCAAACCCCGGAGGAGAGTGCTCTTAGAGCTGCTTACATGGCTGGGAAGGCCAACATATATCTCAATATAATAATGTTAGATAAGAGGCCTGAGCTCAGAGCCATCTGCGAGTCCATGGCTAGACTTAACAGGCAGGCTAGCGTAACCTACGTGGATAACCCCCTCAACCTCAAAGAGTTTGTGATAAAGTTTTTCTTCAACTTTAAAAGCTCAAAACCCATCATACATCGGGCTATTCCAGAAGCCTAGCCTCTATTTTCCAGCCCCTATCTAAAGCCTCAACTAGCCTTCTACCAGCGGGGCTTCTCCCCGCAATCCTCACCCTAGCCTTCTTCCCAACCCTAGCCGTGAGAACAGGTTCCCCCTCAACCAGAATGGCTACCCTCCTGCCTGCAGCCTCCCTCCCAAAGTATAGGTCTATTCCACGCCTCGTCTCTTGAAGTTCAAAGCCTATGGGGGCTCCCTCCACGGCTTCAGCTTCTAAAGGCTTAATATCCAGCTTTACTCCAAGCTTTTTCTCCAGCCTATTAATGGTTGAGCCTTTCCTCCCTATGAGGTGGGGGATGGAAGATTTGTCAACTCTAACTACGGCACGCCCCTCCGAAACCATTTCCACCTCAGCCTCCGGACACAGCCTTCTAACCTCCTCTAAGATTCTCTGGGCTGCCAGCCTTTCAGCCGGGCTTGGCCTCCTAGCCTCAGCCACCGGAACCACGATGTTCTCCTCTCCGAAGGTGTAGATTTCATAGTCAAGCTGGCCTGTTTCAAAGTCTCTAACCTCGATTACAGGCCTAGCTAAGGCTTCATCAGCCATGCCCGTGGGAACCTTAACAGTTAAGTTTAGCTCGTAAACCTTCTCCACCACCCCATAGCGGATGAAGATGAGCGTGTCAACAATGTGGGGTATCATGCCTAACTCAACCCTGCCAATGAAACGCTGGATGGCGTCGATTGGACTGCTAGCGTGAAGCACGCCGATCATGCCGACGCCGGCAAGCCTCATATCGGTGAAAACCTGGAAGTCTGAGGTTTTCCTAACCTCGTCGAATACCGTATAGTCTGGGCGCACCAAAAGCAGGATGTCAGCCGACTTCTCAAAGCTTCCCTCCAAGGGCCCATACTGGGTTATCTCAGGCCCAACCTGCAGGTCCCTTGGAGACTCTAAGGTCTTAACGATTTTACCTTGGGAGGTGTAGAATTCGGCTAGGGAGGAGGCAAAGGTGGTTTTACCCGAGCCTGGAGGGCCAGCGATCAAGATGCCTTCAGCCCTGGTTCTAAGCCTCTCCATAAGCCTCTCCGAAAGCTTATAGTCTTCGAGTCGAAGCTTCACTATTGGTCTAACAGCCGTAAGCTCAACTCCATCTGAGAAGGGAGGCCTAGCCACGGCAATCCGTAGGTCGCCTATCTGAGCTACAAAGGCGCTTCCCCTATCTATTTCCACAAAGCCCTTCCCCTTAACCTTAGCCAGCTCGTAAACCTCTCGAATGTAAGCTTCCACCTCCTCAGCTGTGAGAGGTTTACTCCTAAGCTTCACCAGTTTAAACTCACCCGGCTTACCACGCTTAGCTATGGGTGGAGCGCCCTCCTTAAGGTGGACACTCATGGTGTCAGGGGTGAAAAGGCTTTCAAGCCTAAGCTTTAACACTTTCTCCTCAGGCTGGAAGAAGTGAACCTTTAACCCCCTAGCCTCAGCGGCTAGGGCTTGAACATAGTCGGCGGTGACAAGCTCAGCTTCCTCTTGGAGGGCGACATCGACTATAATGCTGTCGATGCGGCCGCTTGCAGCCAGCCGAATATCGTCAAGGCTTGGCCTCACACCCGTAAACCTAACCTTAACCTTTCTCTCCCTGCAGGCTTCCCTCAGCCTCCTAAGCTCTTTGAGGCCTATGAAGCCTGAGTGGCGTCCCTTTGAAGCCTGAGCCTGAAGCTCGTCTAGGACGGCGATGGGGATAACTATTTCTCCGGCTTCAAATTCCCCCTTCTCCACAGCGTCAGCTAGCCTACCGCTAATGATGACAGAGGTATCGGGCACCACTCTTCTAGCCAATCTTCACATACCCGCAGTTTAAGGCCTTGAAGACTTCCCACTTAAAAACATTACACCCCGTTAAATACTTATGTTTCATATAGGCTGAGCCATGGAAATCCTAGTCTACGAGCACCTCACAGGCGGAGGCTTCGCTAAAGCCGAGCTTCCAGTTTGGGGGCTCCCCGAAGGCTACGCCATGCTTAAAGCGTTAATCGAAGACTTTAAACGCTTAGGCTGCAAGGTTTCAACCACCCTAGACTGGAGAATTCCCAGCCGTGAAATCCAGGCTGACCAAGTTCAGCCTGTTAAGCAGAATGATAGGCTTGAGGAAAAGCTAGTGAAGCTAGCCTCCAAGGTTGACGCAGCCATCATAGTGGCGCCTGAGCAGGGTGGGACTCTACTTAAACTTATAGAGCTGGTGGAGAAGGTTTGCCCTTTAACCATGAACTGCCCTTCAGCCTTCCTCAAGACCTACCAGGGGAAAGCTGAAATCCTAGAAGCTCTAAGGCTTAGAGGCGTTAAAATCCCTGAAACCATTACTCTGAACTCTTTCGAGGAGGTTAGGGGCCTTAGGCTTCCAGGCTTCCCCTCCATTGTTAAGCCTTCAAAGGCTGCGGGATGCCAAGGCCTAAGCCTAGTTGAGGATGGGAGCAAGCTGGCTGAAGCCCTAAAACATGCTTTCAGGGAAGCCGGCTTCCCAGTTTTGGTGCAAAGGTTTATCGACGGCCAGCATGCAAGCCTAAGCCTTTTAGCTTGGAATGGGAAAGTAGAAGCTTTAAGCTTAAACCTCCAGCTTATAAGCCTTAAGCCCCCGCCGGAGGGTGGAAATTACCTTGGAGGTTTAACTCCCCTATCAAAGCCGCCATCCAGAAACTTTAAGGAAATCTTGAGAAGTCTAGCGGAGCTTAAACCGGGGTTAAGAGGCTACGTAGGCGTCGACCTAATACTGACTGGCGGGGAGGCCTGGGTGGTTGAGGTTAACCCACGTTTAACCACGTCTTACCTAGGGCTTCGGAGAACCCTAAACGTTAACCCGGCTAGCCTTATGCTTCAAGCAGCTCAAGGCAAACCTTTAACGTTGAAGCCTAAAAATCATGGTTTTTCCGTTTACCTTAAGGTTAGGAGGCTTCCCGAGAGGCTTCCTCAAGGTTTTGAGGCCTACACGCCTCCGCTCGGCGGAAGCCTCCTAGTAGGCTGGGCTAGAACCCTCAAAGAACTATTTTCAAAGCTTGAAAGACTGGGGGAGACTGCCCATGTGGTTCCTAGGCTTAGATGTGGGTGGAGCCAACATTAAGGCTGCCGCCCTCCAAGTCTTAAAGGGGGAAACTGCTCAGCTGAGGCAGGCTTCCAAATACTTCCCCATCTGGAAGCAGGGGAAAGAAAAGCTTCCTGAGGCCGTCAAGCAAACATTGGAGGAGTTAAAGGTTTCAAGCTGTGAGGCTGCGGGGGTAACCATGACGGCTGAGCTTTCCGACGTATATGAGTCCAAAAGGGAGGGAGTAACCCACGTATTAGAAGTGGTTAGCCAAACCCTCAGGAAAACAGGCTTTAAGGTGGTTAGTGTTGAGGGTAGGCTTATCCCAGTTGATGAGGCTCTTAGAAACCCTTTGAAGGTGGCCTCCGCCAATTGGGCGGCCTCAGGCTGGCTGCTGTCCAGGCTAGTTGAAAACGCAATCCTCTGCGATGTGGGAAGCACTACAACAAGCATCATTCCGGTGAAGGATGGCAGACTGGCGGCAAAAGGCTTAACAGACTTGGAAAAGCTTGCCCTAGGCGAACTAGTATACACAGGGGCCCTCAGAACAAGCCTAGCAGCCATAGTGAAAACGTTGAAGGTTCGAGGGACACCCACCAGGATTTCAGCCGAATACTTCGCCTCAACCGGGGACGTATACCTAGCTCTAAAAGAGATCAGCCCCGAAGACTATACGGTTGAAACACCCGATGGCAGAGGTAAAAGTTTGAGGGAAGCCCTAGCCCGCCTGGCCAGAACAGTATGCGCCGACCTAGAAGCCATAGGTGAAAAAGAAGCCCTAAAAATAGCTCTCCAAGTGGCCGAGGAACAGCAGAGGCAGATCGCTGAGGCTTTAAACCAGGTTTACCAGCGCTACTGGGGCAGCCAGCCTAGGGAAGGCTTCCCCATAGTTACCGCTGGGGTTAAAGGGGGCTTCCTAGCAGCCAAATCCGCCTTAAAGGCGGGCTTCCGCCTGGTTAAACCCGTCGACAGCCTTCTAAACTTTAAGGTTTCCAGGGTTCTCCCCGCAGCGGCGGCAGCCTATATGGCTGCCTGGGAGGCTTTAGGGGGTTTCAGCCTTAAAGGTTAAATTTGTGGTTAAAGTTGGCGGAAGCCTTTCCAGGAAGCCAGCTAGCCTTAAAAGGCTTTGCATGAAGCTTGGAGAGCTAGCCAGCCAGCTAGCTTTTCTCATCGTGCCCGGGGGAGGACCCCTAGCCGACGCTGTTAGAAGGCTGGATGAAGCCTTCCATTTGAGGGCTGAAACAGCCCACTGGATGGCTATTATGGCTATGGACCAATACGGGCTTCTCCTAGCAAGCCTAACCCCGAAAGCCCAAGCCTCAAACAGTTTGAGGGAGGCTTTAACCCATGCCCGAAAAGGTAAACCCTCAATTTTCCTGCCATACCGGCTATTAAAAAGGGAAAACCCGCTTCCAGCAAGCTGGGAGGTAACCTCAGACTCCATTGCGGCATGGCTAGCCTGGAAAATTAAGGCTGAAAGCCTGCTGCTCCTTAAAGACGTGGAAGGCGTCTATCACCCTTCACGTAGAAACCTGCTTTCCAAGGTTTCAGCCAGCCAGCTGGAGAAGTGGAGAAACAGAACATGTCTCGACCCTTGGCTTCCAAGGCTTCTCGCCAAATATAGGCTTAAATGCTTAGTGGTAAGCGGTTTCCACCCTGAGAGGGTGGAGAACGCCTTGAAGGGGCTGCCCGCCCTAGGCACGGAAATTCTAGCTTAAAGGGTTTGATGGGCGAGCTTCACAGCCTTAGCTACCAGGCTCCTGTTTATCCTTCCATTCTCGGCTAGGAGGGCCCTCCTAACCCCTACCACGTCGGCTCCAAGCTCAGCGCAGCGGGCTAGGCCCTCAAGGTTTAAGCCTCCAGCCATGGCTGTGAATAGGCCTAGATTCCTGCCCTCAGCCACAAGCTTGGCTAGGGTTTCCCGGTTAAGGTAGCTGAAAAGGTT
>CAZAJK010000009.1:0-8975 GCA_964485425.1 uncultured Candidatus Bathyarchaeia archaeon | reverse complement strand
TTATTCCCCTCTCTTTCCGTTTAACGTCGACTAGGATGCCGTCGGCCTCAGCCTTATAGGCCACCAACGGAAGCATAGAAGGATTTAAACTGCCATACTCCCTGCTGTCAGCGTATCCGCAGGCCACCAGCATGGTTTTGAAACCTAAAGCTTTCAGAGCCTCCCTAATAGCCTTAACCATGTGGACGGCTTCCTCTAGGGTTTTGACACCGAAGAGTCCAACCTTCACATAGTTTACCCCCATAGATGCGGCTCCCACAGCTGCGAGAGACGAGGTTCCGGGAAGATAGGGTAAATCTCCAAGCGTAGCGCTTACCTCAACCCTCCTCGGCAAAGCCCGCCTAACCTTCAGGATGAGTTGAGGCTTCTGGGCTCCGAGGGCTCCCTCACTAGGGTTCTTAACGTCTATGATGTCGGCTCCACCCTTAAAAGCCTCTAGGGCTTCAGCCTCATCAACCACGCTAACCATAAGCTTAGCCATAAAGCCTTCAACCCGAAAGCTTCAAGCCTTACTTTCAACCATAGCCAACTTAGGGTTAAAAGTTTACGATGGCTGGTTAACCCCTTGAAATACGAAGTTGCCGTCATAGGCGCTGGACCCGCAGGGTCTACAGCAGCCTACCATGCCGCCAAATCAGGACTTAAAACGCTCTTGCTTGAGGAGCATAGGGTGGCTGGAACCCCACCCCACTGCGCTGGAAAACTTACGGTTAAAGCCTTCAGCCAATTTCAGCTACCATCAAAGCTTATTTTAAACTCGGTGAGGGGAGCTTCCCTCCACTCTCCAGGAGGCCTTGAAATCCAGGTTTCAAAGCCGACCTATGATTCCCACATTATCGATAGGGAAGCCTTAGACCGCTTCCTCGCCTCTAGGGCTCAAAACGCTGGAGCCGAAGCCATGTTTAAGGCTAAAGTCAGCCGAATAATCCTTCAGCCCTCAGGCTTTCTACTCAAAGGCAGAGGTTTCGAGGTTGAAACATCTCTCCTCGTGCTGGCGGAAGGAGCGTCTGGGAAGCTCGCCGACGCCCTAGGTTTCCCCAGCCTCCCAAAGGTTAAGGGCCTTCAACTTGAACTAGAAGGCTTTGAGCCGAGGAGGAAAGACTTCGTAGAAGTCTTTTTAGGCTGCAAGTTTTTCCCAGGATTTTTCGGCTGGGTTATACCTTTAGGGGACGGCAAAGTCCGCCTAGGCCTCTGCGTGTCAAGCAGGGCTTCCCCAAGGGTCTTCCTTGAAAAGGCGTTGAAGGAGCATCCATGCCTGTCGACGAGGGTGGGAAAAGCCAAAATTTTAAGGGCTTATGGGGGGCTAATTCCGCTTCACGGCCCCAAATCCGCAACCTATCATCCTAGGGGTATCCTCCTAGCCGGAGACGTGGCAGGCCATGTTAAGTCAACCACCGGTGGAGGCGTATATTTTGGCATGATGGCTGGGAAGCTGGCTGGGGAGGCGGCTTCCCACGCCTTTGATGAGGGTTTAGAAAAGGGCTTAAGAGGCTACGAGAAAGCCTGCCTAAAGGCTTTCGGCAGAGAGTTAGCATTCACTTCGAGGGTTAGAAGCTTCCTAAACAGTTTAAGCGATAAAGATTTAGACGAGATTTTCAAGCTAGCCTCAAACCGTGAGGTCATAGAGGTTGCTCAAACCTACGGCGATACGGCTTACCAGTCGAGGGTTTGGAAGCCTCTGCTTAAAACCAGCTTTAAGATGGCCTTAAAAAAGCCTAGAAACATGGCTCTACTCGTTAAGCTTTCAGCTAAAATTTTGCAAAGCCTACTTTAGCATTAAAGGTAAAAAACGGCTTTGAAGGGCTTTAAATAGGGTGAATGGGAGTTTTAGAAGGCTCCTGGCAGCATCATAATGATGAATATCGCCACGATCAGCGCGTAGATGGCAATCGCCTCAATGAACACGATGTAGATGAAGAATCGGCCTATAACCTCTGGACGTTCAGCACCAGCAGCTGCAATGGAAGATACAGCCATACCCAGGCCTATACCTGCGCCAAAACCTGCAATGCCAATGGCTAGGCCTGCACTAAGGCCAAGCATTCCGAAGTCGATAGTCTTCTGGCTGGTTACAGCTGCAGCGGCTTCCTCCTCAGCCGCTAGGGCGCACCCCATACTTAGGGCTGTGGCAAGCACTACTGCTAAAACTAAAGCGAAAAGAAGTTTTCCATGCTTCACCTTCCCGCACCCACCATAACAGCTTTAGCTTATTGTCTTTAAAGTCAACCTACATTTATTATAAAACTCTTTTCCCTCAGCCCCCTTCAAATGGGGTGGGGTGGCTGGTGAAGTATTAGGTTTGGCTCAATCCTATCTGGGGGAATCCTCATGGCTTTACCTGCTAGGATGGCTATTAAATCCCTGACCTCGTAAAGCTTGAGATAGAGGTAGGCAAAGGCTTCACCAAGATGGAAGGGCTGATAGAAGGCTCTTCTACACTCAGAGGCATGCAGCCTCTTAAAGGCTATTTCGAAGAGGGTTAAATCGTTTCTAACCTCGTAAACGCTTAGGAGAGGCGAAATGGTAGGCGCGTAATAGGTGCCCGTAAGGTTCTTCATAGCATCTTTCTCGGTGGCGGTGGAGGCAGCCTCCCTAAACTCTTCCTCAGAAACCTTAAAGTAAACAGGGATTAAGCTTTCCATCACCTGCTCTACGGTGAAGCCCAGCTTCTTCATCCTTAGCACCGTCATAATGTTGGTGGTGTCAGCTTGGATTCCTAGAAGCCTAAGGCAAACCTGGTCTCTACCCTTTAGGAGGGCTGCCTTCTCCCAGAGCCTCTCATAAGCGTAACGAGTTATCACGGTTTCAACTTTAATGCTCTTCTTTGAAGCTTCCTCCACGGTTTCAAGGGCTTCCTCAACCGCACGCTCCAAGCGTTTATCTTTAACGGCTTCCAAA
Source organism: uncultured Candidatus Bathyarchaeia archaeon (assembly GCA_964485425.1). GTDB lineage: Archaea > Thermoproteota > Bathyarchaeia > Hecatellales > Hecatellaceae > B25. The sequence goes on along the minus strand of CAZAJK010000009.1, from coordinate 6,077 downwards.
GCCCGCTTAACATTCCTACCCTCAACTAGGCTCTGACATAATTCCATGCTGAGTCTTCCGAAGGGGAAAATGTAGCTGGAGGCTTCCCTCCAAGGGATTCCAAGTAAAATCGATTTAACCACGCCTATGAGGGCTCTAAGCTCCAGTAGGTGGGTGAACTCCTCAAAGAAGCTTTTCGCAGCATCCTCCTTAAGGTTCTTCACCACAAAGCCTACTTCATCTTGATAGGACTGAATTAAGGCTCTCTCAGCCTTGAAAAGGTCGAACTCCTCCAAGGTTAAGGGTGCAATGTAGTCTTTATAGCGGGTTCCCTCCAGCCTTCGAAGCGCGGCTGAAGGGTTTTCAGCAGCCAGCATGGCGTCGTAGTCGCCTTTAACGAGGAGAAAGGAACGTTTACCCCTAACCCTAGGCGTCAAATACCCGTAGTCTAAAACCTTCTTAAGCAAGCCTACTCACCTTCCCTCCTAATCTTCGCAAACCTAAGCATGCGGCCTGTAAGCCTAAGCATGGTTAAGGTTCCAACCGTAAACCCTATCAGGGTAAAGAGGGCGAGAAAAACGAATTTCATGAGGAGGGTTAAGCTTAGGTAGAAGGCTAAGGCTAAGCCTCCAACCATCCAGCAGGTCACGATGGCTGGAAGTATTAAGCCGAAGATGAGAATTCTCGGAAGGGAGTAACCGTGAACTTCCATGGGTATACGTCTCACCTTAAGCCTCCGCTTTAGGAGGGCTTTAAGCCGGAGCCGTGAACCTCCTCTCAATCCTAAACCCCTCAAAGGGTATGCCGTCTCCGGAGTAGAACTTGCTGAACCACTCCACCCAGTGAAGCCTTAGGGTGTGGGCGAAGGTTAGAATCCCCTCCAAGGCTATGACCAGGAACAGGGTTATAATGATGAAGACAGCCCAAAACATGGCTCCAGAACCCATGAGGGCTAGGTCGCTGAAAATGGCGTGAGCCATTCCAAGGGCGAGAATCCGCCCATAGGAGGCGGTGTTCGAAATGGAGGCAATAGCCTTCTCCACACCCTCAGCGAAGGTTTCCATCCCACTCTTACCAGCAAGCTTATGGAGCACGAAGAGCCCTGCAAACGGCACTACGAAGAACGGGATGAGGGTTTCAGTTTCAAAGAGGATTTGCCCGATCCTAAGCCCGTAGGTGAGGATGAGGTAGGCTAGGGAAACATAGAACCAAAGCCAGGAGACAGGAGCTAGGATTTCCCTCCACTCCCTCGCCACAGCCTTGTTAACCACATCCAGCACGATGCCGAAAATGATGTGGGCAATCCCGATGATAATAGAGATTTTAAGCAGCTTCACAGGGTTCTCTAACGGGCTGAACCATGGGGGCTCCTTAATTCCCGTTAGATCCGTATACCAGGTGGGGGTTCCATGGTGGGCTGCGTAGGCTAGGTTGGTTGGGCCGAAGAATTCACCGTAGAAGAAGCCTATAACCGTGGAGGTTATGCCGCATAGGATAATCAGGTTTCTACCCTGATAGAGGGGATCCCACATTTCACCTCTAATCTTGAACCTGTCGAAGAGCGGCTTGATGAGAAGCCCGCCAACTAGCAGCACTAGGCCGTGGCCCATGTCGCCGAACATGAAGCCGAAAATTATGGGGAAGCTGATAAGCATGATTAAGGTTGGATCTAGCTCGTGATAGTTGGGGAAGCCGAAGGCTGAAACCAGCTTCTGGAAGCACCAGGCAAACCTAGGCCCAACCATTAGGGTTGGAGGCTTATCACCCCTCTCCTCCTTCCCCGTATTCACCACGGCTTCAGGGCAGCTCCTCTTAATAGCTTCAATGGCCTCCCCAACCTTTCCCTTAGGAACCCAAGCCTCGAAAACGGCGGTTTTACCTGTCTGCAAAAACCTCTTCTTCAAGTTTTCTAGCTTAAGCTCAATGTCCACAAGCTCCTGATAAGCGTAAATGTTGGAGGCTTTAGCCGCCACCTCCTCAAACATCTTCCGAATCTTAACAGGCTCCTCAGCCAAAACCTTAACCCTATGCTCCAAGTGGACTAGGCGAAGCGCTCTCTCAAGCATTGCCAAGTATTTGGCTGGAACATTCTCTAGGAGAAGCTGGCTTTCCTTAAGCAGCTTCTCCACCTCTTCTGGCTTCCCCTTCCTAGCCTCCTCCATCAACATTTTAACGTTTTGAAGGCCTAGGAAACGGTCGGCAGCCTCCAATACCTCGTAGCCTCGGGAAAGCCTCCTAACAGCCTTGCTGAAACGTTTAACTTCGTCTTCAAAGTTTGCGGCGGCAAACTCCAGCTTTGAAAGGCTTTGGAAGGCTTGGGCAGCTTCCCTTAAGGCTTCTCTGAGGTCTTCCCCTAGGAGGCTTAGGATGCCCGGAGTTAACTCTCTTTCAAGGGATTCTGCCTCCTCCTTCAGCTTTAAAGCCTCAGCCCTAACTTCTCCCAGCCTTTCAGCGGCCTCCAGCTTCCTCTCAACGGCCTCCAGAATCTCCCTGAGGATTTCCCCTATTTTGGCTAGTTTATCGGCTGCGGGGGAAATCTCGCTTTGCATCTGCCTATTAACTTCTAGGCTTGCCCTAACCCTGTCTCTCAATTCTCGAAGTTCAGCCTCACTGTTGGGGATTTCCCCATGGGGGGTTGTAAGCTTGGCAGCCATGTCAGCCTCCATGAGCACCCGTTGAAGCTCCAGCATCCGCTCATACAGCCTCTTAAGCCTATCCTTTAACTCCAACTCCCTCGGGCTTAAGGCTTGAACCCTTTCAAGCTTAATTCCAAGCTCCTGAAGCACCCTCCTAGTATTTTCATATTCATCCCGGAACTGGTTTAGCTCCCTCTCAATGGTGGCTCTCTCCTCAGCCACCACCTTCATCATGTTGTCGAGCTTAGCTGTCTCCATCTCGAGGGAGACAATCTCACTTTCAATCTGCTTCAAAAGCTGCTCCACGTCCTCCCTAACTTTGAGGGGCTCAGGGTAGGGGATGCCCGCCAACTTCCTGATTATATTGCTTATCCGGTTGGAGAGCTGGGTGAGATTCTCCTCCCGCGGTGTTTTCTCCACACGCTCAGCTAACCCCTTATACTTGTCAGCTTTAAGGTTGGCCACGTCTATGAACTGGACGGCCCCGAAGTTTCCCAAACTCTTAACTATATAGTCCACTTTACTAGTGGGAGCAATAACTTCAAGCCTCACCATCCTAGCAGGGCGTAGCAAAGCCTCTAGCCCCACACCAGTGAAGGCTTCCCAGACGTTCAACAGTAGCCAGCATGCAAATATAAAATCTTCTTTAAAGGGGCATCTCATACCTAAGAACTATTTTCGCCTTCCGCCCCAATTCTTCGATGAGCTCCCCACAGCAGGGGCAGCGTAGGGGGAGTCTAAACTTGACAAAACTAAACCTGTTAACCTTCGGACAGTAAAGGATAGCCTCATTCTCAGGGTAGTTGGAGAACTTGAAGAGGTGCTTAGCCACCCTTCAGACCACCTTTAAAGAGAATATTGGAGGCCTTCCAGCTTTAACTTTAAGCTGCGAGGAAACGTTAAATAGACTCTTAAGCATTGATAGCTTAAGGACGCCTGGGTGGACTACGGCGGGTTTTTAACCGTGTAGGCGGGTTTGCAAAGGCTTTTGCCGGGGTTTTAAGAGTTGCGTCCTCCTCGTAAGTGCACTCCAAAATGCGAGTTTTTCCGGTGCGGCCAAAAAGCCATGCAAATTAGGGGTGGAAAAGTTTACTGTAGGTTTGCCGACGACCTATGCTCCGGGCCTAACTGCAAATTCGCGATGTGCGTTAGGAATAAGCTGCTCCCCGATGGAACCTGCGCCCTAACCGTGAAGAGGGTTACAACGGTCAGTGAGGTGCCTCCGGAAGAGGCTGTTAAAGGCTTTAAGGTTAAGGGTAAACTTAAGCAGAGGCTTGGAGAGGAGGAAATCTTCTGAAGAACCTTAACATGAACCCGAAAAACAGTCAATATCACCTGCTTATTTCCAGCTCGAGGAATCCCTCCAGAACCGTTAGAACTTTAATGAGAGACCTGCATACCGTTTTACCCCGCTCAAGGAGGATTAACAGAGGTAAGCTAAGCCTTGAAGACCTAGCATCCTTCGCGCTGGAAATCGGAGCCCGCTACGTCATGCTGGTGAACAGGTGGAAGGGCGGCCCTGGAAAGCTCGAATTCTACGAGCCAACCCCTAGGGGCTTAAAGCTGCTCCCCCCACTTATCTACCTTCGCGGAGTAAGGCTTCAACGCCAATACCCGGTTATGTGGAGGAAGCTTAGAATAAGGCCGAGAAAGCTGTTTACCGTTAAACCGTTAGGTGAAGACGCTGCTAGGATTGCTGAGGCTCTATCGGTTTTCTTCGGCTCCCAAGGCTGGGTTGAAGCCCCTGAAAGCCCTGAAAAAGGCTTAATCTACCTTGAAGTTTTAGAGGCTGAAGGCTCCTTCAGAATAACCTTCTACTCTTCAATAAATGGTGAGCCCCAGGAGATAGGGCCCTCCATCAAGCTTAGACATGTAATCTGGAGCGTGGAGAAACCTGCAGGCGGAAGTTGAAGTTAAATTCGTCTTTAAGAGTAGGAGGATGGCTGAAACCATTTATAAGGCTCTTGCACCCGAAGTTTCGGCGGCTAGGAGCTTTAAGTCTAAGGTTTCGATGAGGCTTGAAGGTCGAAGTCTAATTTTGAGCTTTAAGGCTCCTGGGATTCCTAGTTTACGGGCTGCGGTTAACTCTTTTTGCCGTTGGGTTGGACAGCTAGTTAAAGTTTTGGAGGTGGCTGAAGCCTAAGGGGAAGCCTTTTTACCTGTTTCATCACTCCTTTTAAGGGTGTAAGCCTAGGCTTTGAGGGATGGCCTTTGAGTGGGGAAAGAGTGGAACTTCCAGCCGAGTTTCAAGAGCAGTTAGCCAGACTTCAACAGCTCCAGCAAACCCTCCAGATGATAGTGGCTCAAAAACAGCAGATAGAGTTGGAGCTGGCCGATACGGATAAGGCGCTGGAAGAACTGTCTAAGCTTCCCGACGACGCAACAGTCTACAAGTCTATCGGGGCGGTGCTAGTTAAGAAGGATAAAAACTCCGTGGTGAAGGATTTAACCGAGCGGAAGGAGCTTTTAAATGTCCGAATGTCGGTTTTAACCAGGCAGGAGGAGCGCACTAGAGAAAAGCTTCAGGAGGTTCAGCAGCAAATCCAAGATAGGCTACGTCAATTCCAGCCTACGGGAGGTTCAGGCGGCTGAAGGGTTGAACCTTAGAAGGCTTAAAGGGCTCCTAGCCAAAGCCAAACCTGCCTACGCCCTAATTTTCTGCCACCACAACGCCGACCCAGACGCCGTTTTTTCAGCCAACTTCCTTGCGAAAATTTTAAGGAAGCTTAGACCAGGCCTTCGAGTTGACATAGTGGCTGTTGAAGGGCCTAGTGCCCTCTCCAAGCTTCTCCTAGGGAAGGTTCCGGTTAGACTGGTTGAAGAACCTAGGCTGGAGAGGGCAGGCCTAATAATCTTGGCTGACACCAGCACCACCGAGCAGCTTGGAGAGTGGAAAAGCCCTGTAGAAGCTTCAAATAAACCACTGATAATTGTTGACCACCATGCCGTCCATCCTGAAATGGCTAAAAAAGCAAGTTTGCTCCTAGTTGAGCCTAATGCACGCTCAGCCTGCGAGCTAGTTTACAGGCTTGGAGAGAAGGCTGGCTTAAAGCCTAGTAAGGCGGAGGCCTTAGGCCTAATGTTCGGCATCCTCCATGAAACCCGAGGCTTCCGCTACGCTTCAGCCGAAACCTTCCGCGTCCTGTCAAAGCTCACCGAGCTTGGAGCCAAACCCGAAGAAGCATTTCAAGCCTCAGCTGAGCCTCCAACCCGCTCGGAGCGGATAGCCAGAATAAAGGCTGCGAGCAGGGCTGAGCTCCACGAGGTTGGAGGCTGGCTGGTGGCTGTTTCCCATGTGGGGTCCTTCCAAGCTTCAGCCGCCCGAGCCCTACTTTCACTAGGCTTTGACCTAGCCATTGTAGGTGGGGAGTCGGAGGGCGAGATTAGGGTTAGCTTACGCTCCACTCCAGCCTTCCAGGAGCAGACGGGCATCCATCTTGGTAAAGATGTGGCTATGAGGGT
>CAZAJK010000008.1:9481-20105 GCA_964485425.1 uncultured Candidatus Bathyarchaeia archaeon | reverse complement strand
AGCTTGGTTTTAAGGCTGGTTATCTGGCAGTGAACCTCCAAGCCTATTTTTACGCTGGCTTCCACTGCCCTTCACCCCAGTGGAGGCCTGCGAAAGGCTTTGGGTTCAGCCTCCTCGTAGGCCTGTGAAACCTTTAAGAGCAGTCGTTCGCTTTGGGGAGGCCCGATAAGCTGGGCTCCCAGGGGTAAGCCTTCATGGAAGCCGCAGGGGATGGAGACAGCTGGAACCCCTGCCAGGTTTACAGGAACGGTGTCTATGTCGCATAGGTAGAGGGCGAGGGGGTCTCCGATTTTCTCCCCAATCTTGAATGGGGGTAGAGGCATGGTGGGGGCTAGGAGGAGGTTGAAGCTTTTGAAGGCTTCAGCAAGCTTCCTCCTAATGAGGGTAGCCACCTTCACGGCTTTGAGGAAGAACCTGTCAAAGTATCCGGCTGAAAGCGCGTAGGTTCCAAGGATAATCCTTCTTTTAACCTCAGCCCCAAAGCCGAGCTTCCTAGTAAGCGAAAACTCTCTGCTCCAATCTAAGCCTTCACCTTCAGCCCTAAACCCGTAGCGTATGCCGTCGTAGCGGGCTAGGTTGGAGCTTGCCTCCGACATAGCTATTAAATAGTAGGCTGGAAGAGCGTATTCCAACAGTGGAATGGAGATTTCATCCACCTTTGCTCCAAGCTCTTCAAGCTTATGGGCGAAGTTTTCAACCGCCCTTAATACGGCTGGATGGGTTCCCTCAGCCATAAGCTCCCTTATAAGACCTATTTTCACACCCTTAAGGTTAGCGTCGCCCAAGGCTTCCACATAATTCTCGTTTTCTACGGGGAGGGTGGTTGAGTCTTGAGGGTCCCTTCCAGCTATAACCGTAAGGAGGAGCGCGCAGTCCCTAACGTTGAAAGCCATGGGGCCTATCTGCTCAAGACTGTTGGCGTAGGCTATAAGCCCAAACCTGCTTACCAACCCGTAGGTGGGTTTAAGGCCGAAGATGCCGCAGAAGCTGGCTGGGCAGCGTATGGAACCTCCTGTGTCGCTTCCTAAGGCTAGGGGGGTCATGCCCGCTGCCACGGCTGCTGCGCTTCCACCTGAAGAGCCTCCCGGAACCCTGTCTAAACTCCAAGGGTTATGGGTTGGGCCGAAATAGCTGGTTTCGGTGCTAGTTCCCATGGCGAACTCGTCCATGTTAGTTTTACCCAGCAGAATGGCGTCTTCAGCCTTAAGCCTCTCAACCACCGTGGCATCGTATGGGGGGACATAGGACTCAAGCATTTTGGAGGCGCATGTGGTTCGAACGTTTTTCGTGCAAATATTGTCTTTCACCGCTACGGGTATTCCGGCAAGCCTTCCAACCCTCTCTCCAGCCTTAACCTTTAAGTCCACCTTCCTAGCCTGCTCCAAAGCATCCTCCAAGGTAAGCGTGATGAAAGCTTTAATCCTAGACTCAAACCTCTCTATCCTCTCAATGAAAGAGGAAACATACTCTACGGCTGAAAGCTCGCCATTCCTAATTTTTTCCGCCGCCTCCCAGGCTGGAAGCTCGTAAAGCCTACCCACCCAGTTTACCTCCAACATTTAGAGGATTCTTGGAGCCTCAAAGTATCCCTCCCTCTTTTTTGGAGCGTTCCTTAAAGCCTCCTCCCGGTCTAAAGGCTTACCTGGAACATCCTCCCTGCAAACGTTTACAAGCCCAGCTACATGGAGTTCTGGAGGCACATCCTCAGTGTCAAGTTCGGCAAGCTTTTCAAAGTAGGCTAGGATGTCGTTAAACTGTTTAGTGTAAAGCTCCTTCTCCTCCTCTGAGAGCTCTATTCGAGCCAGCCAGGCTACATGTTCCACCTGCTCCTTTGAAATATGCTTGGCTTCACCCATCTCCTTGGAGGCCTCCCTTCCCCGGCTAGAGTTTAGGCAGGCTAAAACCTTTATTTCTCCCCGATGAACTTCCATATCTGCTTTTCGAGAGGAGGATGCTTCCTTCTCCTCCTAGGTCTGCCATAGGTTCCTGGATAGCCTCCCAACAGCTGATAGGCCTTTTCAGCCAGCCTGTCAGCTTCCCCCTCCTTAAAATGCCTCCACCCCTCCCAATGGCGTATACGCCCCCCAAGCCTTGCCTCCTCAGGGGTGAAGTCTTCCAAGTCTTCAGGGTCGATACATACGGCTACTGTTTCAAGCTGCTTATGAACGGAGAGAGGGCAGACGAAGAGCCTTTGGGGGTCTATTTCGTTATCTACGCGGAGGCTTTCAGCTTTAAGCCTCACAGCCAGCTCTACGAAGCACGGCTGAAGCTTACCCCTAACATATTCAACGATGGCGTAGGCTAGGTCGAGAGGATTATGCCTAGACCTAACCTCCCTAGAGATGGCGTAGGGGTGGATTTGAACATGGGCTCCACGCCCACTAAACTTAACGTAAACCGACTCTGAAACCCCGTTTTCCCCTAGAAGCTTCAAAATCTCCTTAGCCGCCTCCCTTGTGGCAGGCCAGGCTTCAAGCTCGTTGTCAATATCCCAGGTTGGAGTGCAGGCTACAATGTTGTCGATGAGGGCTGTGTCGTCTTCACGTTCAAGTTTACCGTAAAGGTTGGCTGTCGCGTAAATGGAGCGGGGCTTAAGCCTCTCAAATCTTTCAAGGATGCGGGTGATGTCCTCCATTTTCTCAACTTTGAGGGGCTTCCTATGCTTCCCCCAATAGCGCACCAGAAGTTTCCTCCCCCGCGCATCGGTTTGATCGCAGTGGATGGCAACCCACCTGCCCAAGCAGTAGTCGGCTATCTCCCTTAAAACCCAAGGCTTGGAGTAGTGCTGGCGGATGAGCTCCGCATGGCTCTGGGCCATCGCTCCAACAGTATAGGCTGGCTTCGAAATTAAAAGATTTCAAGCCGTTTGAGCCGAATAGTCTATGGGAGTCTTGGAAGCTGGCTGCGCCCTAGTTAGGCAGGGTTATGAGGCTGGAAGCTGCCTCACCAAGCTTCCGGATGGAAGCCTAAAGCCTGCCTGCCAAGCTACATTAAGAAGGGAGAGAGGCGAGTGGTTTAGGCTTATACGTTCAGCCCACCTTTCAAGGCCTGAAGACTACTTCAGCATCTACCAGAGCGGCTGTAACCATAGCTGCCTAAAATGTCACTCCTGGGATTTCACCCAACACTACAGCGGCTTCTGGGCTTCAACCAGCGAACTAGCCCAGATGGCCGCTGAATATGAAGCCATGGTTACGGTTTGGGAGCCCAGGGAAAGAGCCACCATGTTTCATGCAACCGACCTCTGCAGGCATTGTGGCCTCTGCGTAACCGGAGGGGTTCGAGGCGAGTTCTGCCCGAGGAAGCTTGACAGAAGCCAGATAGTTTTAAGCCCTCAAGGATATGGGCCTGCCAGAAACATAGTTGCTTTCACGGAGGGAGACCTAGTCTGCCAAGCTGGGTTTTACGCTGAGGCTGCTGAGAAGATTAAGGATGCATGCTCTAAGCCTATGTGGGTTCTCATCGAAACCAACGGCTATGGGTTAACGCCTAGGAATCTTGAGGTGCTTGCCAGCGGAGGCGTCGACGCCTTCTGGCTTGACATTAAAGCCTACGATGAGGAGGTTTACAGAAGGCTTTGCGGGCCCTCCAACCGCTGGGTGCTCGAAGCTCCAGCCCGAATCCTAGATGCAGGCTTCACCCTAGAGGTTTTAAGCCTCTACATTCCAGGCTGGGTTGAGAAGGACCAGCTTGTGAAAATAGCTGAAATCCTAGTCGAGGTTGACCCTGAAATCCCCTTTACGCTTCTAGCCTTCTTCCCAGCCTACAAACTCGTGGAGGTTAGGCCTCCAACCCTCATGGAGATGGTTTCAGCTTTCCTCGCCGTGAAAGATGTGGGCTTGAAAAACGTTAAACTCGGGAATATAGGGGTTTTCGCTAAAACTTTAGAGGAGCAGAGGCTTCTAGCAGCCCTAGTAGGCTTAGAGGCTTTAGGCTAATCTACATCCTCCGGGATTTCGCTTCCAGGCATGATTTTCTCCCGCTCCATTTTCGCCTGAACCATTCTCCTAACCACATGGGCTGGGAGAATATGGTCTTCCCTGCGCTCCCTAGCCGGGCCTAAGATTACCAAGCCTCTCCCATCTAAGGCTGTAATCTCATGCATGGTTAGCGAGTGAGGTGTCTGCCTCATCTTTTCCACTATGACGTAGCGGCGTAGAACACCGTTTCTCACAAACCTCCTAAACCTTACGATTCCATCGGCAATATGTTCGACGCCGAAGCCGAAGGCGTCGGAGGTGGTTATAGCGTATTGGGATACTGCGAGAATGGTGAAATCCCACTTGCTCAGCACTTTCTTGACGAAGTAGGAGTAACGTCTAGCCATGGCAGGCCTGTCAAGCCAGAAGGCTGAAAGGCTGTCGATAACTAGTCGAGCTCTCCCATAGCCTAAAGCCTTCTTCGCCTCTATCACCTTGTCAAGCAGCTCCTCAACCTCCAAGCTCTTCAGAGACCACTGGTCTTCCAAGCCCATCAAGGCGTCGATGATAATCATTTTCTTCTGCTTTACCGGGGTTTGGAAGTCTATGCCGAACTGGGCTGCCTGCCTAACAATGGATTCCCTAGACTCCTCCGTAGTCACGTAGATGCATACGTCGCCCTCCCTTACCCCCTGAGCTATGAAATGGATGCAGAAGATGGTTTTACCCGTGCCAGGCTCCCCAGTTACGGCTACAAGAAAGCCTCTTGGAATGCCTCCAGCTATAAGCCTGTCAAACTCGGGGACACCGGTGGAGAGCCTCTCAACCTCCCCGCTCAACCCTTAAGCCTCCTAAGGGTCTCCAGCACGGCTGCCTTAGCCGCCAACTCAGCTTCCCTCAAGCTTCTACCAGCCCCCAGGATGACGACATCCCCCTCCTCCAGCTTAAAGTTGCTTTTCACAAGTTTTTCCACTTCAACTATCTCGCTGGTGCAGCCCTCCACTCCAGGCATAACGAGCCTTCCATCCTTAAAAATGAGGGTTATGGCTCCAAGCCCCCCAACCCTTACGGCGGCATCCCTCTGCTCTAAGCCAAGCCTCACAGCTTCCGCCGCAGCCTTCACTAGGAAGGCTATGTTGAAGTCTCCAAAGGCAAGCGTATTCTTTTCAACCTCTATGGGGCCTAAAATACGCTCTCTAATGAAGCTGTAAAGCCTTTTTCCCTTCCTAGTTAAACTGTAACCCCTCCTGCTAGCCTCCACCAGCCCTAAAGTCTTCAAATGCTTCAGAATGGTTCTAGCTGAGCTCTCCCCAAGCATAAGCTTCTTGGAAAGCTTAAGTCTTCCAATAGGGCTTTCAGAGCCTAGAAACATTATCGCCTCCATAATATGGATTTCTCCGAAGGCTGGAGTCGGCCCTAAATCTCTCTTAGAGGCTATTTCCCTTAAAACCTTGAAAAGGTTCAAGGGTTATCCAAGCCGAATATTCCGGAAAAATGAGGTATAAGTCTTCCTCTAAAAAGGTTGGAGGGTTAAATGGTGGAAGCCCAGGTTTCACCCTTACGTTTTTCAGCCTTAAGCTTGGCTTGAGCCGCGGCAAGCCTCGCCACGGGAACCCTGAAAGGCGAGCAGCTCACATAGTCTATACCCACCGTTTGAAGGAACTCGATGGAGCGCGGCTCCCCGCCATGCTCCCCGCAAATTCCAATTTTCAAGTCCTTCCTGGTTTTCCTCCCCAGCTCCACAGCCATCTTAATAAGCTTGCCTACACCGTTTACGTCGAGGGTTTCAAAGGGGTTAGCTGGCAGAATTTTATGCTCAAGGTAGTAGGCCATAAATTTAGCTTCAACGTCGTCCCGGCTGAAGGCGAAGGTGGTTTGGGTTAGGTCGTTGGTTCCAAAGGAGAAGAATTCAGCGTATTGGGCGATTTCATCTGCTGTTAACGCCGCCCTAGGCACTTCGATCATGGTTCCAATAAGGTAGGGAATTCTCACCCCAGCCTCCTTCATAACTTCCTCAGCAGTTTCCTCCACGTATCTGCGTAGGTAGGCTAGCTCGCTAGCTGAGCTGATGAGGGGAAGCATGATTTCCACCTCAACCTTAACGCCCTCCTTCGCCAGCTCGGTGGCAGCTTCAAAGATGGCTCTAGTTTGCATCTGGTAGATTTCTGGGTTGCGGATTCCAAGCCTGCAGCCTCTAAAGCCCATCATAGGGTTATGCTCCACCAGCTCAAGAACACGTTTCAACACGCGCTCCTTCCGCTCAAGCTCCTCAGGGTTTTCACCTGTAATTTTCAGCCTCGTAACCTCTTCAACTAGCTCTTCAAGTCTTGGGAGGAACTCGTGGAGGGGGAGGTCTAAGAGTCTAATGGTGACGGGGTAGCCTGCCATAGCCCTGAAAATCTGCTTAAAGTCCTCCTTCTGGAGGGGTTTCAACTTCTCTAAGGCTTTCCTCCGCTCCTCGCTCCCCCCGGAAAGAATCATTTCCTGCACGATGGGAAGCCTGTCAGGAGCGTTAAACATGCGCTCCGTCCTGCAGAGCCCTATACCCTGAGCTCCGAAGCTTCTAGCCCTAGCCGCAGCTTCAGGGGTGTCAGCGTTAGCCCGAACCCCAAGGCTTCGAATCTTATCAGCCCATTCAAGAAGCTCCTTTAACTCCCCAGTTAGCTCAGGGTGGATGGTTGGAACCTCGCCTAGGTAAACGTTCCCAGTGGTGCCGTCAATGCTTATAACGTCTCCCTCCTTCACCTCAATTCCGTTTACCGTGAACTTTTTAGCGTCTAAGTCTATGTGGATGGCTTCGCAGCCGACCACAGCTGGCTTCCCCATACCCCTAGCCACCACAGCCGCATGGCAGGTCATCCCCCCACGGCTTGTAAGCACACCCCTAGCTGCTAGAACGCCGTGAATGTCTTCAGGGGCTGTTTCAGGCCTAACCAAAATCACAGCCTCACCTTTACCTCCCAGTTCAGCAGCCTCATCTACGTCGAAAATGGCTTTCCCGGTGGCTGCTCCAGGGCTGGCTGGAAGCCCCTTCGCAATAGGCGTAACCTTAGCGTTAGGGTCTATTTGAGGGTGAAGCAGCTGCACCAGTTGGTCTGGCTGAACCATCATGATGGCGTCTTCAATGCTTATGAGGCCTTCCTTAACCATGCTAACCGCAATTTTAACAGCAGCCTTAGCCGTCCGCTTCCCAGCCCTAGTCTGCAAAATAAACAGTCTCCCATCCTCCACGGTGAACTCCACGTCCTGAATATCCTTGTAGTGGCGTTCAAGCAGCTCGCAGATGCTCTTGAGCTGCCGGTAAATTTCAGGCATCTCCTTCTCCAGCTGCGCGATAGGTTTAGGCGTTCGAATCCCAGCCACCACGTCTTCTCCCTGAGCCTGGTCGAGATATTCGCCGTAAAGCTCCTTGTCGCCTGTGGAGGGATTCCTAGTGAAAACTACACCTGTCCCCGAGTTGGCTCCAATGTTGCCGAAAACCATGGTTTGAATGTTTACGGCGGTGTAAAGGTCGTCTGGTATCCTGTTAACCTTCCTGTAAACCACAGCCCTAGGCGTATACCAAGACTTGAAAACGGCTTCAATGGCTAGTTCAAGCTGCTTCCAAGGGTCCTGCGGGAAATCCTGCCCAGTCTCCTTTCGAATAAGCTCCTTATATTTCTCCACTATTTCCTTGAGGTCTTCAGCATCCAGCTCAATGTCGTATTTAACGCCTTTCCTACGTTTTACTTCCTCAAAAATCTCATCAAACTTTTCCCCTGGAACCCCCATAACTATTCTGCCAAACATTTGGAGGAATCGCCGATAACAGTCGTAGGCGAACCTTGGGTTCCCGGTGAGCCTTATCAGCCCCTTCTCGGTTTCGTCGTTTAAACCTAGATTGAGAATGGTGTCCATCATGCCTGGCATGGATAGGGGGGCACCCGACCTAACAGAAACTAGCAGCGGGTTTTCAGGGTCTCCGAATTTCCTCCCCATTTTCTCCTCGATAACCTTCATTTTCTCACGGACTTCTTCCATAAGGCCTTCGGGAAGCTTTTTACCCTTCTCAAAATATTCCCGGCAGGCCTGGGTGGTAATGGTCATTCCAGGCGGAACCGGGAGGCCTAGCCTAGTCATTTCAGCTAGGTTAGCCCCCTTACCTCCAAGAAGCAGTTTCATCTCAGCGTTTCCTTCCTCAAAGAGGTAGACACGTTTCATTGTTTCTCCCCTTTCCCGGCTAGAGACTGCCCGGTTTCATGGTTAAACAGGAGATAGGGGTTTACCTTTAATAAGAGGGAGCTGGAAAATTAAAGTTTTCCTGAATCTTGAAAGGCTTGTTAATTTCATGTTGAAATGTTGAGTTTTAAGGTTGATTTATGGTAATATCGACTTTTACTCTCCCTTAATGGCCTGCCAAATCCGCCTGGTGGCAGCCTCAGGGTTTGAAGCCCTAGTGATGGCTCCTCCAATCACTAAAATTTTTACCCCAGCTTCGACAACCCGCCTAGCCGTATCGGCCCTAATGCCTCCAGCCGCGGCTACGGGTATTCGAACAGCGGAGGCCAGTTTGGAAAGCATTTCAAATTTCCTATCGATTTCCTCAGCCTTATCCCTCTGAACGTCGATACCTGTATGGGCGCAAATGTAGTCGACGCCTAGCCTCTCCAGTTCTCTAGCCCTTTTAATGGGGTCTTTAACCTCAATGAGGTCCACCATGATTTTAACCCCATATTTTCTGGCGCATCCTACGGCGTCTATTATGGTGTTGTCGTGGGCTAGCCCTGAAATGCATACGATGTCGGCTCCAGCCTGGGCTGCTATCTCAGTTTCAAGCCACCCTGTATCTAGGGTTTTCAGGTCGGCTACAATGGTGGCTGAAGGCAGAAGCTTCCTAAGCCTTCTCACAGCCTCCATTCCAACGTTTTTAATGAGGGGGGTTCCAGCTTCAACCCACTCAGCCCCCCCACGATAGGCTGCCTCCCCAATGCGTAAAGCCTCATCGAGGTCTCTAAGGTCTAGGGCCACCTGAATCTTAGGCCACCTAGGCTCTGAAAGAATTTCTAGCTCCATCAGTTTAGCGTCGGTAGGCTGGCCCGCCAAATTCCAGCCCCTAACCCTATAGTATTCGGCTAGTAGCGGTTCAAGCTGGATGGTTTCACCCCTAGCTGGCCCATCCGGCAGCGGGGCTTCCAAAAGCCTAGCCGGAAGGGTGTCATGCCTGTAGTCGAAGCCCTCCCTAACGTTGAAAAGCCTTTCAAGGTTGTAGATGCGCTCCCCAGCCTTTCTAAACTCCTCCTCATCGAAGTAGAAGCCTGTGGCTGTGGTGAGAAGCCTAGCGTAAAACTTAGGCTCATAGTTTAGGGTTTGGAAGAGGGCGAAGGCTGTGAACTTGCAGGTAACTAGGCTGTCCAATACGGCGAAAACGTCTTGAAGCTTCTTAACCAGCTCGGCTTTGCCCTCAACCTTTAATGGGCTTAGGTAGCGTGGGCTGCTTAAAATTTCACTCATAACCATGTATGCTCTGAGATGGCAGCCTCCACGGTTGGAGGTGGCGTAGGCCAGAGCCATCCCCTTAGCGCCCCTAGGGTCGTAGGCTGGAAGCTCCAGTCCTTTAACCTGCATGGCAAACTCTTTCCCCCCGAATTTCTCGGCTAGACGTGCTGTGCCTTCGGCTAGAAGTTTTCCGAACCCCTGCCTCAAGGCCGTTTGCTCAATCAGCATTTTAAGGGTTTCAACGTCACCCCATCTAAGCCTTATTCCACCGGTGTCCTTCTCGGTGTTGAGGCCGCGCTGGAAGGCTTCAATGGCGAAGGCTAGGGTTCCACCCATGGAGATGGTGTCAAGCCCATAGCGGTTGCATAGGTCGTTGAGGATGGTTATGGCTTCAAGGTCGACTAAGCCGCAGTTAGGCCCTAGAGCCCAAATAGACTCGTATTCTGGGCCTCCAGTAAATCTGCCATCTGGAAGCTTTGAAATCCTGCCGCAGCCAATGGGGCAGCCATAGCAAGCATAACGCCTAACCAAAAGTTTCCGGGCAAGCTGCTCCCCACTTAAACTTTCAGCTTCCTCCAAATAGCCTGACTGGAAATTCCTTACAGGGAAAATTCCAGCCTTATTCACCGGGGTGACCAGGACAGGGGTTCCATACCTTCCCAAGCTGTCACCTGTCACGGGGTTCCTCCTTAAAACCTCGGTTACAAGTTTAACCTCTTTGGCGAAGGCGTGGGGGTTGGCTGGCTGCGGAGGCCTGCCGGAGCCTGAAACCACGATGGCTTTAAGCCTTTTCGAGCCCATTACGGCTCCAAGGCCTCCCCTCCCAAGCGCCCTATGCCCCTCCACCATGATGGAAGCCATACGGGCGAGGTTTTCACCTGCAGGGCCGATGATGCAGGTCTTAATTTTCCCCCCAAGTTTATCCTTTAAAGCTTCCTCGGCCTGGTCGACGGTTAAACCCCAAAGGCTTTCAGCAGGCCTAATCTCAGCTTCCCCATCATGTATCCATAGGTAGACGGGTTTGGGGCTTTCCCCCTCCAAGATGAGGGCGTCAAACCCCGCCCTCTTAAGTTCGGGGCCGAAGCTTCCTCCACCATTAGAATCGAGTAAGGTGCCTGTTAGGGGGCTTTTAGCTGAGGCTGAAAATCTGCCTGAAGCTGGAGCCGCTGTCCCGGTTAAGGGGCCTGCAGCCACGACCAAAACGTTTTCAGGCCCTAAAGGGTCTATTC
>CAZAJK010000008.1:0-9471 GCA_964485425.1 uncultured Candidatus Bathyarchaeia archaeon | reverse complement strand
GGCTTTAACATGTCATAGAGGATTTTGGCTCCAAAGCCTCTTCCGCCAATATATTTGTGGGCTAGGTCGAGGTTGAGGGGTTGAACCTCAATTTTACCCTCAGAAAGGTTTACGCGGAGAATTTTCCCAGCGTAGCTTCCAGCCATCTTTCAGCCCTCTTAGGCTGGGAAACCACTAATCCTTTAATGGTTTAATAGTTTTAAGCCTTAGTAGGGCTTAGGCTTGGACCTGTTTGAAGCCATCTACGGGAGGAGGAGCATTAGAAGCTTTAAGGAAACCCCCATTCCAGAGGAGGCTTTAACAAAAATCTTAGACGCGGCTAGGTGGGCTCCCTCAGCTGGAAACGTTCAGCCATGGGAATTCATCGTGGTGAGAGATGGGAGGCTTAAGGAGGCTCTAGCTCAGGCAGCTTTAAACCAGGAATTTATAGCCGAGGCGCCAGTGGTGGTAGTGGTTTGCGCCGACCTTGAGAGGGCTAGATGGGCCTACGGGGTTAGGGGTGAAACTCTCTACTGTCTCCAGGATACGGCTGCCGCCATCCAAAACATGCTGTTGGCCGCCTACGCCCTAGGGCTTGGAACCTGCTGGGTTGGGGCTTTCAGAGAGGATGCCGTAAGCAGAATCCTCGACATTCCAGGCCGCTATAGGCCTGTAGCGCTTATCCCTATTGGCTACCCGGCGGAGAGCCCTAAGCCTAGGCCTAGGAGAAGCCTCAAAAGCATCCTTCACATGGAAAAGTTTTAAGGGTTCTAGGTGGATGCTAGCTGTCTGGGGGTTTAACCCTCCCGCAGCCAAGCCGGAGAGGGGATGACCCAAAAAGTTGGACTATATGAAGATAGTGGAAGTTTACAAGCGCATCGACGCCACCACTAAAAGGCTCGAAATAACCGACTACCTGGTAAACCTGTTTAAGCAAACCCCGGGTGAACTCATAGACAAGGTGGTATATTTAACCCAGGGTAAACTCTACCCGGACTATATGGGCGTAGAGCTTGGTGTGGCTGAAAAGCTGGCCATTAGAGCCATAGCCCTAGCCGCCGGAACCTCAGACTCCAATGTTGAGAAGGCTGTTAAGGAGCTTGGCGACATCGGGGAGGCTGCAGCCAAATTTATGGGGAAGAAAAGCCAGGTAACCCTTTTCCAAGAACCTTTAACGGTTCCAAAAGTCTACGACACGCTCGATAAGATTGCTAGGGCCTCCGGGGAGGGGGCTCAAGACCTCAAGATAAAGCTTCTTTCAGGCCTGCTTTCCGACGCCTCCCCAGATGAGGCTAAATATTTGGTGCGAACGGTTACGGGTAAGCTTAGGCTAGGCGTAGCCGACATGACTATCCTAGACGCCTTAGCCATAGCTTTCTGCGGCTCAAAGGATGCTAGGCCAATCCTAGAAAGAGCCTACAACCTTTCCTCCGACCTAGGCGGAGTTGCGAAGGTGGTGGCTGAGGAGGGCCTTGAAGGGGTTAAAAACTTTAAGATTACGGTGGGGAAGCCTATTAGGCCTATGCTGGCTGAAAGGCTTACCTCGGCTGAGGAAATTCTGTCCAAAATCGGCGGTAAATGTATGGCCGAATATAAATATGATGGGGAGAGGCTTCAAATCCATAGGCTTGCCGACGGGAAGGTAATAATTTTCTCGCGTAGGCTGGAAAACATCACCCACCACTACCCAGACGTCTGTGAGCTAGCTCAAAAGCATGTGAGGGCTGAGGAGGCAATTCTTGAGGCTGAGGGTGTGGCTGTAAACCCCGATACGGGTGAGATGCTTCCCTTCCAAGAGCTTATGCATCGCAGACGTAAATACGGCATTGAAGAGGCTATGGAGCAGTATCCCATAGCCCTATTCTTCTTCGACCTCCTCTACGCTGACGGCGAAGACTATACGCTTAAGCCTCTCCCGGAGCGGAGGAAGAAGCTTGAAGAAATAATAGAAACCTCCGAGAGAGTTCAACTCTCCCAAAGCATTATAACGGACAACCTTGAGGAGTTGGAGCGCTTCTTTGAGAAAGCCATCGAAGACGGCTGCGAGGGCTTGGTGGTTAAGTCTATAGGTCCTGATTCGGTTTATCAGGCTGGGGCTAGAGGCTGGCTTTGGATAAAATATAAGCGTGACTATAAGTCTGTGCTGACAGACACCGTAGACCTAGTGGCTGTTGGAGCCTTTAAGGGTAGGGGGAAGAGGGCTGGAACCTATGGAGCCCTCCTCATGGCAGCCTACGACAAGAAGGAGGATGTCTTCCGAACTGTATGTAAAGTTGGAACAGGCTTCACGGATGAGGACCTAGCCAAACTTCCTGAACTTTTCAAAGACTATGTTATCCCTCATAGGCATGCAAGAGTGGACAGCCAGCTGGAGGCTGATGTATGGTTTGTTCCGGCGGTGGTGCTAGAAATAGTGGGGGCTGAAATTACTTTAAGCCCCGTCCACACCTGTGCGAAGGATAGGATTAGGTCTGGAAGCGGGCTAGCCATAAGGTTTCCAAGGTTTACCGGGCGTTATAGGACGGATAAAGCTCCGGAAGACGCCACCACAGTAGAGGAAATAGTGGAAATGTATTTGCGCCAGCTTAAGAAGGTGGAAGCTTAAAGAGAGGTTTCGCCGAGTCGGCGAGCCGGTGCAAGCCTTTGACGCAGAATATCACGGCAGCCTTAGCCAACATAATTAGAGCCATAGGTTTAACCCTATACCTTCCAGCCATAGTAGCCTGCATTTATGGAGAAACCCAGGAGGCAGTGTTTTTCAGCATCTACGCCTCCATTATCGTGGCGGCTGGTTTTCTACTCTACGGCCGGCGTAGGATGGGTGAAGTAACTTTAACCGAAGCCTTCGTGATCTCCTCGGGGGGCTGGCTTTTAGTCTCCCTAATAGGCTCCATACCCTACGTCTTCCTAGCCGGGATGCCTCCCATAGACGCCTATTTCGAGGCTATGTCGGGCTTCACCACCACCGGCATGACCGTGATAGCCGATGTTGAATCCCTTTCGAGGAGCCTCCTATTCTGGAGGGCTTTAACCCAGTGGGTTGGAGGCATAGGCATAATTCTATTCTTCCTCCTCTTCGTCTCCCCGGCGGGCTTGGGGGTTTGGAGGCTTTACAGGGCTGAGGCTAGGGAGGAGAAAGCCCTAGCCACCACCAGGGAAACCGTAAAATACATGTGGAAGCTTTACACGCTTTACACGGCTGTCTGCGCCATAGCCCTAACCTTCCTAGCTGGAATAGATCCCTTCGAAGCCGTAACCCACGCTTTCACCGTGCTTTCCACAGGAGGTTTTTCGACTAGAAACGCGAGCATTGGGGCCTTTGGAAACCCCGCGGCTGAAGCAATCCTTGTAATCTTCATGATAGTTGGAGCTACAAACTTCATAGTCTATATTCGCGCCGTTAGGCATAGGAGCCTTAGAATTCTAGCCCGCTGCATTGAATTTAGAGCCTGCCTACTAATCGTGGCGGCGGCGTCAGCCATCATAGCGGCAGACCTACTTGTAAACTCGAATTCAGGAGGCCTCCCCACAGCCATACGGCATGCAGTTTTCCATGTGACCTCCATTCTGACCACCACGGGTTACACGCTCACCGATATTTCTGGGTTTCCGCCCTTAACCATCTGGGTTTTAACGATTCTCATGATGATTGGCGGAGGTTTAGGCTCGACGGGTGGGGCTGTGAAAATTATACGGATTGTCATAATGGTTAAGGCTGTGCAGTACATGGTTGCGAAGGCAGCCCTGCCTGAGAGAGCTATAAAACCGTTTAAGGTTGGAGGTCAGGTAATCGGTGAGGCTGAAATCTTCAGAATTATAAGCTTCATTTCGGCCTACTACATCCTAATCCTCCTGGAGGGTATGCTGCTTACCCTGTTTGGAGGCTTCGACCCTCTAACAGCCATTTCCGGTGCGCTTTCAGCCCAGGGAAACGTTGGCCCCTCGCTTCTCCCCGTTTCCGCAAGTTTACCTGACACGGTTAAAGGTGTGCTGATTTTCGGGATGTGGGCTGGCAGGCTTGAAGTTTTCCCCATCCTAGCCCTGCTTTCACCCTACACTTGGAGGGAGATCTCCCGGCTTAGAGGCTTTGAGAAACATGGGTTTTAGATGGCTTTGGAGAAGGCTTCCACAACCTTCCTAATCTGGTCCGGTTTAGGCCTGCTCATAAACACTAGAAGCTCGTCTCCATTCTCTAGGGTTGCGTTGCCTGGCGGTGAGAGGATGAGTTTTTCTCCCCTGAAAATGCCGATTACAGGGCTTCCATTGGGTATTCCAACCTTCTTTAAAGGTTTACCTGAGCCGTTCTCAACCTTAACCACGAAGATCTCTGCCTTACCGTCGCCTAAGATGAGGAAGTCCTTCACCCTGTAGAGGTGCTGATAGAGGTGTTCAGCCACCACCTCATCCGGCACGATAACCTTAACTCCAAGCTTCTGGAATAGTTCAACATGCTCCGAATTTCTAACCACAGCCACCAGGTTTTTCACGCCGAACTCTCTGGCCATAGAGACAACCATCAGGTTTACGGAGTCATCTCCTGTGGCTGCAACTAAGGCGTCAGCTTTTTCTACGCCGGCATCGCGTAGGGTATCCTTTTCCATAGCGTCCCCGCAGATCACTAGGGCATCGTATTGGGCTGAGAATTTTTCGCAGCGCTCCTCGTTCTTGTCGATGATGGCTACGTCGTATCCTCTCTCTATCAGCGTTTTAGCCAGACTTTGCCCAACGCCACTTAAGCCTACAATAACAGCATACAAGGAGGTTTATCCACCACCCTCATAGAGAAAAGTAGAGGTCTTCCTCCCCCTCCTATCGGGGGGTTCAGAGGCAGACGGGGATGAACCTTCCTTCATAGCTTGAAGCTGCACCTTCTAGGTCCGTCTTGTAAGAGACTTGAACTGGTATAAAAGGCTTTATGGTGGAGGCTGTAACAGGGTTAAAACAGCTTAAACATTTCCAAAGCCTTAATAATATAATATATAAGGCCGGGGAGGTCATTTATACTCGTCAAACACGATGGAAGTGCTGGTTTCAAGGATGTCGCGGTTTTCACGCCTAATTTCCCTGGTTATCTGGTCTAGGATGGCTGGGTCCCTTATCCCCCTCACATCTATGACGAAGTCCCATCCGCCAGCTATATCGCGGATAATAACGGGGTAACCATACCGCATAAACTTTCTCCGAATATTCTTTATCAGTGTGGGCTCATCGCAGGCGGGCTTAACCTTGAGGAAAATGAGGGCGTCTACTTCTTCCCCCGCAGCCATCCGCTCGGTTAGGTTTACCCCAGCTTTCTCCTCCACCAGCCTCTTAACCTCAAAGCGCCTTAGGGGTCTGCCCTTTGAAATGGAGATTTCCCGGATTTCTTCGATAATGGAGGCTTTAACCTCTTCGGGGACGTTGAAGCCTTGAAGCAGATAGTCGACAAGCTTCTTAGACTGCATGGCTCCAAATTCGAACTCCCTTTCCAGGCCATACCTAGACCAGTCTATGGTTTCATAGGTGGAGGGGACTTTAAGCACAGCCTTCTGATGAATTCCAGCCTTATGAATCCGGGCGAACCTTCCGAGAATGGGGAAGTTGGGTGGGACAGCTACGCCTGAAGCTGCAGCCACATAGCTGTATAGTCTGGGAATTTCCCTGAAGTTTACACCCGTTTTTACGCCGTAAAGGGTTTCAAGGTTGTCGGCTAGGGTAGCTAGGTCGGCGATGCCCACTCTCTCCCCAATCCCCATAACCGAAACATGGACTCCCGTGGCTCCACCCTGAAGCCCAGCAATACTATTGGCTATGGCCAACCCCCTATCGTTGTGGCAGTGGACGTCGAAGGCAACGTTAACGCTGCTAGTGAGCCTCCTCAGGATTTCCCTGTAAGATTCTGGGCTAGCCTGGCCTTTCGTATCGGGCACGCGGACCACGTCTACCCCGGCTTCCCGGGCAACCCTAGATACTTCGATAAGCCTTTCTACCGGCGTGCTCGTGGCGTCTTCAGCCGTATATTGAACTATTTTGAAGCCTAGGTCTCTCTTAGCGTATTCGATGGTTTCCCCTATCATCTGCAAAGCCTTTTCAAAGGTGATTTTCCCGTCGAATTTGGCTTGAAGATGCTTGTCTGAGGGAGCCATGAAGACTACTACGCCGCCTGTTTCACACTGGTGAGCTATGTCCACGTCCTCCTTGAGGGTGCGGCAGTGGCTTAGAAGCTTTTCAGCGCCATAACCCTTCTCCCTGAAATATTTAACCACGGCTTCAACGCTTTCCCGGTATTTTGGGCTGTAGGGCTGTCCAACCTCGATTAAGCCTTTTTCCCCGAGAACGTGATAAAGCATTTCGGCTATGATGCATTTCTCATCCGGCCTAAAGTATACTCCTGGAGTCTGCTCTCCCTCCCTCAACGTAGTGTCTAGGATTCGGTTGAGCACTATCCGGTTTTCAGGCATCCTTTCTCCGCCTTAACCTTAAAGGGGGATAAGAGGAATAATTAGAGCATGCTAATAAGTTCTTTCCTAAACCTCCACGTAAAAGGTTTAACTCCCCCCGACTCTAAAAGCACGGTGTCCTCAACCCTAACCCCAAATTTTCCAGCAAGGTAGACTCCGGGCTCCACGGTGAAAACCATTCCTTCAACTAGCCTATCGCTGCTTGCGGGGGCAAGCCTAGGGGGTTCATGCACCTCCAAGCCCACTCCATGCCCTAAACCATGCGGGAAAGCCTCGTCAAACCCATACTCCCTTAAAATGGCCCTGGCGAAGCCGTCAGCCTCAGAGCCTGAAATTCCAGGCTTAATACGTTTTAAGGCCTCCCCCCTAGCCTCTAAAACGGCTTCGCAGACCCTAGCCAGCTGGTTTTCAGGCTTCCCCACGATGAAGGTTCTGGTTAGGTCAGCGCAGTATCCTGAAACCCTGGCACCTAGGTCGACAACCACGGGCTCCCCCCTCCTAATCTTTTTGGGGGAGGGTTGGGCGTGGGGGTATGAAGCTCTCCCCCCGGAGGCGACTAGTGTGGCGAAGGCGTAAAACTCGGAGCCTCCAAGTCTTAGGGCACGTTCAGCGGCTGCAGCCACCTCCAGCTCGCTTACTCCCGGCTTAATGGCTTCCCTAGCCGCTTCCATAGCCTCTTCAGCCAGCCTTACAGCCCTTCCAATCGCCTTAATTTCCTCTTCACCCTTCACCTCTCTAAGTCTGGCAACGGCTTCAGGATGATGCTTTAAGGCTAGGCCTTCGCCTTTAAGCTTCTCCACCCTACTGTAGGAGGCGTCGTCGAAACCTAGCGTCCTGAAAGGCCTGGTTTCAGCCCTCAATTTCTCATAGAAATTCTCTCTAAGCTTGACAGGCTTAAGGCCGATTGGTTCTCCGATTTCTCCAGCAGCCTGCTTCCAGCCCATTTCGGAAATGAAGACTAGGGGTTTCCCCTTGGAGGGAACTAGGAGGCAGTAGGCTAGTTCCCCCGCCGCCTGGCTGCCCGTTAAATACCTAATGTTTGCGGGTTGGAAGCATAGGTAGGCGTCTAACCCAAGCTTTCCAAGGGTTTCCCTTAACCTTCTAATCCTTTCCGCCGTAAATTTAAGGCGTTTCAAGCCTTTCCCAGCCTTCACGTATACCTTCACGGCTTCCCCTTTGAATCCTACACTTTAAACATGGTTAAGGCTTCGCCGTTTTATTGCCGGAAACGATGTAATTAATGTTTAATGTTTCATGCAAGCCTATAACTACTTGTCATGGTTATTATTAAACGGCTTGAGCTTTCAGGCTTTAAAACCTTCGCTAAAAAGACCGTGCTAACCTTTGATAAAGGGTTAAACGTTATTGTAGGGCCTAACGGCTCGGGTAAAAGCAACATAGTGGACGCCATCCAATTCGTTTTGGGGGAGCTTAGTGTAAGAACCCTCAGGGTTAAAAGCTTCCCAGACCTCCTCTTCAACGGGAACAGCGAGTATCCAAAGGCTAGGAAGGCCACAGTAACCATTCACCTTGACAACAGGGATAGGAAGATTCCCATCGACGCCGACGACGTGGTTATCACTAGGAGTGTCGGTCCAGACGGTTCCAGCACCTTCAGGGTTAACGGCTCAAAATATCCGCGTAATACGCTTGTGGAAATGCTTTCCATGGCTTCCCTCACCGGTGGAATGAATATCATCCATCAGGGAACCACCATCCGGATAGCTGAGTATCCCCCTGAAGAGCGGAGGAGGGCGGTTGAGCAAATCATAGGCATCGCCGAATACGATAGGAAGAAGAGGGAGGCTGAAGCTCAGCTTCGGGAAGCCGACGTAAACATTAGGGTGGCGAAGGGGAAGTATGAGGAGGTTAAACTCAGGGTCGTCGAGTTGGAGAGGGGTCGAAACCTCCTCCTAAGCTATCAATACGCGTCTGACCTTATCGACAGGTTTAAGGCCGTCGACCTCTCGGTTAAGGCTAAAACGCTGTTCGAAAGTTTGGAGAAAGTTTCTGAAGCCATCAGCCAGCTTACAGCCCAAATGGGTGAACTTGAAGCTGAGAGGGATAGGCTTGAGGAGGAGCGCCGCCAGGTTCACCTGAAGTACAGCGAGTATACCTCTGAGGTGGTGGATAAGGGTGGAGACAGGCTTGTTCAGCTTCAAGCCCAGCTGGGAGACCTCAACGCAAGATTAGCCGTGCAGAAAACCACTCAAGCCTCCATCCGCTCTGCCCTTCGAAATTTGGAGGTGAGAAGGGAGGAGAAGCGTAAGCAGCTTGACAGGCTTTTGGAGCAGATTAGGGAGGCTAGAAGAGAGGTTAACATGCTTTCTAAGGCTAGGGATGAGGTTAGGAGGCTCCTAGACGAAAGGCAGAAACGTATTGAGCAGCTTGGCAGGAAGGTGGCAGATATTAGGCTGAACCTGGATGAGAATGCCTCTAAACTTAGAGAGGTTGAAAGGCGTATAAGGGAGCTTGAGGCTGAACGTGGAAAGCTTTACGTGAAGATTAAGGGGGAGAGGGAGAAGGAGCGCGGCCTCATAGGCCAGATAGCCTCCCTAGAAGATAAGCGGAAATCCCTCGAGGAGATCCTTGCAAACCTACATCAAAGGTTGGAGAAGCTTAAGGAGCTTAGGAGGAAGGAGGAGGAAAGTCTTAAGGAGACTTTAAAGGCCATTGAGAAGGCTTGGGAGCAAGTTAGGAAGGCTGAAGCTGAAATAAGCCATGCTGAAGCCATCGCTAAGAAGGCTAGGATAAACGTGGCAGCCTTTAAGTCTAAGAAGGATTTAGCTGAGCGGATACTCTCCGAGGAGAAGGCTTTAAACCTCATTGAGAGCCTTGCCTCCCTAGGCGCCCTAAAAGGCGTCTATGGAAGGCTGAGGAAGAAGCTTAGAATACCATCCAAGTATAAGAGGGCTGTGGAAGCCGCCGCGGAGGGATGGCTTCAAGCCCTAGTGGTCGAAGACATGAACGTGGTTAAGAAGTGCGCTGAAAGCCTTAAGCGAACCAAGATTGGAAGGGTTAAAATTATACCTTTAGCCGAGGCGAAGGGAGT
>CAZAJK010000007.1:13935-20719 GCA_964485425.1 uncultured Candidatus Bathyarchaeia archaeon | reverse complement strand
GGTTAAAAAATTAGGGTTTAAAAAATTTTAATCGAAAAGTTTATATATTTCCATTGCTAACCTCTATAAGCCCGTCTCTGGCTTATTCTCTCCTTATGATTACACCCGCCTCCCGGCGGATAAAGGGGGAGCTAAGCTGGGTGTATGAGCGGGGGGAGGGTTGGAAAATGAATGTTAAGAGGAATATGGTTAAGGAGCAGGGTGCTGAGAGGGATATTCCTACCCAGTGCCCTGAATGTGGCAGCACCATCCTCGTCCAGAGTGAAACTGGCGAGGTGGTGTGCAGCCACTGCGGCCTTGTAATTAGTGAGGAGGCTTTTGACAGGGGGCCTGAGTGGAGAGCTTTCACCCCCGAGGAGAAGGCTGAGAAAAGTAGGGTTGGAAGTCCTGTCTCTATTCTTCACGCGGATAAGGGGCTTCCAACGGTAATTGACAAGGTTGGGAAGGATGCTTTCGGGAGGAGGGTTGGCATAGAAACTAGGATGCAGATGCTTAGGCTTAGACGCTGGCAGACTAGAACCCAGTATCAGTCTCCGGTGGAGCGCAACCTACTGCAGGCTTTAGCCGAGCTTGACAGAATAGCCGACAAGGTTCATCTGCCCGAAGACCTCCAGGAGGAGGCTGCTGAAATTTATAGGAAAGCCTTGGAGAAGGGGCTTGTGCGTGGACGCTCCATCTCAGCCATCGTGGCTGCGTCAGTTTACGCTGCCTGCAGGAAGTATGATAGGCCTAGGTCCCTCAAGGAGATTGCCGCCGTAAGCAGGGTTAAGAAGAAGGATATCGCCCGCTGTTATAGGCTTCTAGTTCAAGAACTCGACTTGAAAATGCCTATCCCCGACCCCAAGAACTACGTGTCAAAGATAGCGGCCAAAGCCGGGATTCCGGAGAGAACCCAGATGGAAGCCATTAGGCTGCTTGACGAAACCGAGAAGCGTGGAGCTGTGGTGGGTAAGGACCCCATAGGGATTGCTGCCGCCGCCCTCTATATTGCATGCGTGCTTACGGGTGAAAAGAAGACTCAGAAGGATATTGCTGAAGCAGCTGGGGTGACTGAGGTTACGGTTAGGAACAGGTATAAGGGGCTTAAGGAGGCCTTAGGCCTAGACGTTTAAGGCATCCGCTTCTTCAATCTAACCACCCTCTCAGCCACCCTTGTAAGCCTCCCACGGTGGGTAGTGGCTACTATAGTCTTCCCTTCCATAAGCTTCCCCCTAAGCGAAGCTATCATAAGGTCGACGGTTAGGGCGTCGAGAAAGTCGGTTGGCTCGTCTAAAAGCACGATGTCCGGGTCTGTCACCATAGCCCTAGCGAGGGAAACCATTCTACACTCTCCAACGCTTAACGTTGAAACCTTCCTGTCCGCGTAGTTGGATATCCAGAAGGCTTTCAGAACCTCTTCAACCCTCCGCTTACGCTCACTTTTAGCTATCCCGTTGAGGGCTAGGGGGAGCTCAACGTTTTCGAAGACGGTTAGGCTTGGAATGAGGTTGTTGGTTTGGAAGACTACTCCAAGCCTCTTCCTCCTGAATTCGGCTAGCTTCCCCTCGGGCATGGAGCTTATTTCAACGCCGTCAACGTAGATTTTTCCTGCCTGAGGCCTGTCGAGGCCAGCTATCAAATTTAGCAGGGTGGTTTTACCGCAGCCTGTGGGGCCGAAAACCGCCAGGAATTCGCCTTTATAAACTTCAAGGTTTAAGTCTTCGAAGACGCTTAAGGGTTTACCCTGACCATTGTAAACCTTCTTCACATGTTCAAGCTTGATGGCGAGTTTTTTAACCGGCATTGGCCAGAATCTCCGCTACGGTTTGCCTTAAACGTTTCCAGGCTGCTACGGCGCCTACCAGGGCTCCAGCAGCCACCGAAACCAGGGCGAGATATAGGGTGGGGAGGACAATGAACTGAACGGATACTAGGCCAAGCAGGAAAACAGCCGTAACTATGCCTGCAGCCAAACCAGCCAAAGCCGACACCAGCCCCAGGATGGCTAGTTCGACTAGGATGGCAAACGTTATGGTTCCTCTCTCAGCCCCTAAGGCTTTTAGAAGGCCGATGTCTGGGGAGGCTAGCCGAACTAGGTGGAGCATTGTGGCTGCGAAGGCTACAGCCATAATGGTTAGGGTGGAGGCTAGGGGGAGCGTTAAGGTGAAGGCTTTAAGGGAAGCCATAATAAGCGTGAAATTCGCCGTAACCACGGCTAAAACTAGAATGGCGGGTTTAACCCTAACCCAGGTAGTTTTAAACCTTTTAAGGCCCAGCCATAGGCCTGCTTCAAGAAGCCTACTAGGGGAACCCATACCTCTACCTCCACGGCTTGCAAACGCCGTAGACAATAAAAAGTTGGGGGTTTAATGGAGACCTCTTCACTCGTCCCGGGGAAGGACCTTCACCACAAGCGGTTCAGCATCCTTTTCCGGCTCTTCAATGGCTTCGGGTTTGGGAGGCTTCTCAGCCTCCTCGTATTCCGGCTCCTTCCTCGGCGAGGTCAGCATGTTTAAAGTCGACTCAACATCCTTCTTTTCCTCGATGGTTTTGGCTATGACGGAGGTTAGGTATTCGCTGGCTAACCGGTAGGTTTCATCGCTTATTTCCCCAGCCTTATGCTGGACTTTGAGGTGGCCGAGGAAGCGCTCTAAATGTTTGATGTGGTCTTCCAACTCCTTAATGCGGTTACTTAAATTGTCGATGAGGTTTTTATGTTCCTCCTCAAGCCTCGTCAGCGACTCCTTATACTGTTTACATAATTCATCGTAAACGTAGTCGGGAATCTCATGGTTTTTCAGGAGCTCGTCGAGGGCTTGAAAACGTTTGAGCGTTAAATCATGCTCCTTCTTGAATTTTTCAGCTTCAAGCTTCCAGCCTGGAACAAGGACTAGGGTGTCATCTTCGATGATTATCTGGTTGCTGAAGAACTCTTCAAAGCTTCCTCCCCGATCTATTCCCACTGAGCGAAGCCTTCCATTGGAGTCTAGGGTTATCCCTACCACGTAGCCTATATATCGCCGGTAAATGTCCTTCGCCGGCTTCCCAATGAACTTTTGAAGCGCCTCATATTGGAGGGTCAAACTTACCCCCTCTCTCCTCTCCTAGATGTGAAACCCGTTGAGCGGCTTAGAAGATGTGGAAGCTACGCTTAAGCTTGTCAAGGAAAGACTCCTTCTGCTCCTCGTTGGAATCGGTTTCAACCGTAGCCGTTATCTGGGTTGTGGCTGTAGGCTGAACGATTTCAACGGTGGCTGGAGACTCCGCCTGGACTGCCTCCTCAAGCTTTACCGCCTTCCTGAACTTGTGATTGCAGGAGTGGCAGAGATACATGGATACTCTGATGGCTCGGCCTCTACCGGACTTTGGTTTTACATCCCAAGACTTGGTTAGCTCCACATCTGTGCTTTTGCAGCGTGGGCATTCAACCATGGTTTACCACCGACAGCCCCTAAAGGGGGAATCATGAATTAAGGTTTGTGAGGGTGTAAAACGCTTAGAAAAGCCCTAAGAAGCTTCTTCTCCAACCC
Source organism: uncultured Candidatus Bathyarchaeia archaeon (assembly GCA_964485425.1). Taxonomy (GTDB): domain Archaea; phylum Thermoproteota; class Bathyarchaeia; order Hecatellales; family Hecatellaceae; genus B25. The sequence goes on along the minus strand of CAZAJK010000007.1, from coordinate 17,210 downwards.
GAGCTTTCAACCCTTTTTACATGGGGAACTAAAAGTCGACGTCTCAGATGCTAGTCTTGTGGATGATGCTTGGAAAAGAGGAAGGGGCTACTCCACGTAGATGGCTGGTCTATAGGGCTCAGCTAGGGAAGCCCTACCTTTAGGATCGTAAACTTCAGGCATGTCCTCCCTAAACACTTCAACCTTGGCTTCAAACTCCTTCTCAAGGAAGCCTTTAGCCTCACGTAGAAATCCTTCCTCATCAAGTTTTCCAACTTTCAGCCTCCGCCTTCTAACCTCCTCATCTATCCTGGAAGCCCCTTCAACTATTCGGACTAGGATTTTTGAAGCCTGCTTTCCAAGGCTTCTGAGTTCAGGTTTGGCCATAAAGGTTTTAATGGTTTCCTTGGCGCTCTGCCTTCCCTTGGAGAGTGCTTCTAGGTAGGCTTCCCACTTCCAGTTTGAAGCCACATAGTAGCATATTCTCTGAGGCTTAACCCCTGTTACACGAAGAATATGCTTGGTGTCTTCAAGCAGATTCTTAAGCATAGCCTCAAGCTCTTCAGCTTCAAGGTTTTCAGGAGCCTCCTCCCTGGTCGGCCATGATGCTTGAGACACAAAGCCTTTCTCACCAATTTGCTCCCAAAGTTCTTCGCATAGGTGGGGGATAAAAGGCGTTAGAAGCCTAATCCAAATGTTTAGGGCTTTGCGTAGGGTTGGCTGGTGAGGCTGGGTTCGCCGAAGATACCAGCACAGGTCGTTCCAAACCTCGTAAAGAGCGTTTTCAGCAGCTGTTCTAGTCTTCATGGTTTCAATGGCTTCAGCTATCCTTTCAGCCCTGCTTCCAAGCATGCTGAGAAGCCAGACTTCAATCCTTTCAGGCTTAGGTTTACCCTCAACCTTCCAGGCTTCAAGTATGAAGCGGTAGAGTGACTCAAGGTTTACTTTAACTTCTCTCAGGCTTTCAGCCCTCCAGTCCGGGTCGTCTAAACCTTCAGCCGCTAGGAGAACCACTGCCCTAGTTACGTCGGCTCCATGCTGCTCCACAGCCTTCCTCAGGGGGATAAAGTTTCCCTTGGACTTATGCATCTCCTCCCCTTCAACCCTCATAAACCCGTTAACGGCTATGGCCCTAGGCCAATACTCCTCGGGGAATAAAGCCACATGGTGGAAGAGGAAGAAGGTTAAATGGTTCTGGATTAGGTCTTTACCCGAATTTCTAAGGTCAACCGGATACCAGTAAACAAACTCTTCACGCATAGCCTTAATTACCTCTAAGCTCAAGCCTAGGCTTTCAGCCAGCTTCTGAGGGTCTCCCGCCCCGTAGAAGACGTAGTCAAAGAGTTCTGGGGTGAGCTTTTCAGCTGGAATCTTATGCTGCTTGATAAGCCTGTTCACCGTGTAGAAGGCCATGTAAACCGTGGAGTCGCTTAAGGTTTCCACGATCCAGTCTGGAGCCCATGGAAGCGGAGTTCCTAAACCCGTCTTCCTCGCGCAGGCCCAGTCTCTAAGCCAGTCAACCACCGCAAGGAACCAGTTCCTAGCCTCCTTCGGGTAAATTTCCATCCGGGCTAGGGCTTCCTTAACCCTCTGCTTCCACTCGGGGTTTGAATAGTTTAAAAACCATTGGTCTTGAAGAACTTTAACCGTGCAGGGGGTTGTGCAACGGCAGACTACGCGTTGGGGGAGATCATACATGGAGTCGAAGAGCCCCTTAGCCTTGAAGTCCTCGGTTACTTTCTGCTTGGCCTCGGCTACGGGCATGCCTGCATAGGGGCCGCAGTTATCTTTCATAACCCCCTTGTGGAATTCGCGTTTATAGATTAGTTTGGTGGCCTCCTCAGCTTTAGGGTCATATTGGTCCTTAACTTCCAGCTTCTCGCAGGCTTCAACAGCCGGATACTCGCCGAAGCCTTCCACCTCAATAATGGAGATCGGCTTAACCTTCTGAACTTCCTCCGGCTGGAGATCAAACTCTTCTAGGAGCTTCAGGTTTTCTTGAAGGTCTTTTAGAGCTATCCAGTCGTAGGGTGCATGAGCTGGAACACTGTAAACTACGCCTGAGGCGCTCTCAGGGTCCACGAACCAGCCTGGCAGGATGGGAATCTCCCTGCCCTCAACAGGCTCTCTACATTTTCTGCCGATAAGCTCTCTACCCTTAAAAACCCTTAAAACTTCAACCTTTCTAAGCTGATTTTTCAGCTTTTCCGCAGCCTGCCTGCTTACAATCCACCTTTCACCGTCCACCTCGGCTTCCACATATTCAGCTTCAGGGTTTAACCATAGGTTTGTCACGCCGAAGATGGTTTCAGGCCTAAAGGTTGCAGCTGGCAGGTATGCGCCGCCCAGGGAAAACTTGACTAGCACGTATTCTTCCGGGTATACGCCTGAACCTTCAAGTCTATCCGCGTCTCCAACGGGGCTTTGACAGCTTGGACACCAGACAACGGGATGGGTTCCCTTAACCACGTAGCCTTTCTCCTTCAGTCTTAGATACTGCCATTCGACGAATCGGCTGAACCATGGGTGAAGCGAGGTTGTGTGGAACTCCCTTCTCCAATCGATGGAAAGCCCCAGCTTCTTCACGGCTTCCCTATTGTAGTCAGTATAGTATTTTGCCATGTAAGCTGGGTCAACAAACTTCTTTAATTCCTCCTCTGGAACCCCGTCTATGTCTCTGAGGGCTTCGATAAACTTTTGGTCGCCCCGCTTAATACGTTCGGAGGCTCCTGCAACCGTTTCCCCCGTCCAGTGCCAACCCCAAGGGAAAAGCACGTTAAAACCTCTCATCCGCTTATATCGAGCTATCACGTCCACCCGGACACTGGTATAACCATGGCCCACATGGAGGGGGCCGCTCATGTAAGGGTAGGGGAAGGTGACGAAAAACTTAGGCTTGGAGGGGTCTGGATCGGCCTCGAAAATTTTAGCCTCAGCCCACCTACGCTGCCACTTATCAGCTATGGCGTGAAAATCTATGGCCGTCATATCCAATTTCAGCCTCCAAGCTGATTCCTAACAACTTCCTCAGCCATGTTTAAAGCCTCGTCTAGGAGTTCTGGTTTAAGGTTTCCAGCCTGCCCCAGCGTGGGTTTACCTCCGCCACCTCCACCTGCCCTTTGGGCTAGGGTTGAAGCGATTTTACCTGCATGAACTCCAAGCTTTGAAGCCTCATTTCCAGCTACAACCACCAGCCTACCCCTCCCCCCAACAATAACCGCCATAACGGCTATAATCCTGGGTTCAACCCTTGAAACTCTTGAGGCTACGGCTATAAGCTCCTCAACCCCAACATC
>CAZAJK010000007.1:3461-13925 GCA_964485425.1 uncultured Candidatus Bathyarchaeia archaeon | reverse complement strand
GCTAATTTGATTTCGCCTAGAGGCTTAGCCCTAGCTAAAACGCTTTCGGCGATTTGTTTCGCTAATTTCTCTCTAAGTCTTGAGGCCTCCTTCCTTGCAGCCTTAACCTCTTCTATCAGGCTTTTAACACTCTTCTCCAAATCTTCCAGCGGCGCCCCAGTTAGGGAGGCAATGGCTTTAAGCTTAGCTGAGTCGCGTTGAAACTCTCTTACAGCAGCCATCCCAGCCGTGAAAACTATACGCTCCACCCCATCCTGAATCCGCTCAGTCCTAAGTATTTTTATTGGTCCCACCTCGCCTGTAGTTCGGCAGTGGGTTCCACCGCAGGCCTCCGCATCCCAGCTTCCAATCTTAACTATGCGAAGCTCCCTCCCTGGGACCACACCTCCCTGGTAGATGCGGAAGCCGAAGCGTGCTTCAGCCTCCTCCCTTGGAAGCCAGAAAACTTCCACCGGAATATTCTGCAACACTACTTGGTTGGCTAGCTGCTCAAGCTTTTCCACCTGCTCCTCGCTTAACCTTGCATAGTGGGTGATGTCGAGTCTGGCTCTAGCCGGCTCCTTTAAGGCTCCATGCTGCCAGGCATGTTCGCCTAGAAGCCTCCTAGCAGCCCCAATAAGGATATGGGTGGCCGTATGGTGGCTCATGAGGCTGCGCCTACGCTCCCCATCGATAAAACCTTTAACCTTAACGCCTACGGGTGGGGGAGAGCCCTCCGCCAAGTGGACTACTACTCCCCCAACCCGGTAGACGCCGGTAACCCTAACTTCTCCCCCATTCCACCTTACCACACCAATGTCTGAAAGCTGACCTCCAGCCTCAGCGTAAAAAGCCGTTTGGTCGAGGATGAAGAATCCCTCCCCAGCATGAAGCACTTCAGCTTCAAACTCCCAGAGGTATGGGTCCTCATAGAAGAGGAGGCGTGTAGGTTTCACGGTGGAGGCGGCTTCCTCAGCTTCCCTTGGAATTGGTGGAGGAGACTCCTCAGCCTTACCTACCTCCTGATGCAAACTGGCTATGCGGCTGTAGAAGTCTTCTGGAATTTCAACCTTGAAGCCCTTCTTCCCAGCTATCTGAGCCACATAGTCGGGGGTCAACCCATGTGAATCGTAAAGCTTAAGGAGGGCTTCGGCTGGAAGCCTGTCAAACCCTTTAGCCTTATGCTCTGCAACAATTCTCTCTATTATGGTTTCGCCTCGTCTTAGAGTTTCACGGTAACGTGCCTCCTCAACCCTAGCCATTTCAAAAATGGTTTCAGCTCTCTCCCCATATTCCGGATAGTCTCTGGAAACCTCCTCAAGCTGTAAGCTTAAAATTTCAGGTAAAGGTGTTTCAACGCCCAAAGCGTCAAGATTTCTTAAAATTTTCCTTATGAGAAGGCGGGCTAAATATCCGGCTTCAGCGTTCGATGGGACAACACCGTCGCCAAGCATGAATATTAAGGCTTTGGAGAAGTCGGCTGTGGCATAAACCATTTCGAGGGGTCTAAGTTTGGCTTCAAGCTCAGCCGGGCTAAGCTTAAACTTTTCAGCCAGCTTAAGCCTAACAGCCTTCATCCCCCCTTCGCCTTTAACGTTCATGGTTCCAGCCAGCCTTGAGGCTTCAGCCACCAGCTCGAAAGGCGGGGCTTTAATTCCAGCCATTTTCAAAAGCTTTTCCACTACGGGCTTAAAGGCCACATCATACACCGTCGGCTGCCCTGTGGTAAGCCAGGCGATACGCTCCAGCCCGTAGCCAGTGTCCACCGTCATGTTCTTTAGGGGTTTAAGCTCGCCTCCCACAGTTTTATAGTGCATGAAAACTAGGGTGGCAACCTCAATCCCTTGAATTACAACTTCAAAGTCTTCTCCCGCATTCCCCCCTCCAGACCACATCCCCTCCACAAAGTTTATGTGCTCAGGTTTTACACCCAACTCTCCTGTGAAGAATTTGAAGGCAAGCTCAACGGTTTCATGGTTCCAGTAAACCTTTTTCTCAGGAGTATTGAAGGCGTGGTGAGCCATCATTTCGAAGCAGGTTAGATGGCGGCCTGACCTGCCCACAAGGTCGATGTCGGTGAAGCGTAGGCATGGCTGGGAGATGGCCAGCGGGTTTGCTGGGGGAGGAATGTAGCCTTCAGTCACCCAAGGCTGGAAGTCGTAGATGGAGGCTCCCACAAAGTATACGTCATCCCTCCACCTAGCCACCACCGGATACTTGGCTATACGCTTATGGCCGTGGCGCTCTAGGAAGGAAAGGAATTTCTCCCTTGTTTCGGCTAGGGTTAGAGCCCTGGAGGTTGGAGGGTTCCCGATGAAGGCGTAGGCTACGCAGGGTTGGTCTCCACAATATTCGGCTTCAGGGTTAAGCGTCCAGAAGGCTCGACCGCAAGACTTACACTGCTTCCTTACGAAGCCTTTCTCCTTGAAGAGTTCTACCTCGTAGATGGTGGGGAACCCTTACCCCTCCATGGCTTTTTAAGGCTTCCCTTCAAGGCTTACTTGAACTGAAACTTAAAAATTTGATGGAAGCCTCCAAGTAAACTTCAGCAGCCTTAACCGCAGAATCCAGTATGACGTATTCCCCAGCCCTATGCAAGTTGCCTCCATCAGGCCCATAAGCCACCGTTGGTATGCCATGGGCTGCCAGGCGATTTTCATCCCCAGCCATTAAACCCGAGACCAGTTTAGGCTTAAAGCCTAAAACCGTCATGCAAGCTTCCCTAACCGCTGAAATTATCGGCTCCCTCCCATCAAGCCTATAAGGCTTCATGTAGGTTTCGGGGTAGGTGGAAACCTTTGCCCTGCCAACCCGGCTAGCTACCATTTTAACCTGTCTTAACGCCTCTTCCAAGGTTTCACCTAAGTTTAAAGGTCTATCTAAGGCAACTACGCAGCGGCTTGGCTGAGAATCCCAGCCCATAAAAGTTTCAACGCCAATAGGCTTAACAGGAATCTTATTTTTCGAAGCCCAAGCCTTCATTTCAAGGATGAAGGCTGCAGCCTTCTCAGCCGAACTTCCACCATAAAATTGGACTTTTAGAACTGCTCTGCCTTTCCTCCCAACCTCTAACCTTTTAAGGCCTGTGGGCTCCGCGGATATGGCGGCGTTTAAACCTTTAAATGTCCCCGTTTCCAGAAGCGCCTTAAAACCTCTGGAATTCCCTTCCTCATCGCTTGCGAAGGCTAGGGTTAGTCTTCCTTGCAGGTCTTTTGGAGGGTTAGAGGCTAGCGTTAGGAAGGCTAGGGTTAGCCCTGCTAGTCCAGCCTTCATATCGCAGGCTCCAAGCCCGTAGAGTTTACCATCCTTCATGAAGGGCTTGAAAGGGTTGGTTTTCCAGGCTGGGGAGGGCTTAACGGTGTCTAAGTGCCCATAAAGGAGGAGGCTTGCACCCTTACCGGAGAATTTTTGAAAAGCTTTTAGGGCTGGCCCTGCACCCTTAACTTCTACTAGCTCAGCTTTAACCCCACCAGCTTCCAAATATTCCTGGAGGAATTCTGCGAGTCTACGTTCACTTCCTGAAACGCTTGGGATGGAGATCAGTTTTTCTAGGAGGCTCTTGAAAACTTTAGAGTTTATCTTTCTCTTGATGGAGGCTCCCTCTGCCTACTTGAATTGGATGCTTTCCTCTTGGGAGCCTTCGCTGGTTATGATGAGCATGTCTACTCCGTCGCCGCTTTGCACATCCCTAGCAATAGCAGCCCTAATGCTTCGAAGCACAAGCTCTCTAGCCTCGCTCAGGCTTAACCCATCCCTATAGTTTGCCTCAAGAACCCCTGTGGCTATTTCAGCTCCAGAACCTACACAGGCATACCTGTCAGGTATTAAGGAACCTAGGGGGTCAAGCACGTAGATTTTAGCCCCATCACCGTCAACTCCGCCTATGATGGTTTGGGTTAATAGGGGGAACAGCCTGTGCTGGAAGAGGAGGCTGGCGATAACCTTTGCCACCGCGTTTACGGTTGGAGGCCTCCTGCTCTCCAGGGAGTAAAGATTAATGTAGGCTGAGGCCTCCTTAACCAGCACCTGCATATCGGCCATAAGCCCAGCGCAGGCTGCACCAACATTGCTTGTTATACGGAAAACCTTCTTCCCAGCCTTGCTTAAAACTAGGTAGCCATAGGCCACCCGCTTTTCAGCCGCTAGTATAACGCCGTCCCGGTAGATGAGCCCTATGGTTGTTGCCCCTGGAAGGGCAGGCTGCTGGCTCAACAACTCCACCCTACACGCTTAAAAACGGTTTCACCTATTTTATCGGGATGGCCGACTTATATAAAAGTGGCGCAGCCATGCCTAGGAAGCCTGAATCTCGCAGGGTGATCGAGCAGATCCTCTGGGATCCACGTTTCAACCCGGCTGACTACCAGCTAGCTTACCTGCATAGGGGGGTTCAGGGTGAAAGGAAAACTGTTCCGCTTAGCAGGGTTTTAAATGTGAGGGGGTCGTGGCTTACCTTCAGGGATGAGGAAGGCTTGGAGGTTAAAATTCCGCTTCACAGGGTTTTAGAGGTTAGAAACGTTAAGACTGGCAGGGTTTTATGGTCGAAAGCTTAGCTTCCAATTTCAGCTTTTCAGCCATCAGCCTTTTTAGGGCTAGGAGGCAAACTCTAAATTCCTCGATTTTCCGAAGCTCCCCATCGATTTCATCTATGAGCTGCCTTGTCAGGTTTTGAAATTCCTCCCTATCCCTACAGGCTTCAAGCCTCAAAAGTTGACGGCGGAACCTCCTTAGCGAGGCTGGTATTTCAGGCTGGTCTGGAACCTCTTGGGCTTCAAATTGGGCTAGGTGCGGAGCTAGGCTGACCGTCAGCATAATGCTACGGTTTAATACGTAATACTTTCTTGGCGGAGCTGGAAGCTCCCCCCTCTCTTCATAGGATGAGATGAAACCGTATTTTTCTAGGATGGCTAGGTGTTTAAGTATGGCCTGCTGGCTTACGTTTAGTTCCCTAGATAGCTGGATGAGGTACTTCGGCCCTTCGCAGAGCAGTCTAAGGATGCGCCTTCGGGTTTCGTTTCCAAGCACGTCAAGGATCTCCCCTACATCCATGGTTTTAGCCTCCAAGATGAGGGGATGCTGTGGGAGGCTATAAAGTTTCTCTCCAAAGGTTACTAACATAAGGTTGGAAACGCGAAAACGCTAATAGCCAGGCTGAAGTAAACTATGCATACGGGTAGCGGGGGTCGCCAAGCCTGGCCAAAGAGGCTTGAGGTGTGTAGCCTCAAGTTTTGGAAGCGCAGGGCTTAGGACCCTGTCCCGTAGGGGTTCGTGGGTTCAAATCCCACCCCCCGCACCAATTTAACCCTACTAAGACTCCTCAACTAGCAGAAAACCGAACATTTAACCGTTAAAAGTTGACACTGAAAAATCTGGCTTGGTGGGCCGGGCAGGATTCGAACCTGCGACCTCCGCCGCGTGAGGGCGGCGTCATACCACTAGACTACCGGCCCATACCTCCTGAGAGCAATTTTGGCTTTTGGGTTTTTAAGGGTTTTGAACAGGGTTTCTGTTAACTTACTGCTCATCTTCCTTTGAAGTATTTGAAGTAGTAAAACCACGCAAACCAAAGAAACCACAGCAGCCATAAATAGTTGCCTGTTTTAAATGCGTTAAATCCTAAAAACCCGAGAAACCCTAAAAATCCTTTCATCCACCTCCTATTTCCCATTTTCCATTACCCAACAGGACACCTTGAGTAGGTAAGTTTATTAATGTTTTTCATGGTAGGACTTCCAGGCTGGAAGGTGTTACTAGCAATGGTTCGAATTCCAACTTTCCCAGGTAAAAAGGAGGTTCAAGCCCTAGCCTCGAAGGTTTGGGTTAACCATCTGCTGAACACCCTAGCCTTCATAAGCCGGAAAGGCGGCGAGCAGGCGGTTAAAGAGTATATGGATTGGATGGCTGAACAGACGGCGGAAACTCTAAGGGCTGAGGGGGAGGTTACGCCTAGGAAATTTGCTGAAGCCAACGCTTTAACCGCCAAAAACCTTTACGGATGCAAGGTTAAAGTTGATGCAACCGACCATCGAGCCACCGTGAGATTCCTTAGATGCCGTTGGCTTGAAACCTTCCAGAGCCTACCAGCCTCAAAGCAGATTACAAGGCAAACTTACTGCGAAAACTGTTTAGCCTACTTTTCAGCTATAGCTGAGAAGCTGGGATTAAGGCTTAAAGGTAAACTCCTAAGCAGCGGCTGCAGGATGACCATAAAGAGAAGATAGATTTTCTTAAAAAACCCTACTTTTTAGCTCCTAACTCCCTCTTCTTCCATCTTAGATTTGTGCTATGGCATTTTCTACATTTCTCAGCTGAGGGGGCATTCCTAGCCCCGCAGACCCTGCAAATTTTAAAGTATAGTTTATGGCGTTGGGCAAGCGTCCGCTTAAAGTAGTCTGTTACCGGCATGAAACCCCAACCTAACCATTTCTTTAGAGGTTGAAAGTTGTAGGGAAACTGGGAGTTTTAAGGCTTTCCCTATTTTGGGGGTGGGGGAGGCTGAGCAATTTTAATGGCTTCAATGGTTATGAAGGATCTTGTCTGCTCCACGCCTTCAACCCCTGAAAGCCTTTTAAGCACTTCGTCAAGCCTGTCAGACTCGATGAGGAGCACTAGGTCCATGTCTCCAGCCACCCTGTAGGCCTGCCATACCGGAAGCTTTGAAACTAGCTTGTATACTTCAGGCCTCTTCGCAGGGGCCACCTTAACAAAAACTATTGCAATATTCTCAGAGAAGCCTAAAGCCTTCAAACCCTTCGCCGTGATCTCTATGAAGCCCCTGCCGGTTCTGATGAAGCCTAGAGCCTTAAGCTTTCTGAGGTGGATGTTTAGGGCCTGCCTTGTGATTTTTAGTTCTTTAGCCAGGCTTACCTGGTCTATGTTAACCACATAGGAAAAGGCAAAGGTTGACTTATCAAATAGCATGCGTAAAATTTTTAAAGCTTTACCTGAGACCAGTTGTTCCGTTCCGCTCATAAAGCGTCACAAACATAAAGTAAAAATTTATCTCCTATTTAACCATTTTCTCGGAAGAACCGTAACGTATTTATCTTCTATAAGGCTAAACAAACAAATTAAACCCTAAGACTTGAAATGGCAGCGGTGCTTAGAAATGTCCAAGACCAATGCAATCTTAATCGGCAAAAAACCCGTAATGAACTATGTGCTAGCCGCCTTAACCCTGCTTCAAAGCGGAGAAAACGAGGTTTGCATTAAGGCTAGGGGTCGCGCCATAAGCCGAGCTGTAGATGTGGCTGAAATCGTCCGTCGAAGATTCATCCAAGACGTTAAAATCAAGGAGATTAAGATAGGCACTGAGCAGCTTGGCTCTGAGGAGGGTGGCGTCCCCACCAACGTCAGCACCATCGAAATCACTTTGGCTAAGTAGACTTCTAAGGCGGCTATTCCCCTCCTTTTTTCTCCTACTTGGCCAGACCCCTTCAGAGGAAATGGCTAATTAACCATTTCAGGGTGAAATTTCCCTTAAAGTGGGGGAGGCCATCCTTTGAAAGTCACTTTTGTCGGCTCGGGAGGCTACACGGTTACGGCTGATAGAGTCTGCCCCTCCATCCTAGTAGATGATAAGTTGCTCTTGGACTGTGGATTCGGCTGCCTTAAAAACCTTCGAACCTTAGGCTTAGAATTGAAAAGGCTTGAAAGCCTCCTAATAACGCATCACCATGCCGACCATATAGGCGACCTCATAGCTTTACTATGGGCTATGGCCATGGAGGGTAGAGATGCCGCCTTAAAAATTTTGGGTCCCCAGGGCACCGCCAAACTGACTCAGAGCCTCCTAGAGCTTATGCATACCCCCAGCGAATATACCGTTTTAAAGCTTGATTTTAAAGAGTTAAGCGGCGGGGAGAGTCTAAACGGGATAAGGGCCTTAAAAACCTTGCATAGGCCTGTAAATCTCGCCTATAGGGTGGAGAGGGGTGGAAGAAGCCTATGCTACAGTGGGGATACGGCTTACTTTAAGCCTTTAGCATCCTTCGCCTCAGGCTGCAACCTCCTAATTCACGATGCAGTCTTCCTCAACGAGCAGAAGGAGTTAGCCGCCATAACCAATCATTCGACGGCTGGAGAAGCTGGTGAAATCGCCCAGGAGGCAGGGGTTGAAAAACTTGTCCTTTTCCATGTTTTACCTTTCAATAGGGCTTTTGAAAGGGAGCTAGTTAGACAGGCTGAGGAACGGTTTGACGGGGAGGTTCTCCTGGTTAGGGACCTGGAGACCATTGAGATTTAAGGCCAACCAAAATCTCTATATCGGCCTGGCTACTATTTATAGTGAAAAATTTCGGCTGGGAGAACTGGCTGGGGGACTAGCGAAGCCTATGAGAACTAGGATTTGCACCGTAGACTTGAAGAGCGGGATTCTCTGCCCCAAATGTGAAGAGAAGGTTAGGTCTGGGGAGGTTACCCAGCTCGACCTTGAGGTGGCTAAGGTCCTCCTCAGCCTTGAAACGCGTTATTCCCCCCTTCAGGACATCTACTTCCATAAGGCCGTGGAAGCTGAGGATACCCTAGTGATCCTGGTTGGAAGGGAAGATCTTCCGAAAGTCTTATCCTGCGGTGGAAGGTTGATGAGGGAGCTTTCTGAAAGGCTTGGAAAGCGTAGGGTTAGATTTTTAGCCTATAACGATGATAAGCGGAGGCTTTTGGAAGAACTCTTCGCCCCCGCATGCATTTTAACCGTTAACACGCTTTGGCTTCCAGACGGCTCAACCGAAACCAAAGTAGTGATTTCTAAGAGGGATGCTAGAAGACTGCCCATCAGCATTAAAACCATTAAGGATTTGGCTAAAACCTTGATGAATATTAGTTTGAGGGTTGAATTTGAGGGAGCCACCCCATATGAGACTGTGAAGAGTTAGGCTGGGCCTCCCAGACTGCTTGGTGGACGGCTTATCCTTCACCATGAGGCTTAAACCCTATATGCCTGTTTTTAAGGCTAATTATGGGGGCGCAACGTTAGTTTGGAAGGCTTAGATAGGCTTGGCGACTGGAGGCGCAGCCATTACACTTCTGAAGTTAGGCCTGAAATGGACGGTGAAACGGTAACGCTTTTCGGCTGGGTTCACACCATCCGAGACCTAGGCGGAATAAAGTTTATCCTGCTGGCGGATAGGGAGGGAACCATCCAGCTTACAATACCTGTCAAGAAGGCTGATCCGCATCTTCTAGAGAAGGCTGAGAGGCTTAGGAAGCAGTATGTGGTGGGTGTTAAAGGGAGGGTTAGAGCCTATGAAAAGGCTCAGGGAGGCGTAGAGATAATTCCCAGCGAAATCCGCATCTTGGGAGTGGCTGAACACCCGTTGGACATGGATCCCACAGGCAGGGTTCCAGCCGACCTGGATGTTAGGCTTAACGCTAGAATCTTAGACCTTCGACGAAGGGAAAACCTAGCCCTCTTCAAGATTAACCATCACCTGCTTCGAGCCATCCGCGACTACTTAGAGGGTGAAGGCTACATTGAGGTTCAAACTCCAAAAATAATTGCCACAGCCACCGAGGGTGGGGCGGCACTCTTCCCCGTCGTGTATTTTGATAGGGAGGCCTTCCTTGCACAGAGCCCCCAGCTCTACAAGGAGCAGCTAACCTCCGTTTTCGAGAAAGTCTACGAGATTGCCCCCTACTTCAGAGCTGAAGAGTCTAGGACAACCAGACATATGGCTGAATTTATATCCGTAGATGTTGAAGCAGCGTTTTCCACGATTGAAGATGTCATGCAACTGCTTGAGGGGTTAATCGTCCATGCAACAGCGTATTTAAGAGGTAAATGCGGAAAGGAATTGGAGATTCTTGGAGTTAAGCTTGAAGTCCCTGAAACACCTTTTAAACGCTACACTTACGATCAAGTTTTAGGTCTGCTAGCTGAGCGGGGATTAAGAATACCTTGGGGTGAAGATATACCTACGCCTGGGCTTAGGCTGCTTGGAGAGTTAAACCCCGACACCTACTACTTCATTATCGACTGGCCTACCGAGTCTAAACCTTTCTACATTAAGCCGAAAGATGGAAACCCGAAAATTTGTGAAGCCTTCGACCTCATGTATGGGTATCTCGAGTTAGCGTCGGGTGGAACCCGTATTCATGAGAAGGATTTGCTGGTGGAGAGGCTTAAAAGTCAGGGGTTAAGCCCTGAAAGCTTCAGCCACCATTTAAGGGTTTTCGACTATGGGATGCCTCCCCATGCTGGTTGGGGTTTAGGCTTAAACAGGCTGCTTATGGCCTTAACTAAAAGGGAGAACATCCGCGAATGTATCCTCTTCCCAAGGGATAGGGATAGGCTTACCCCTTAAACGTGTAGGTTTCAGAGCCGTCACCACTCTTCATAGCCGAAGAAGGCTCCGATAGTATTGCCACTCATCATCACCTTTGAAGTCGCATTTAAGCGGAATTAAAGTTTTGCAATAAAATATATAATGGCAACTTATTTCTCCCATTTCAGTCAAATTCCATTAGCGGAGGGCTAAGCTTGGAGGC
>CAZAJK010000007.1:0-3451 GCA_964485425.1 uncultured Candidatus Bathyarchaeia archaeon | reverse complement strand
TGGAGGCTAAGCCGAAACCTCACACCGTCTTTAGCATTTTCCTCCACATGTTTACAGGCGTTCTGAGCCTGTTTTTCGCCCTGTCAATTCTTTTTGAGGCTGAAAAGCTTTCAACAGCCGTTATGAGAGTTACGGGCTTAACCGAAATTATGACTTCCCCCGACTATTTCCGCTACATTGGAGCTGCCATTTTCATCCTTGGAGTTTTAATTATCTCGTCGGCCGTAACCCGCTCCATGCTTCACTTTGAGAAGAGAACCGTTTTTAAGAGGCTTGTGCTACACATGTCGAAGGACTGCGGTAAAAGAATAGACGACAGAGCTAAGGAAATTTTAGCCTTAATAGTCATTTTGGTGCTTGCTTTCGGGATGACCTCCCCAACTTTGAAGGCTCTCCTAGGCGAGCAGGCTTGGACCCACTTCGCAGCCACCTTCATGATTACCCTGGGCTTCATCACCTTAGCAACTTTAATGGTGCTCATTACTAGGACAAGCTTGGGATACCTTCTAGCCATGTATGAAGCTCACAGGGAGCTTACAAGGGCGCCTTTAAGGGAGATACCTGAAATTGAGGAGACAAGTTAAAGCCGTGGTTTTCGACCTAGACGACACCCTATATAATCAGCGTCAACATTTGGCTAGGGCTTTTCAGGCTGTTGGCAAGCTATTAGAGGAAGAAGTAGGCTTAAACAAAAACCATGTTAGGAAAAGGCTGTTGGAGTTAGCTTCAACCCATGGAAGTGCTTCCGGAAAACTCTTCAACCTTTTACTGGAAGAATTTGAAATACCAGTTAGCAAGAGGCTTCTAAAACGTATGGTTGAAGCTTTCTACTCGTATAAGCCTAGGAAGCTTAAACCTTACAAGTCAGCCTTAGAAGTCTTAACTAAGCTTAAAAAGGTTGGAGTTAAGCTTGGACTGCTTACCGACGGAAACCCTGAACTTCAAAGGTTTAAGCTTAAGGCGTTGGGGGTTGAAGACTATTTTGACGCTATGGTCGTAACCGATGAGTTTGGAAGGAGCTTCCGGAAACCCCACCCAAAGGGTTTCAGAGAAATTTTGAGGCAGCTTAGAGTTAAGCCTTCGGAGGCTGTGTATGTTGGAGATAATCCTTACAAGGATTTTGGTGGAGGGAAAAGTATAGGAATGCTCACCATTAGGGTTCTAACAGGCGAATATAGGCGTGTTAAGAATGGCGGTGCCGACCTGACTATTAGAAGCTTAAAGCAGCTTCCGAAGATTTTGGGGTTAAAAGATTGCTGAAAGGTTGACATGCTTTGGAAAGCCGTAGGAAGCTTAAGAGGTTCTATGAGGATGTGGGTAGGAGGGAGACCATTCAGGACACCTATGAGAGCCCTCTACCTTCAAAACGCTACTTCTACCAGGACAGGTTTAGAACTGTTTTGAAGGCTTTGGGAAACCCCTCAGGAGAAGTTGTGGCGGATGTAGGCTGCGGCCTAGGAATTTATACGGCTAAACTTGCCGAGATGAAGGCTAAACTCATCATTGCCCTAGATATATCTTTACCCTTCCTGGAAAGCGCGAGAAAACTCCTGTTAAGCCGAGGTTTAGGCAGCCGCGTGGAATTCGTCCTAGCCGACGCGGAAAGGCTGCCATTCCGCAGTGAAGCATTTGACAAGGTATTATGCACGGAAGTTTTAGAGCATTTAGTGGATCCTTGGAAGGCCTTGAAAGAGATTGCTAGGGTTTGTGTTGAGGGAGGAATCTTGGTGGCAACCGTTCCATCTGCTTACAGCTATGCTGAGGCGGAGAGGAATAAGAGGCTTAAAAGATTGAACAGGCTGAGGGAGCACCTCCACAAGTTTACCTTGGGATCGTTCAAACGGTTTCTCGAAGCCTCAGGGTTTAAGGTTTTAAGGGTGGAGGGATGCTTCTTCTATTTCCCAGGTTTTTCAACCATATTTAACAGGGTTCCCAGCCTGCTCCCCCTCTTGAAACCTTTAAAAATAATGGGTGAAACTCCAGGCTTGAAACAGCTGGGTTGGTGTTTGGTGTTTAAGGCTGTAAAGCTGAGGTGAAATGCTAAACATTACAATCCTCCTTTTAACGCGAATATTAATTGAGATTGGCAGAACACTCCTAGACCTTGTTTTCACCATAGTGCTTATTATCCTCATAATCTACGCCCTACGATACTACATTCTTTCAGTTGGAGCTCTCCTATGGAAGGAGCCTAAAAGAAAGTTTCAGGTAAACCTTAAGCCAGACCAGTATCCGAAATTCTCCATTCTAATTCCAATGCATAACGAGGAGAAAGTGGTGGCCACAACTTTAGATGCCATCCTCAAAATAAATTATCCTAAAGACAAAATTGAGGTGGTATGCATTGATGATGCCTCCACCGACCGGACGGGAGAAATCTGTGAGCAGTATAGGGCTAGGTTTCCTCAGATTTTTAAGGTGGTTCATAGGCCTAGGGAAGCTGTGAGGGGTAAGGCAGCTGCCTTAAACGACGGGCTAGACCATGCCACAGGAGACTACATCGTAATATTCGACGCCGACCATAAGGCGCACCCTGAAATCTTGAACAGATTTCTAGCCAAGTTTTTGGAGGCAGACGACCCTAGGCTTGGAGCCGTTCAAGGCTCAACCCGATACATAAATGAGGATGAAAACTTAATTACGAAGATTATTGCTAAGGAGCGGGATCCATGCCTCCTCGTTTACCTCCGAGGGGAGAAAAGATTAAACCTTTTACCCTACACTGCTGGGAGCGCCGTATGCTTCAAGCGGGAGGTCTTCGAGAAAATCGGGAAATTCAACGTTGAGTCTGTAACCGACGACACTGATTTCAGCACGAGGATGTATTTGGCTGGCTATAGGGTTGAGGTTGAACCTGAAGCTTACACTTACGAGGAGGCTATAAATAATCTGAGGGCTTTAAGGAGGAGAACCTATAGGTGGGCTAGAGGACACACCAAGGTTATGCTTGACTATTGGAAGCAGATGGCTAGGAATCCCTACCTAACCCTGAAGCAGCGCATTTGGGGTTTAATCTTCCTTGCCTACTACACTATTCCAACGATAATTTTGGTGGGTATGATTCTCTATGGGTTAAGCTTCGTCTACCCTTTAAGAGCCTTCCTCATTAACTGGACTCTTGAAAGCTGGCTTATTTTCACCCTATACTATCTGATTTTCACCCTATCCTCCATTCTAACCATGATGGCTGTTGGAATGATCCTGCGAAGGAGAAGCCTTAAAGACCTATGGGTTTATGGCTACATGATTTTGATAGCACCCATGAACATCATTATCTGCACGAAAGCCCTGCTCGACCTAGCCTTAAAACGGCCCTACGTGTGGGCTAAAACGCCTCGAAGCGGAGTTATAACCGCTAGGATTGGTGAAGGAAACGCCTCCACGGGAACTCAGGCATAGGAGGAGAAGGATATTCAAGCTCTCCTTCAGCCTTAAGCTTGAGCAGAAGCCC
>CAZAJK010000006.1:17322-21730 GCA_964485425.1 uncultured Candidatus Bathyarchaeia archaeon | reverse complement strand
GAAGATTAGGGAGGCAAAACCTAAACTTCTCATGTTGGGGGGCAGCGTCATCCTCTTCCCCCAGCCGGTAAGGGAGCTTGCCCAGCTGGCTAAAGAGTTAGACGCCTACCTTGCTTACGATGCTGCCCACATTCTTGGCCTGATGGCTGGCGGAGTCTTCCAAGACCCTCTCGGCGAGGGGGCTGACGTGGTTTCAGCCAGCACCCACAAAACCTTCCCAGGGCCTCAAGGCGGAATCCTCCTAAGCAATCGAAACGATTTGGCTGAGAGTTTAAGCACGGCGGTTTTCCCCGGGCTCACCAGCAACCATCACCTGCACAGGGTGGTGGGCTTAACGATAGCCCTGCTTGAAATGTTAAAATTCGGGAGAACCTATGCAAGGAACATGGTTGAAAACGCTAAGGCTCTTGCTCAGGCCCTCCACGAGAAGGGCTTTAAAGTTCTCTGCGAACAAAGGGGCTTCACCGAAAGCCATCAAGTTTTAGTAGATGTTTCAAGTCTTGGAGGGGGGAGAAAGGCTGCAGAAACCCTTCAAAAAGCAAACATTATATGTAATCGAAACCTGCTCCCATGGGATAAGCTTGACAGAGCCCGTGAGAATCCCAGCGGAATCAGGCTTGGAACACCTGAAGTTACAAGGCTGGGGATGGGCCCCGGCGAAATGGAGCAAATAGCCGAATACATGAAAATGGTTTTAATCGACGGGAAAAGCCCTAAAAGGGTGGCTGAGGAGGTTTCAAGATTCACGCTACGATTCCGGAAGCTGAAATACTGCCTAGGCCGTAGTGATGCTTACAGATATTTTAAGCTAGCCTGAATTTCAACCCCCTCTATTCAGTTGGAGAAGGATGAAAACTGGGAAAAATGTGTGGAGTCTCCACTAGGTGTTAGGCGAATTTTTCCACAGCCATCCTACGCAGTTCAATAACCATTTCAGGCACGTTTATTTTGACCGGACACTTAACTCGGCAACGCCCGCAGGTTAAACATGTGTATCCTACAAGCGCCGCCCTAGCAAGCCCCTCAAGGTTGCCGTAAATCTTCCCTGAAACTATGGCCGTCCAAACAGCCCCAATGCCTCCAAAATATTTGTCTCCAAAGTTTCCAGCGGTAATGGCGAAAACAGGACATTCATAGAGGCATCCTCCACAACGTAGGCAGTAAAGGGCTTCTTTAAAGACTGGATGCTTAGCAGCCTCGGTTCTGCCATTATCGAGGAAAACTACGTGGAGCTCCTTAGGACCGTGAACGCCGTAGGTGATGGTTTTTTCGATGTCGGCTGTTTTGCTTGGACCTGAAATTATGTTTATATAGGAGGGGGTTGGCCCGGTTGCATGCCTCCAAGTCACCTCAGCAACCTTCATGGCTTCCTGGAAGGTGGGAACAACCTTTTCCATGCCAACCAATGCTATGTGGATGGGTGGGAGGCCTGTGCTAAGCCTAGCGTTACCCTCATTCTCAATCACGATAAGACTTCCCGTGTCAGCTGCCACCACGTTAGCCCCACTCATCCCCACATCGGCCGCGATAAACTTGTCCCGGAGGAAACGCCTCACAACGGCGACTTCCTTAGAAATGTCGGGTGGAACCTCCTCACCTGTAACTTTTGTCAGTAGCTCCGCTACATCCTCCTTGGGAACGTGGACTGATGGATTTATGATGTGGGTTGGCTTAACACCCAAAAGCTGGACAATGAGTTCGCCTAGGTCGGTTTCGTAAACCTTGTTTCCCTGGCCTTCAAGAAACTCCCTTAAATCTATCTCTTCCCCGGTTAAACTCTTCGATTTAACAATGGTTTTACCCGTTCCAACAAGTTCACCGATGATTTTCAAGGCCTCTTCACCCGTCCTAGCAAGGTAGACGCTGGCCTTATTGTCGGCTAGGGAATCCATAGCCTGCTTGACAAGCTCCTCCATCCGCCCTATAGCGTTCTCCTTAATTTTTCTAACCTCTTCAGCCAGTTTCTCCGTGTGCGGATGTTTGGCTAAAGCCTTCTCCACGTTCGAACGGTAGGAGGCTATGGCTCTCGCTAAAGCTAGGCTTATCCGCTCATTTCTAATCGCGTTGAGAAGCTTATCCCTATACTGCTTGGGTAGGCTCAGTCTAACTCCCTCCACCAGCTGAAAGCTCTAAAAGCTGAGCTAAATCCAGAACCTCAATTTCGATGCCTGCCATTTTCGCTCCCTCCCTCAATTGTAGAACGCAGCCGGGGCAGCAGGTGACGATTGCCTCAGCGCCGACGGCAGCCAATTCCTTCACACGGTTGGAAGCTATCCTGAGGCTGAGCTCTGGATAGGTTAACTCCATGCCTCCGCCTCCACCACAACAGGTGGTTAGCTCTTTACTTGTGGGAACCTCTTTAACCACCAGACCGTTTATGCGGCTTAAAACTTCACGGAGAACGTCTGAAATCTCTAGGAAGCGTGCTAGCTGGCAGGGGTCGTGGACGGTAACGGTTTTATTCAAAGTTAAATCTACGTTCTGCCTGCTCAGAA
Organism: uncultured Candidatus Bathyarchaeia archaeon; assembly: GCA_964485425.1. GTDB lineage: Archaea > Thermoproteota > Bathyarchaeia > Hecatellales > Hecatellaceae > B25. The sequence goes on along the minus strand of CAZAJK010000006.1, from coordinate 19,235 downwards.
TCTCAGCCACAAATTCCACGTAATGTTTGACTTGTAGGTCGTATCCCTCCACAAACTTCGGGTAAGTGTTCTTTAGAGTGTTGGTGCAGGCGGGAACCAGCCCTATAACTTCTTTTACGCCTAAGCTTTTCAGCCTTCTATAGGTATCCCTAGCTTTAGCCGCAAAATCCTCGATGAAGCCCGAATAATAGATGGGTGAACCGCAGCAAGGTTCATCCTCACCAAGGTATGCAAATTCGACGCCAAGTCTTCTTAGGAAATTAACTGCGCTTCTAAGAATTGGCGTGTAGAGGTCTTCACCCTTCTTGGGAGAAAGCTTAGACATTAGGCTTGGCAGGTCTAAGCCTATTTTCCGCAGGGTTCGGGTGATGGAGACCGCTGTGTCGACGCCTAGGCCTTTCCCCTCTAGGGACCGGGCTGACTCTAGAAAGGAGGCGGCATAAGGCATAAACTGGTAGCCGCAGCCCGCGAAAAGGATGCGTTCACCCCTCTTTGGAAGGTTTAAGCCTTCAGCCCACCTTGCCTTCTCCTTCGGGGAAAAGCCGAAAAGGTTGTCCTTTTTAACAATGTTATCTCTGAGCAATAGGTGCCCCTGAGGAATCACACCCTTCATGGAAGCTTAATCCTCCGCTCTGAGCAACCATCCTTTTTTCTTAGTTGACATTCAACCTGCCATTAAATATTTTTCTAGAAAGCATTTACATTTCCAGACGTTAGTTTCACTTTTCCTAAGTAAAAGTTGGCCGCTTCAATATCCTATTAAACTGGCAGCCTTAACCTTTAAAATTATTAAATGCTAACGTAACCCTGTTAAATCTGTCATGGGAGGCCTCCCCGGTGAGAATTCGAGAGGCTGTTTTAAAGCTTAAGCCCTACGAGTGGGAGCCTTCAAAACGCGACATAGCTGAAGAGGTGGGAATACCAGAGGAGCAAATTTTAAGGTTCGACATGAACACCGTGCCCATCAAACCTGAACCCGTGCTTCAAAAATTCTCAGAGATAGTTTCGAAGCTTCCTGTAAACGAGTATCCGGACCCCTCCTACCGTGAGCTTAGGGAGGCTCTCTCCGAATACCTTGATGTGCCCATAGAGAATTTGACGGTAACCGTTGGAGCCGACGAAGCCCTAGACATAATGGTTAAAACCTTTATCGACCCAGGCACCAAAGCGCTGATTTCAAGTCCAACATACTCCTTCTACCGCGTTATCGTGGAAACCCTGGGCGGCAGAATGGTGGAGGTCTTAAGAAAACCGGACTTCTCCGACAATATTGACGCTTTAATAGATAAATGTCTCAGCCCCGACGCCAGAATAGTCTTCCTATGCAGCCCAAATAATCCAACTGGCAACATTACGCCTGAGAAGGATGCAGTAAGGCTTTTAGAAGCCGTCGAGTGCGCCGTAGCCGTAGATGAAGCTTACGCCGAATTTTCTGGAACCACCCTCTCCAAGCTTACCAGCGAGTTTGAAAATCTTATAGTGGTTAGAACCTTCTCCAAGGCTTTTGGCATGGCTGGTGTGAGAATAGGCTACATGGTGGCTCACCCTAAAACCATTGAGCTGCTGAATAAGGTTAGGCCTCCAAACAGCGTAAGCGTGGTTTCGCTAGCCATAGCAAAGCTCGCCCTCCAATTTAGGGATGAAATCCTCCCCGAGGTTCAGAAAATTATGGCTGAAAAGGATAGGGTGTGCGCTGAGCTTGCGAAGCTTCCGGGACTTAAAGTTTACCCTTCATGGGCTAACTTTGTTTTAGTAAGATTCGAGGAAGCCGATGCTTTCAGGGTTTACAGGGAGCTTCTCAAGAGGGGGCTTGTGGTTAGAAGGCTTACGGGACCCATGCTTGAAGGCTGCTTAAGGATAACCATATTAGAGCGGTGGGCCAACGACAGGTTAATCACTGCTCTACGTGAAAT
>CAZAJK010000006.1:1674-17312 GCA_964485425.1 uncultured Candidatus Bathyarchaeia archaeon | reverse complement strand
AATTTTAGGTGAAACAGGCTGAGTTTACTGTTGGTGGTTGCCGTCGGCAGGGATAGGCCAGGCCTGGTTTCAGAGGTTTCAGAAGCCATTTTCGACGCTGGAGGAAACATTGAGGATATGGACCAGGTGGTTATGCGAGAAATATTTGTGATGTCGATTCTTGTAAGTTTAAAGAACCCTAGGAAGTCTTCGAATAAGCTTAGGAAGCTTCTTAGACGTAAAAGCGAGAAAACAGGCCTAAACATTCAAGTTTTCCGGGTTGAAGATTTTAAGGTGAGGTAGGGTTGCCTGGCAAAATAATTGTCACGGTGATTGGAGGTGACAGGCCGGGTATCGTGGCTGAGATTTCCCGCATCCTCTATAAGCATAAGGCTAACATTTTGAAGACTAGGGCTTCAGCGCTTGGAAGCCTCTTCGTCATGGTTATGCTGGTTGACACCTCTGGAGCTGATGTTCCAGCTGACTGGATTAAAGAGGAAGTTAAGGAGGCTGGAATTAAGCTTAACCTTGGAGTCTCCGTAGAGGATGCTGAAGCCTTCATGCGCAGGAAGAAGCTGGTAGCCTTTGACATGGATGGGACACTGGTGGAAAATGAAACCATCGATGAGCTAGCCAAAGCTGCAGGGGTCTACGATAAGGTTAAACAAATTACAAGGGAGGCTATGGAGGGGAAGATAAGTTTTAAGAAGGCCCTAGCCAAGCGGGTTAAACTGCTTAAAGGCCTCCCAGTCGAAGAAGTTGAGAAGGTTAAAAGCAGGATTAAAATTTCACCTGGAGCTGAGGACCTAATCGGAGAGCTTAAGAAGGCAGGCTTCGTTACAGCCATAATTACTGGAGGCTTCGACGTCTTCGCCAATTATGTGGCTGAAACCCTTGGAATAGACTATGTTTATGCTAATAGGCTTAAGGTTAAGGATGGAAAGCTGACTGGAGAATTTGAGGGAGTGATTCTTTCACCTCAAGACAAGCTTAAGGCTTTAAAAGAGATTTCGGAAAGGGAGAATATTCCCCTCGACGAGTGTGTGGCCATTGGTGATGGAGCTAACGATATAATTCTCCTTAAAAGTTCAGGTTTGGGGATAGGCTATAACCCGAAGGAGCCGATTAGACGCCACGCCGACGGCCTAGTTCAAAATTTAGACCTTCGAACCCTCCTAGCCCTCATCGGGGTAAGTCAGGCTAGCCGTGATGTGGCTAGGAGGCTGGAGGGAAACCTCTAAACAAAAATGATGTTTATTGTCCCATCTCTCATTACGCGGATCTCCACTTCGTCTCCGAACTGATATTTCCTTGGAAGCCTATCCCACTCTTCAACCGTGAAGTATAGGGCAAGTCTTTTACTGTAGGTTTTAGCCTGAGGCATAAGTTTGGGAAGCTGGCTTAAAATCGGGATGATGAAGGAGGCTTCTTGAGGTAGGTTGGCTGGAAGGGACATTACGGTGGGAGGCTTCTGAGCCTCGATTCCAAATTCTACGCATACGTATTCGCTTCCGTAGGCGTCGAAGGACGGGTGGACTGAGATTACCTTGCATGGAATCGACACTGCCGGCTCTTCCAAAACCCTCACCTATGAGGCGTAAAGGGGCTTTAGGCTTATTAAGCCTTAGTCAAGGCAAAATTAAGCTTTAAATACTTGTTTCTAGATGGATTTAGACTTGATGCTTGGGGGGCCTTGGGTGGAAAGGAGGTTTAACTTTTACCTCACCCGGCTTTTCCGTTATTATTAAGCGGAGGCACCCAAAAACCTTTAAAGTTTCTCTAAAACCCTTCTGGAGGCCGTTAACATGCCTAACCCCGCCCTAATGGTCGTGAAATTCGGCGGCTCCTGTCTTACAGGTCCTGAAAAAGTTAGGGTTGCGGCTGAAAAGGTGGCTGCTGAACAGCGAAAGGGCAAAAAGATCGTCGTAGTGGTTTCAGCGTTGACGGGTGTAACCGACAGCCTGCTTCAAACGGCTTTGAAAGCTAGCGATGGAAGGATTTCCAGGGAGCAGCTTGACGAGATTCTCTCTATGGGGGAGCGGACCTCCCAAAGGATCTTCACGAGCATTCTACAGTCGATGGGGGTTAAGGCTGTGGGTTTAGATCCTTCCGAGCCAGGCTGGCCTATACACACGAACTCTGAGCATGGGAATGCTGAGGTTGACCTGGAGAAGACCTGTAAGGCTGTTAGGGAGGAGGTTTTACCCCTGCTTGAGAAGGGCTTTATCGTGGTGGCTCCAGGCTTTATTGGCTTAAGTCCTGAAGGCAGGGTTACCACTCTTGGTAGGGGTGGAAGCGACATTACAGCCGTGGTTTTAGGGCGTTGCCTAGACGCTGGAGAAGTGGTTTTTGTTAAAGATGTGGGGGGAATCTTATCTGCAGATCCTAAGCTGGTGTCTAAACCTTCAAAGGTTGAAACCCTAGATGTTGAAGAAATGTTTAGTTTGAGCTCGGCTGGAGCTAAGGTTTTACATCCTAAGTCGCTTAGGTATAAGACGCCCTCCATGATTCTTCGAGTAGTGGGTATGGATGAACCTGACCTTTCAGGCGGAACCATTATTAAGGGTTCTCTGGGGCTTGAACTTTCAGCCACCCTCCACGGTAAACCTCTATCTATGGTTTCTGTGGTTGGCTGGGAGTTAACCACCGGGGAATCCCTACAGAAAATTTTCGCTGAAGCCTCTAAGGTTGGGGCTAAGATTCTAGGTTTAACCATGGCTCCCCCATCGCTTCTCCTCTACGTGGAGGAGGCTGGAAGGCTTATTGAAAGCTTAAACGGCCTAATTAGGAGGGAGAAGGTGGCGAAGGCGGTCCATGAAACTAAGCCTATAGCCCTAATAACGGTGGCAGGCCATGGCTTGGAGGAAACCCCTGGAGTGGTAGATAAGGTAGCTGCCCCCCTGGCTAGGAGAGGTATCAACCTACTCGGCATAATGACCATTAGCAACAGTGTTCGAGTGTTTGTGGCGTGGGAGGATAGGGAGGAAGCCTTAAAACTGATAAGGGAAAGCCTCGCCTAAAATTTGGAGGAAAAAGGTTTGAGGAGAAATTTTAGGGCGGCCGTGCTAGGCGCCACAGGCATGGTGGGCATCCGCTTTATTAAACTGCTCTGGAAGCACCCATGGTTTAAGCTTGAAGCCATAGCGGCTTCGGAAAGGTCAAGGGGTTTAAGGCTTCGGGAGGCGGTTAGATGGCTTCCTCCCGAAGGCTTTCCTGAAGAGGCCTTTGAACTGGAGGTTAAGTCCCCTGAGCCCAGAGATTTGGAGGCGGCAGACATCGTGTTTTCGGCTCTGCCCTCAGAGGTAGCTGGAAAGGTGGAGGAGAGCTTCGCTCAGGCAGGCTTCGCGGTTTTCAGCAATGCTAGCTCCCACCGGATGGATGAGGATGTGCCTATTCTTAACCCTGAAGTTAATGCAGACCATGCCTTCATGGTGGAGGAGCAGCGTAAGCGGAGAGGCTGGGAGGGCTTTATCGTTACAAATCCAAACTGCACCACGGCTGTTTTAACCCTATCCTTGAAGCCCATCCTGGACAATTTTGGAATTAAACGGGTGCTTGTTGCAACCATGCAGTCGCTGTCTGGAGCGGGCTACCCCGGCGTCCCATCCCTCGACATAGTCGACAACATTATCCCCTTCATTAAGGGTGAGGAGGAGAAGGTTCAAAGGGAAACTTTGAAAATTATGGGTGAACCTTTCAGGCCTGCAGGCTTTAAGGTTTCAGCTAGCTGCCACCGTGTAGCCACCGTTGAAGGCCATTTAGAGGCTGTTTTCGTGGAAACCTTGGAGCAGGCTGAACCCGGTGAGGTGGCTAAGGCTATGATGGGCTTTGAGGGGGAGCCTCAAAGGTTGAAGCTTCCCACGGCCCCTAGGCCTCCTGTGGTGGTTAGAAATGAGGTGGATAGGCCTCAGCCCAGGCTTGACCGTTGGGTTGGGGAAGGCATGGCTGTGGCTGTGGGGAGGATTAGGAGGGATGAGGCTTTAGGCGGAATTAAATATATAGTTTTAGGCCATAACACTGTTAGGGGTGCTGCCGGATGCTCGGTTTTAAACGCCGAGCTTCTAACGGCAATGAAAATTTTAACATAAAAGAGGGTGGAATACGGGTTGAACCTTGGTAAGGCTAGAAGGCTGAGAAGGATTCTTCGAAACGGCCGAACCGTTCTAGTCCCCATGGATCATGGTGTTACCAGCGGGCCGATTAAGGGCTTAGAAGACATGCAGAGAATGATTGATTTGGTGGATTCGGGAGGGGCTGACGGCATAGTTATCCATCGGGGGATAGCGAGCAGGGTAAACGTTCGAGGCTTAACCCTCATAGTTCATCTCTCAGCCAGCACGTCTCTCGGCCCAGACCCCCTATGGAAGGTCTTAGTATGCGGTGTTGAGGAGGCTGTTAGGCTTGGAGCCGACGGGGTTTCCATCCACGTGAATGTGGGCGCTGAAAGGGAGCCCGAAATGCTTGAAGCCTTCGGCATGGTTTCCAGCGAATGTGAAGCCTATGGAATGCCCCTCCTAGCCATGATGTATCCTAGAGGCCCGAAAATTAAGAGTGAACATGACGTTGAATACGTGAAACATGCGGCTAGGCTTGGAGCGGAACTCGGAGCGGACATCGTGAAAACAAATTATACGGGTTCCCCTGAAACCTTCATGAAAGTGGTTGAAGGATGCCCTGTCCCAGTTGTTGTCGCTGGCGGGCCGAAAACCAAAAGCGTTGAAGAATTTCTGCGCATGGTTTACGACGCTATGCATGCTGGAGCTGCAGGAGTCTCTATTGGGCGGAATGTCTTCCAACATGAAAAACCCGCAGCCATGGTTAAGGCTCTCCGCGGCATTGTCCATGAGGGTTTAAGCGTCAAGGAGGCCCTACAAATCTTGGAGGGTGAGGGTTGAGAGAGCTCTGGATAGAAATCCCAGAGAAGCTTACCAGAGAAGAGAAGTTGAAGCTGCTGGAAGCCTGTAAGGGGCGATGTCAGGCTGTCCTAGTTTCAGAGGAGCTTAAAGGCGAAGCTGAAAACCTAGGGTTAAGCCCTGTGCTTAGAAAGGCGGGAAAAATAGTCTTGGTTGAGGAGGACGTTCAGCCCAAAGATTTGGAGAAGCTGAAGGCTTCAGGGTTAAAGGTTTGCCTTAAAGTTTCGGTTAGGAGTCGAGGCGACGAGGATAAGATTGTCGAAGCTGCTTCGAAAGGTGTAGACTACGTGGTAGCAAGCTGCCCAGACTGGAAGGTTATCCCGCTGGAAAATCTTATAGCCAAAATTAGAGGGAAAGCTAAGCTTATCGCTGAGGTTTCAAACCTTGAAGAAGCTAGGTTGGCTCTAGAAACCCTTGAGCTGGGAGCCGATGGAATCCTTCTAAGAGCCGAGAAACCCTCTGAAATCGTTGAGGCCGCAGATTTACTGTCGAAAGTTAAGACTAGGCGTGAAGAGGAAGCTGAAAAGCTGAAACTGGTCAAAGCGAAGATTACAGGGCTTAAACCTTTAGGTTTGGGGATGAGGGTGTGCGTTGACACCTGCGACATCATGGAGCCAGGTGAAGGCATGCTAGTCGGCTGCCAATCTTCAGGTCTATTCCTCGTTCAGGCTGAGGTGGAGGAGAACCCGCATGTGGAGCCTAGACCCTTCCGCGTGAATGCTGGACCGGTTTCACTCTATATTCTGGCTAAAGACGGTAAAACGAAATATCTTTCAGAGCTTAAGGCTGGAGACGAGCTGGTTATTGTGGGAAGAGATGGAAGTCTACGTCCAACCCATGTGGGAAGGGTGAAAATCGAGCGTAGGCCTATGCTGCTAGTTGAGGCTGAAATTGAGGGCAGCCCTGTGAAGACCATTGTGCAGAACGCCGAGACTATTAGGCTTGTCACTCCCGACGGCTCTAAATCGGTGAGGGAGCTTAAACCGGGGGATGAAGTCCTGGTTTACTATCAGCCTGGCGGACGGCATTTTGGAGTGCTCGTGGAAGAGGAGACCGTGATAGAAAGGTGAAGCCTAGAATCTGCGTAACCCTTTTCGCCCAAGGCTTAACCCAGCTTGAGGAGGCTTTAAGGCAGGCTGAGGAAGCCGACCTAATCGAGCTACGTTTCGACCTCTCCAAAGGCTTAACCCCGAAAGAGGTGAGAAAGCTAACCGCTAAGCCTCTCATAGCCACCAACAGGCTTAAAAGGGAGGGGGGAAGCTTCCAGGGCCGAGAAGAGGAGAGACTTAAACTCCTGTATGAGGCTGCTGAGGCAGGCTTTGAATACGTTGACCTGGAAGCTTCTACTAAAGGTCTTCTTGAACATGCTGAGAGGCTTAAGGCTGCTGGCGCTAAGCTTGTGGTGTCAAGCCACAACTTTAAGAGGACTCCCAGCCTTCAAATTTTAAGGCAGACCCTTAAAAATGGGCTTAAAGTTAAGCCTGAAATCTGTAAGATAGTTTCGATGGCTAGGAGGCTGGAAGACAACTTAACCATGCTGAGCTTTCTTTCCGGGGCTTCCAAGCGTTCTAAAGTGAAGATTGTAGCTTTTTGCATGGGTTCGATGGGTGTTCCTTCAAGGATTCTTTCACCCCTCTTCGGCGGCTACTTTACCTATGCTTCCATCAGCCGTGGTAGGGAAGCTGCCCCCGGCCAGCTTAGCCTAGCCCAACTCAGGGAAATTTACAGGCTGATGGGGTTTGAAGGTTGAAGGCTTCATGGGACACTCAGGTTTACTGCCTCATCGGCGACCCCGTAGCCTACACGTTAAGTCCAGTCATGCATAACACGGCTTTCAAGAAGCTCGGGATAAACGGCCTATATCTTGCCTTTAGAGTTCCAGCTGGAAAGCTGCGTGAAGCCGTTGAGGGCATGAAAGCTTTGGGCTTTAAAGGCTTTAACGTTACAATTCCCCATAAGGTTGAGATTATAAGGTTTCTGGACGGCCTCGACCGGCTTGCAGCTAGGATTGGAGCTGTAAACACCGTTAAAAACGATGGCGGAAGGCTGATAGGCTATAACACTGATGGTGAGGGAGCCTTAAGAGCCCTAGAAGAGGCAGGGGTTTCACCTAAAGGCAAGAACGTTGTGGTTTTGGGTGCTGGAGGAGCCTCAAGAGCCATATGCTTCACCATAGCTAAGCTGGCGAGGAAGCTTGTAATCGCGAATAGGACTGAGGATAAGGCTTTAAAGCTGGCTGAAAGGCTTAGGGCGGAGCTTGGGGTGAACGTTGAGGTTTGCAGGCTTTTGGAGGAAGAACTAGCGCCGATGCTTGCTGAGGCTGAAATCTTAATCAACGCTACCTCGGTCGGCATGTATCCTGAGGTTGAAAATTCCCCTGTTAGCTCAGCTCTGCTTAGGCGGGATTTAACCGTTTTCGACATAGTTTATAAGCCGCTTAAAACCAGGCTGCTGAGGGAGGCAGAGCTTAAGGGAGCCAAAACCGTAGATGGCTTAGCTATGCTGGTCCACCAGGCTGCTAGGGCCTTTGAAATCTGGACGGGTGTCACCCCTCCGGTTGAGGAGATGCGTAAGGCTGCCCTCAAAGAGGTTAGGCAGGGATGAGCCTCCTAGGGGAAGCCCTAGCCCATGGAGCTGTAACCATCGTTAATGCGATAGCCACCGGGAAAGGTTCAGCCCTAAGCATAGGCCTATGGACGAAGGCTAGGGTTGAACTCGTCGAAAACGGGGACTTCCAGGTTGAAATAGTTTCAGATCCAAATGAAAACCCAGCCTTAGCAGTCAAGTCTGTGGAGGCCGTCTTAGAACGGTTTGGGCTTAAGGGAAAGTTTGGCGCCAGGATAAGAACTGAGTCGAATATTCCCATTGCTAGGGGGCTTAAAAGCAGCAGTGTGGCAGCCAACGCCATAGTCTTAGCAGCCTTAGCAGCATTAAACAGAAGCCTTGAGCCCCTAGAGGCTGTTAAACTTGGGGTTAAAGCCGCCATTGAGGCTGGGGTGACAATTACGGGGGCTTTTGACGACGCCTCAGCCTCCTACCTTGGAGGCATAACCGTAACAGACAACCTGTCTCAAAGGCTCCTAAGACATGAGAAAGCTGCGGAGGGGCTTGAAGCCGTCATCCTAGTTCCCAAAGTTAAAAGTTATACGGCTACCTCCGAGGTTGAAAAGGTTAAGCTCATGGCTCCCCTCGTGGAAATAGCCTTCCAGCAAGCTTTAAAAGGGGAATATTGGAAGGCTATGACGCTGAACGGCTTAATCTATTCGGCAGCCTACGGCTATGAGGTTTCACCAGCCCTAGAAGCGCTTAAAGCCGGAGCCCTAGCCGCGGGTTTAAGCGGTAAGGGGCCAGCGTTAGCCGCCATCACCCGTGAAGAGCAGGCTGACAGGGTGGTTGAAGCCCTTCAAGCCTTTGAAGGCGAAATTTTAAGGGCGAAGGTAAACAATGAGCAGGCTAAAATCTTGAGGCTGGGAGAGGCTTGAAGGCTATAATTCGGGGAGGCTCCAAGCTTTCAGGTCAGATTGAGGCTCCTCCCTCTAAAAGCTATACGCATCGAGCCTTTATCGCGGCTCTCCTTTCAAAAGGTGAAAGCATAATTCGGAACCCCCTAGCTTCTGAGGACACGGATGCCACGCTTGAAGCCTGCGAGGCTTTAGGGGCTACCGTTTCTAAGGGTCGAAACGAGGTTAAGATTTTAGGGGCTGAGAGGCTTAAGGCGCCTAGGGCGCCTATAGACTGTAGGGAGTCAGCCTCAACCCTCAGATTTCTAATCCCCATAGCCGCCCTAGCGGAGGGTGAAACCTACTTCACCGGGCGGCCGGGCCTTTTGAAAAGGCCTGTTGGACCGCTGGTTGAAGCATTAAAAGGTTTAGGAGTTAAATGCACCTCAAACGGGGGCTACCCGCCTGTCAGAGTGAAGGGGCCAAGCCTGAAAGGGGGGAGCGTCAGCCTTCCAGGCGATGTGAGCTCCCAGTTTTTCTCAGGCCTAATTTTCGCCTGCCCGCTGGCCGAAGGGGACACTTCAATTAATGTTGTTGGGAGGCTTGAATCTAAGCCTTATGTAGATTTAACTCTTCACGTGGTGGCTATGCATGGAGTTGAGGTTGAGGTTTCTGATGGGGTCTTCAACATTCCGGGAGGCCAAACCTATAGGGCTTGCAGCCACAGGGTTCCTGGAGACTTCTCTTCAGCCTCCTTTCTCCTCGCAGCCGCAGCCTTAACCTCTGAAGGTGGAGTGGAGGTTTCAGGGCTTAATTTAACGTTTAGACAGCCCGACATTGAAATTTTAAACCTTTTAGGCGAGATTGGAGCTGAAGTTAAAACTGAGGAGGACAGAGTTAAGGTTTCGAAGGGGCAGCTTAAAGCTGTGAGGTTTGATGCCAGGGACTGGCCTGACCTAGTGCCTGTAGTGGCAGCCTTAGCCTGCCATGCTGAAGGGGTAACAGAAATTACAGGGGCGAAGAGGCTTAGAATTAAGGAGTCGGATAGGCTTGCCGTCCTCAGCCTTGAACTCTCTAAGCTTGGAGCAAGGGTTGAGGAGAAGCCTGACGGCCTCCTAATACGCGGTGGCAGGCTTAAAGGCAACGTTGTCGATCCGCATGGGGATCATAGGATTGCTATGGCTTGCGCTGTGGCTGCTTTAGGAGCTGAAGGTGAAACCGTCATCCTTAACGCTGAGTGTGTGGCTAAGTCTTACCCAGGGTTCTTCCACGACCTAGCCAAGCTTGGTGGTGCGGTAAGCCTTGTCCAATAGCCTTGGGAAAAAATTTAGGCTGACACTTTACGGGGAAAGCCATGGGAAATGTGTAGGGGTGGTGGTGGAAGGCTGCCCTCCAGGCTTGGAGGTAAGCCAAAAGCTTATTCAAGCCGAACTCGACAAGCGTAGGCCAAGCGGGGAGCATGAAACGGCTAGGCGTGAAACCGACCAGGTAGAGATTCTTTCAGGCGTTTTCCGGGGCAAGGCTACTGGCGCGCCTATATGCTTGCTTGTCTGGAATAGGGAGGTTGACTCCTCACCCTACGAGGAGATTAGGTGGACTCCTAGGCCGGGCCACGCCGACTATCCAGCCTACGTGAAATATCGAGGCTACAACGACTATAGGGGTGGAGGCATTTTCTCCGCTAGGCTTATGGTTGGGGTGGTGGCTGCCGGAGCCATAGCCAAGCAGATTCTTAAAAGGGTTGGGGTGGAAGTTTTAGCCCACGTGGTTGAGATTGGCGGTGTAAAAATTAAGCGTGAACCATCCATAGAGGAGATTCGCGAAGAAACCTATAAGACTCCGCTACGATGCCTCGACCCCGAAGCCTCTAAGGAAATGCTTAGGCGAATTGAGGAGGCTGGGAGGGAAGGCGACAGCCTAGGCGGAATCATCGAATGTTTTGCTTTAAACCTCCCTCCGGGAGTTGGGGAGCCCATTTTCGGCTCTCTAGATGCCGATGTGGCCCACGCCCTCTTCTGCATTCCAGCCGTGAAGGGAGTTGAGTTTGGAGCAGGCTTTAAGGCCGCCAGGTTGAAGGGCTCCGAAAACAATGACCCCTACAGGGTGGAGAACGGGAAAATCGTCACGGAAACGAATAATGCTGGAGGTGTTTTAGGAGGCTTATCTACTGGGATGCCGCTGGTGGTGCGTGTAGCATTTAAGCCTCCATCTTCCATCGGTAAACCCCAGAAAACCGTGGACCTTAGAAGCCTTAAGGAGGTTGAAATTAGGGTTAAGGGACGCCATGACGTATGCTTCATTCCAAGGGCGGTTCCCATCGTAGAGGCCATGGTTGCATGCGTATTAGCGGACCATTTACTGGCTGAAGGCTACGTAAAAACTTAACCTTTACAGTAGACCTCCCCTCTAACCCTCCGAACAAATCTTTCACAGGTAAAACATTCGAAGAAGGGGACTAGTCTCCCCTTGACAGGGCAGTCGACAGCCTCCTTCTTCATCCGGCTGATCATCCCTCTGGAAAGGACTCCTTTAAACTCTTCAAGCTTCTCCTTTGGAACCTTTAAAGGCTTCTCCAAGGTTTTAACAGGAAGCTTCAGCTGACCCATAGCTTCCCCCCTTAGCCTTAATCTCAACTCTAAAAGTCTAGTCTAAAAGAATTGTTGTCGGCTTCATGGCTAGCCTACGCAGGCTTAGCTTCCCGGTTTTCAGCGAATCTCTATGTTGGCTTCGGGGAAGCCAAGCTTTATCAGAATGCTCCTAGCCTTATCCCGGTGATCTCCCTGGAGAAGAATTTGATTGTTTTTAGCTGTGCCTCCGCAGGCGCAATGGCTTTTGAGTTCGGCGGCTATTTTAGTAATGTCCATGGTTTTTGAGTCTAAGCCTTCGATGACTGTTACAGGCCTATTCCACTTTCGCCTTTCAAGCCTTATTCGGATACGCTGTTCTCCCTTTTCGATTTCCGAGCATATGCATAAATCTTTTGGAAGCCCGCACTTTTCACATATTTCAGCCATGCTCTTCTCCTTAAACCCTTAAGGTAGCCTCTTCGCCTATGTAATGCTCAAACCTTACATATAATCGTTACCTTACCCCATTCAGAGGCAGGCCAAAATGACGCCTATTGAACGTATAACCCTAGCAGCCCAGCTAGCGGTAATCCTAGAGGTTTCAGCCTACCCCAAGCCTGGCAACATAAGCCGCCTAAAACCCTTCCAAGACACCCAACTAGACCACTTCCTAGCAGGAGGAATAGCCATAGGCCCAGCCATACGAAAAGCAGCTCTTCAAGGGCTGAAGATAGGTAAAAGGCTGGCAAACCTAGAAGACGCGAAACTAGGCTTCCACATTAAAAGCTGCATTAAAAATTCGAGGGCTTGGCATGGAGGGGGGAACACCAATTTCGGAACCGTCATGCTTCTAGTCCCCATGGCTACTGCTGCAGGCCTTTTAGAGGCAAGCGGAACCCTAACCCCAAAAATGCTTGGAAAAACCGTTAAAGAACTCGTTGAAGCCTCAACCGTTGAAGACGCTCAAGCCTTCTATGAGGCTGTTACGCTGGCCGGGGTTGGAGGCCTAGGGAAACCTCCTAAAGGTTTTCCCGACGCCTCAAATCCTAAGGCTTCAAGCCTAGTCGCGAAGCAGAAATTAACGCTTTTCCAAGTCTTGAAGGCCTGCGCAGCAAACGACCTCCTATGCAGAGAGCTTACGCAAGGCTTACCCATTACGGTTTGTCAGGGATTTCCAACCCTCCTCGAAGCCTACCGTAAAACTGGGGAGGTAAATAAGGCAATAATACAGACATACCTTCAAATTCTCTCAAAGTATCCCGACACCCTAATCGCGCGGAAAAGCGGGTTAAAAGACGCCCTAAAAGTTTCTAAACTAGCAGGGAAGGTGTTGAAGCTTGGAGGCGTTTACACGGCGGAAGGGTGGAAAGCACTCCACGAGATGGAGAGAAGCCTTCAAACTCCGGATAACAGGTTTAACCCCGGAGCCACAGCCGACCTAACTGCGGCGGCCATCATGCTCTTCCTTTTAATGGGCTATAGGCCTTAGGCTCCCTCCACCGTTAAACATTAATTTGAGGTTGAAATTCGAATTAATGGAGCTTATATGGTTTAATTTAGCCGGGCTGGTTGCCTCCTCCGGGAAGAATTGGTTTAAACGGTTTTGAAGGGTCTTGGAGGGGGTGGTTGGAAGGTCGGTTTTCCTGGTTGTCACCCATGGGAAAAGCTCCCTTGACCTCTACAGTTTAAGGCTTGCCCGCCACCTTAAAGTTTCAACCCTCCACACAGATGTCTACCAGAGGTTCTCACGGCTTTTCAACCGAAAACTATTTAGCGCTTCAACTGTGGAAGGCCTTCTAACCTTAATGAGGTTCGCCGGCAAACTAAGCAGGATCACTGGTATACCCCACCTTCCAAACCAGCATTTAGGTAGGGTTGGTTTCCTCCTCAAAAAACCCTTCATAATCACGGTTCACGACCTAATCCGCTACGTAGACCTAAAGGCTTCAAAACATTTCAAGCCTTTAATCCATAAGCCTAATCTTCAGGACTATTTTTGGCTTGGCCTCGACTATAGAGGCGTGGCTAGGGCAGCCAGAATAATTGTTCCCTCAACCTACACTAAAAACGACCTGGTTAGAAGGCTTGGAATACCTGAGGAAAAGATTAGGGTTGTATATCACGGGGTGGATGAGGCTTTCAAGCCCACGGAGAATGGGAGGCCCTGCCCTGAACCATACATCCTTTATGTGGGCTCAGAGCATCCCAGGAAGAACCTTAAAACCCTACTGGAAGCATTCAGCAGACTTAAGGAGAACGCCTCATTCAGGGATTTAAAGCTGGTAAAGGTGGGTAGAACAGGGGGTAAAGAAGCCAACTTCCGAGGTCAAACCTTAAGGCTTGTCGAAAGTTTAGGCTTAAAAAGGGATGTAATCTTCTTTGACTGGCTTCCAGTTAAAACCTTAGCCAGCTTTTACACCCAAGCTGAGCTTTTCGCCTTCCCTTCACTTTACGAGGGGTTCGGCTGGCCTCCTCTAGAGGCTATGGCCTGCGGATGCCCGGTTGTCTCCTCCAACGCCTCCAGTATGCCCGAAATCCTAGGTGATGCCGCATTATACGTTAACCCATTAGACGTGGAAGGCTGGGCTGAAGCCTTAGCCGAAGTTTTAAGTTCAAACAGGCTTAGAAGGAAGCTTTCAGCCAAAGGCATTGAGAGGGCGAAAAGGTTCACATGGCGTAGAACCGCCGAGGAAACCTTAAAGGTCTATTTGGAACTGGAGGAAGAAAAACTTAAACAGCCCCTCCATGCATGAATCCTAGTGAAGCCCGGTGGTGTAGCGGCCAAGCATGGCGGGCTCTGGACCCGAAAGGGGAGCCGAGGCCGTGGGACGCGCGTTATGCGCAAAGAAAAACGCTCGCCACAAGGCCTCGGAAACCCTTAAAGGGGGAAACCCGCCGACGGGAGTTCGAATCTCCCCCGGGCTACCACATTTCACCTTTTTACCTGAATTTTCAACTTTTAGAGGATTATTGTGCTAAGTGATTTTTGGTCAAAAAAGAAAAATTATTTAGCTATTTTTCTAAGATTTTCCCCTTCTTATCTTACTTATTTTACATTATATTTTACTTTACGTTATGTTCGAGAAATTCTTAAAAATGGTGGTTACCAGGGAAAATACCGTTTAATGGGGATGCCAGTATCGTGGGAGAGCTCTTTAAGAGGGATGTTGAGCCTCCAAAAAAGCTTGACAATGTTTTTGAGTATCTAAGCCGTTCTTTAAGAGCTAAGCTTAACAAATATTTTTTCGAACTACTTAAGCCCTACATCAACAAGGGAGCCGTACTAAATATTGGCTGCGGCTCCCATAGCTTCGGCAACGTCAGACTCAACATTTACAAAACTACAGTTAGTAATGTTGTTGGAGATGCAAGGTTCATGCCTTTCCCAGATGAAATTTTTGACTCGGCCCTAGCATTAAGCGTCTTACATCATATTCCAAACTATTGGGTGGCCATTAAGGAGATTCGAAGGGTGTTGAAGAAGGGCGGAACCATTGTTGGATGGGAGCCAAACATTTTTCACCCTTACCTGATAGCTTTAACCTATCAGCTTAGGCTCACCAATGAGAGACCCTTAAACCCGCGGCACATTAGGAGAGTGCTGGAAGCCAACGGCTTAAAAATAATCTTTGAGGACTACTTTTTCGCCGGCAGATTCGTCTACAACTTCATCAAAAGCTGGAGACTGGTTGTCAGGCTTGACAGGTATGCTCCCAAAATTCTTAGAGGCTATTATGCTTACGCGGCTTTGAAAACCTAGCCTTCCCTTTTTTAAGAGCTATATGAAAAGCCATTAAAACGGTCATTATGCTTATGCCTCCACCTACATAGTATGGGGGATCAGGCCTAAGCCTAAGCGTAACCTTCACAGGGTAATGTAGGTCTTCTGGGAGACAAATATACATCATGTGGATGCCAGCATCGTAGATTTCAAGCTTCCTTTTACGTCCAAGGTGGTCTTCAACCTCTGCCTCCCAGCTGGGATAATAAGTTTCCTTGACGACTAAGCCTTTAGAGGCTTCATCAAGAAATGTTACAATTGTTGAATAGTTTGGGCGGCTTATTTTCAGAGATCTTATTTCTCCTCCAAGCTTGCACATGCTTTTAAGCGTCTTCACCATGAAGGCTTTCTCAGCCCAATTATCATAGTATGCCATGTGGTAGGGTAGGTTGGCTCCAAACCATAAGACCGAGCCTTCCCCCAGCCTGCCATAGGCAGCTATAACCCGACCCTGCTGTAATATGTAGCCCACAGCCCAAGACCTTAAAGCATCGATAGAAGAATATGAGGCATACCAAGCTGACCCCTCCCAGGTTAAAGGTGAAAAAGCTGAAAAGTCAGCTGAAATCGGGATATCTCCACCTATATTAGCATCCCATTTTTCAGGAAGCCTCCCGACTTCAATCTTAGAGACCGGATAGAACTCCGGTGTTTCCGCAGCTCCCACGATCATTGGAGGATCTGAAAATATTATGAGGCAACCTCCACTTTCCACGTAATTTAAGAGAAGACTCTCCGTCCTATTCAGGTCTTCAAAATCCCAGTTGTAGAGTATCACTAGGTTAGACCGTCCTAATGCCTGGGGGTTGAGAAAGTCGACTAGCTGGCCGCCATAAATTGGAATCGCCTTGCTGCAATTCAGGTTAAAGGAGGCGAAAACTTTCAGGAAAAGCCAGTAGCAGTAGTCGTCTGTTATGAGTAGGATGGTTGGAGCCTGAACAGCCACAGCTAGCGGGGA
>CAZAJK010000006.1:0-1664 GCA_964485425.1 uncultured Candidatus Bathyarchaeia archaeon | reverse complement strand
GGAAGCCTGAACATACCTTATGCAGCAAGCCCCTGTCTTGGGAGCATCTTCAGCGCTCTCGAAGTAATCGCTGGCGAGATAACTGTTTTGGAGTTCTTTCTCCTGCCGTAACCCCATCACTAAATATTTTACCGCATACCAGTCTAGGAGAAAGGCAACCGTATTGGCGTCTCCACCCCCGGATAGCTCACGCCAAAGCCAGTATTCTCGATCTAAATATAGTGTTCCACGTGAAAAATATCCGAAAGCTTGGGATACATCAGAAAGGCAATTTAACACGGGCGGGTAAGGCTGGAAAGCTGCCACCCTAAAATCCTCTCCAACCTCTTCAGCCACCCACTCGAAAAGGCTTTGGTCCCTATCTATGGCAACCTGCCCTAAAGGCGCACTAATTCTGACGGTAAGCATGGCTGGAAGGTTAATGCTCCAACATAAAACGACAATAAGTGTAATAGTTAAGAAAGCCCTGTAAACCCTAGTTTTCCCTACGTCTTTAAGCAATCCGCAAACAAGCCCTAAAACAAGAGATAAATAAATCGATAAGAAGTAGGGGGAGGTTAGCAAAGGCGATTGACCATAAAGATGCGGAACAATTTTCGGCAGAGAGCCTTGCTCAGCGTAATAGAGAAGAAAAATAGAGGCCATAATAAACACAATTAAACCTCTAAGCCGCAGAGAAACCTCAGCAAACTTCGACCTATATTTAATCAAATAATAGCAAAGGTAAAAACCGACCAGCAGGGACGGCAAATGTATGGGCGTTAAGGGCCCTACAGTCCAACCTGAAGGGTTGCCGAGGTTTCGGCCTAGGAAAGGTATTAAATTGAAGACTTCGACGTTGGGGGACTCTATTCCAAAGAGTAGGAGGGGGCTTATTGGTTGATATTTACCCCATGCTGTTGGCCCGGGCATGGGTGGGAAGAAGAAGGGGATATAATAAAAAGCTGACAGCCCAGCGGTGAATAGAACGGTCATAAACGTGATTTTAATCTTGTTTTTAACGCCTCTAATGCAGATTATTAGTAAAAGAAGCACGGTCAGGGCTGCTGCAAAACCGGTTACAAGGTGGGAGAAAAGGGCGAAAGTTAAAGATAAAACCATTAAGACGAAAAGTCTTACAGAGAAGCCTTCCTCCCAAAACTTTTTCAAAAACTTTGCTGTCAGCCAGATTGTTAACGCTAGGAAGGGGGTTGCAATCACCCTTGGATGCATACCAAACGTGGTGAAGTAGGTCCAAACTGGAGGGGACGAGGCAAAAGCCAGAGCGGCTATGAAGCCTGCAAGAGGTTTATTTGAAAACTCGTAAACTGCTAGGAAAATTAGGATGGCTGTGGCGATTAAACTTATAATTATGGCAAGGTTAAAGGCCTGACCTATATCTACATGTAAAAGTATCGATATTGATGAAACTATCCAGTATGGGAGCGGAGGATAGTGTCTAAAGGGGAAAAATCCCCCATACCACTCAGGATTCCAAAGGGCGAAGGGCTCCCTTAAAACCCATTTTACCTTCGTCGCATGAGCATAGTAATCCCAGCCCTTTGGTGTTGGAGAAAAACATTCCGAGAAAAATCCAACCGCCAGAATATAAAACACAACCGCAGCAAAATAGGGAAACACTACCCATTTCTTTTGCGCCAATAACCCTCAAGCAAAAAGCAGAT
>CAZAJK010000005.1:13481-22488 GCA_964485425.1 uncultured Candidatus Bathyarchaeia archaeon | reverse complement strand
GAGTGGAAAACGGAACAGGCAGTGAAGCAAGCAAATCATACCAGTGAACTAGGGCATATCTTATCTTCTGCGGCGCCTGCAGCGTCGAAATAACATACTCGGAAAGGAAGACCATCGCGATGCAAAAGTCGATGGAGAAAGTTATAGGCATAGCTTTAGGGTGATCCAGTTCATATAAGAGTAACCCTGCACTTAAAAGAGACAAAGCCGGAAATAAAATATCAACAATTTTTCCGGAGACGGACATGTAATGTCACCCGACAATACTTTAGTCTCATCCCTTCTAAAAAATGGAAATGTTTAAACAGAATTACGTGAGATTATCGAGAACCACCTAAGTTACTGCCCTTAATCTCAAAGGGTTGGTAGCGGGGCGTGGATTTGAACCACGGCTCTCGGGGTTATGAGCCCCGCGGGTTAACCTGGCTACCCCACCCCGCTTCAGAAGTCTTCAAGTCATAAATTTTAGGGGGCGATTTATAAGTTTTAAACCTCCTCAAGCGATATGCCATGCTTCATTAGGGCTCGTTTAATCTTCTCAACCTCCTCCCTAAGCTCTAGGATTTGCTGGTAGAGGCTTTGCAGGCTAGGCTGCACGGGCTGGGGGAGGGTTGGAGGCTCCCGGCCTGGAAGCCTTGGAA
The DNA here is from genome assembly GCA_964485425.1 of uncultured Candidatus Bathyarchaeia archaeon. Classification (GTDB taxonomy): domain Archaea; phylum Thermoproteota; class Bathyarchaeia; order Hecatellales; family Hecatellaceae; genus B25. The sequence continues at coordinate 21,847 of CAZAJK010000005.1, read as the reverse complement.
TCCTCTGCCTTGCCAGGTCTTCAGGCTTAAAGATTCCGCTCAAAGGGCACTCCTCCAGAGGGAATAGGGGTGAAGCCTCCTTAAAGGCTTTTGTAGAGTCTTGGGGGAACCACATCCCTAGCCGTCAAATCGTTTACGTTTTCAGCTCTCTGCACCAGTTCAACGCCATGCTCGCCTAGCAGGATAGATGGGGGTCTGGGGACAGCGTTATGGAAGGAGTAGGTGGACTTGCAGTAGGCTCCCACATTCAAGATTACTGCTAGGTCGTCTAGCTCAACCTTTGGAACCCTCCGCCCCACAGCTATGACATCGCCAGTAAAGCAGAGGGGGCCTGCGAAGTTCACGGTTTCTTCAGGAGGCCTATCAGCCTTATTGGCCAGGCAAACCTCAAAATATTGGCCTGCATAGAGAATGGGAAGCAGATGGTTGGTGGAGGCGTCTAAGAAGACAAATTTTCCGGCGGGAGTATCCTTAATGTTTCCAACCCTAGCCAGTAAAACCTCAGCGTCGCCGACCAGATAGCGTCCAGGCTCAAGGATTAGGGTTGGAAGCTTTAAGCCTAAACTTTTACATCCCTCAACTATCCGGCTGGAGAGAGCCTTGGCTAGGGCCTCTAGGTTTAAGGGCTTCTCCTCGGGCTTATAGGGGATTCCAAAGCCCCCTCCAAGGTCGAGGAAGGAAGGCCTAAAGCCGAGTTTCCCGTCTAGCTCAACAATAAACCCCATTAGGCGTTCAACAGCCTCTAGGTAGGGCTCAGCCGAAAGGATTCTCGACCCAATATGCATGTGGACTCCTAGGGTTTCAACCCAGTCTAGGGTTAAGGCCTCCCTGAAAGCGTTTAAGGCTGCACCGCTGGGGATGTCCACCCCAAATTTCGAGCCTAACACTCCCGTGGCGATTGACGGGTGGGTTGGAATCCGGATGGCTGGGTTAACCCTGATGAGAACTTTAGCCTTCACCCCTAGCTCTCCCGCAGCCCTATTAAGCCTAAACAGCTCGGAGACGGAGTCAATTACAATGAGGCCTACACCAGCCTCTAAAGCCTCCTTAAAGTCTGCCTCAACCCTGCTGCCTCCGGTTAAAACAAGGTTTTCCGGTTTAAAGCCTGCTTTGAGGGCTAGGTGTAGCTCAGCTCCCGAGAAGGTTTCAGCCCATGCCCCCTCCAAATTGAATATTCGAAGGATGGCTAGGGTGAAGTTGGCCTTAACAGCGTAGGCGACCACCGTCTTTCCAGGATAGGTTTTGAAGGCTTGGAGGAACCTCCTATAATTGGCTCTAAGCCTGCGCTCTGAAGCCACGAATAAAGGTGTACCATATTGTTTGGCAAGCTCAACTAGGTCGAAGCCGTCGAGGGTTAAATGTCCCCTCCCATTTATGGAGAAACCCTCATGGGGTAGAAGACTCTTGACATGGCTCAAAGGTTAAGCCCTCCAGCCTTAAAGGCTTTTCAGCAAGGCCTCCCTTAAACATTTTGAGGAGAAACTTGCAGCCCTTTAAGCCTGACAGCCTCCCTGAGAGGCTTCGATGGCTTCTTGAGGAGGGATTTTTCGCGTATTTCGGCACGGCTGACGCTAAAGGTAATCCTCACGTGACTCCTGTTACCTTCATATTTGACGGGGAAAGCATTTTCACCATAACCTCAAAGTATGCGAGGAAAATTCGGAATCTCAGGGAAAACCCTAAATCTGCCATGCTTATAGACGTGAGGGACCCCCAAGACCCAAGGAATAACAGGGCTGTCCTCCTTCAGGGTGAGGCTAAGGTTTACGGGGTCTTAGACTGCTTACTTCAAATCGGAAAAATTTTAAAGCTTAACAGGCTGATTAAGGGGAAATACCCCCATTACTTCGAATTCTACATGAAGAAGTGGAGACATATTCCAGACGCTTGGAAACCCTGCCTCTTCCGCAGCCGCCTCATCATCCGCTTCAATCCTAAAGCTTTCACCTATATGAGGGAGACCATGCCCACTAAGCTTGACGGCGGCAGCCCAAACTTTAACCCTCAAACCTTCATGGAGAATTCGCCTTTCGCCTATCTCTGCACAGTCGACGTCAACCTTCAACCCCACGTGGTTCCAGTATTTTACTGGTTTGAGGAGGGGAGAATCTGGCTGGTTTCAGCCTTAAACTCGAAGAAGCTTAAAAATCTTAGGGTTAATTCGAGGGTCTGCCTAACCATGGACTCAAGAGACCCTGTTAACCCCTTTAATAACGCTGGAATCATGGTTTGGGGTATGACTGAAATCCATAGGGCTATCCAAGACCTCCAAGCCTTAAAGGCTTTCATGGATGGGCGTCTCTACCGAGGCTTCCAAGAGAAATATGGGTTTTTCGAGGAATGGCTTATGCAGGCCCTATCCTTCCCCCTAACCCCGATAGAAATCAGAATAAAGAGAATGGTTTTTTGGAAGGGGCCTTGGTTTAAGTCTTTCAAGCTTGGAAAGCCTTAAGCATGTTGGGAACATTAGGGCTAGTTGGGGATGATGAGTTCAGCCTAAGCGGAGCCTTGGAGGGGCTCTGAAGAATATCGACGGGCGGACTGAACCCTCCCCTATTAACCCTTAACCGCTCTGTGAAGAATTCTGGCTGCCAGCTCAGCTTCAATCTCATAGGTTCTATCTTTTCTACCCTGAACCACCGTCCCAGCCCTATACACATCCGTTTCAAGCAGGTCTAAACCTAGCAGTTTAACCCTACCCAGAAGCCTAAGCACCTCATGAACTATGTTGTTAATTTCTCCAAGGCTTAGCCCTTGACAGTTAAGGAATCTAGCACCATGAAGCGCGGAGTTGGCGCCTACATCAATGTCGACGGAAACATAAAGGTATGGAGTTTTAACGTTCTCAAGGGTTTCTCTGACTTTAACAAATTTGGTTTTCACGTCTTTTTTGGTGATGAGGGTGGCTCCCTCCTCCACCAAGCTATAATAATGCTCAATGAACCGCTTAACCCGCGGGTCTTCAACCCGGCGGAAATGTTCGGGAGGCTCATCTGAAACTCCCACAACTATCAGATTTTCAGGTGGAATCACATGCTCTCTGACGAGATAGTATAGGTAGGAGTCGGCGTTGTAGCTGTCAGGCCTCGCCCTAATGAAGGGGTCAAAGGGGCTGAACACCGTTTCAGGATTAGTCTCTAGGTCGTATTGGATTAAGCCGCATCTAACAGTCGGCGTGACAACGTCGAAGTGGCTGTCTAAAACCAGCAGGGTGAGGTTTTCACCGCCATGCTCCCGGCTTAAAGCCTTAACCACCCCACCGCTCAGCGAGTGGTCGACGCCCAGGAGAACGGGCACTCCGGGCAGAACCCGCTCGGACACCAGTTTGGTAAGCTTATCTGCGTATTCCCGGCAGCCGTCGGCGTCTATGAACACTATGAAATTTTCTAGGGTTACCATGTCTAGGTATGCTGGGTCTGGGGTGGGGTGAAGCCAGGGTTCAACTTCAAACTCTCTATGTTCACGGTGGGGAATCTTTATTTTCGGCTTAAGTTCAGCCATGACGCCGTCGTAGGGGCTGCGGTAGGGGATACCCCGATAGCCTGAAAGCATGTAGTTTCGCTTCTCAACAATCCTGCTCTCCCTTTCCTCAACATCTAGGGGGGCGTCGATGAAGACTGGTTCAACGCTCATCTAGGCTTCCCAGCTCGCCGGGTTTAAGGCTGTTTAACCTTTACTTCAGGTTAAGCTTTAAGTTTACCCTCGTTTTTCTCCTAGGTGTAGCCATGGAAGAGCTTGCCTCCCTAGGATTCCTACTCATCTTTCTAGGTTTTGCGGTGATTTTTGCAGCTGTGCTTTATGTGGCGGTTAAGGGTGGCGGAAGAGGGGGAGGCGTAATACTAATTGGCCCTTTCCCCATAGTTTTCGGCTCAGACACTAAAACCGTTAAGGGGCTTATGCTCCTAGCCTTAATCCTCATCGTGGCATTTATTCTGCTCAGCCTCCTGCTCCCCTTAACCTTCACGGGCTGGTGGAAGACCCTATGAGCACCTGCGAAATCTGCGGGAAGAGGGAAGCCCTCTACGTGTGCAGAGGATGCGGAAGAAAAGTTTGCAGCCAATGCATCGACCTAGAAAGCTGGCTTTGCGAAGACTGCCTTAAAAGGACTCTAGCTTCCCAACCTTCCGCCCCTACTCCTTTAACAGGGCTTTTCCCAACCTTGATTTTCGCAGGGTTCCTCCTAATACTGGTAGGTATGATTCTGGTGGCCTTCTCAGCCATGGCTTCAGCCCCAGGAGAGGGCGGAGGCTTCTTCTTCATCTTCCCCTTCTTCTTCGGTTTTGGGTTTGGCAGCGGCGAAACACCTCCGCTGGCAGCCACCATATTTTTCGCTGCTGCCCTAGCCTTCCTAGCCTTCATAGCCTATGTTTTCCTTAGGTCTTTACGGTTGCAGCCTTAATTGCTAGGCATATGGCTAGGGCGGATAGAATTGAGCCGTAGATGAAGGTGAGCTGAGGGCTTCCGAACTGCCAGATGGTTCCGGCTAGAAGATTGGCTGGAAGGGCGGCAAGCCCCACACAGGTGTGGAAGGCTCCAAGCACCGTGCCTCTTCTTTCAGGCGGGGAAAGCTCAGCCACGTAGGCTCGCATGTTCCCCTCAATTAGGGCGTAGGTTAGCCCGTAAACTATGAAGAGGAAAACGTAGAGCATGAGAAGGTTGGAGTAGGCGAAGCCTAGGCATGTTCCGAGGAAGAGTATGTAGCCTAAAACTATCATTTTCAGCCTTCCAAACCTGTCGGCTAAAACTCCTGCCGGAAAGGCGAAACCGGCATAAACAATGTTGAAGAAGACGTATAGAAGGATGGGCATGGCTAGATATTCTAAGCCTCTAGCAGCCAGGAAATCTGCAACCCTCAAAATGAAAAACATGTAGCTGAATTCGCCTAGGGCGAAAACTGTTGCCGCGGCGATGAAAATTTTAAGCTTGCCTGGAAGCCCTTTAAGGCTTATCTTGAGGCTTCCCATAATCTTATGTCCTCCCCCCATCTCCTTAACCCAAATCAGCGGGATCAGCGCTGTGAAGGAAATTAGGGCTGCAGCCAGCAGAATGGTGCGAAGATCCCAAGCCAAAACCCAGACTAGGAGGAAGGCTGTTAGGGAGCCTAACACCGCTCCAGCCGTATCCATAGCCCTATGGAAGCCGAAGGCTTTCCCCATTACGCCGGCTTTAAGCGACTCCGCTATTAGGGCGTCGCGGGGCGCCGTTCTAACACCTTTCCCAACCCTCTCAATAGGCCTTAAGACCACTAGGTGAAGCCAGTGCGTGGAGAGGGGGAAGAAAAGCTTGGCCGTGGCTGAGGACGCGTAGCCTGCAAGGACGAAAGGCTTCCTTCTCCCCGTTTTATCCGACCAGTAGCCTGAGAAGACTCGGAGGATGCTGGATAGGCTGTCGCCTATCCCCGCTATTAAGCCTACAGCTACGCCTGTCCCTCCAAGGCTCACAATGAAGAGGGGGAGCACGGGCATAACCATCTCGCTTCCAAAATCTGTTAGTAGACTGGCTAAGCCTAACAGTAGAACGTTAAGTCCTGCGCCTAGAAAGGAGGCTCTCCTAACCAACAGGCTTCCCTTAACACTCCACTTCTGGTGAGGGTTAAATTAAAACTCTAAGCCTTATAGGGCTTCCCTCTCAACAGCCTTCAAAGACTCATCTAAAACCTCCGCAACCCTTTCAGCCTGTTCAAGGGTTATGACTAGGGGCGGCTTAACCCTAATCACGTTCCCCTCCACCCCTCCTATCCCGAGGAGGACACCCCTCTTCATAGCCTCAAAAACAAGTTTTTCAGCCTCCTCAACGGCAGGCTTCTTAGATAGCCTATCCTTAACCAGCTCAACTCCAATCATGAGGCCTTTACCCCGAACATCACCCACCAGCGGGTGAGCATCCATAGTTTCGCTGAACCGCTTAAGCAGGTATCCTCCAACCCTCTCCGCATTAGCCATAAGATTCTCCTTTAGGAGGATGTCGAGATTTACTAGGGCAGCCGTGCAGGAAACAAGGTTTCCACCGAAGGTTGAGAAGTGTTCACCTGGAGCCAGCGCGTCGGCAATATGCTTCCTCGCTATGAAGGCTCCCAAGGGGAGGCCGGCGGCGATAGCCTTAGCCAGCGTAACAATGTCAGGCTCAACCCCATAATGTTCGATGGCAAACATTTTACCCGTCCGGCCGAAGCCCGTCTGAATCTCATCGCAGATGAAGAGCACCCCCTGCTCGTCTAGAATCTCCTTAACTATTTTGAAGTATTCTGGTGGAGCTACCACCGCCCCACCGTTGCCGAGGATGGGTTCAGCTATGAAGGCTGCAACCTGCCCAGTGGTTTGAGTGTTGAAGATTTCTCGGAGGTAGAGAGCGCAGGCATAGCTGCATTTCGGCGGGCCCTCCTTGTGGCCTAGAGGACACCTGTAGCAGTAGAAAGCTGGGGCGAAGTGCACCCCAGACATGGCAGGCCCCGCTCTAAGCTTCCATTTAACCTGGCCTGTGAAGCTCATGGCTGCTAGGCTTCGACCGTGGAAGGAGCGTTGGAGAGCTATAACCTCAAATTTCCCTGTATATTTTTTGGCTAGGAAGTAGGCTCCCTCCACGGCTTCCCCTCCACTGTTGCAGAAAAAGGTCTTCTTAGGCTTACCCCTATCCATTGGAGCGATTTCCGACAGCCTCTTAGCCAGCATTACCGGGGGATAAGTGTAGTATAGAGTTGAGGAGTGGATGAGCTTCGAGGTTTGCTCAGCCACGGCTTTCACGATTTCAGGCCTGCAATGCCCAGTGTTAACTACCGCCACTCCAGCGTAGGCGTCGATGTATTCCCGGCCTTCAGCATCCTTAAGGATTGCACCCCTACCCTCCACGAAAACCTTTGGAACAAGCTTCTTCACGCACGGCATAATGTAGGTTTTCTCAAGCTCCATCAGCTCTTCAGGGGGGACTTCCCACTCCAATCCTCAGCCTCCAACCCAGCCTAAAACCTCAGCCCTTTCAAACCTTCTCTTAAACGAGAGAAGGGAGAAACTTTTAAAATTATCGTTTACCGGGAGACGTGAAACCTGCCAGCACCCTCTCCCTCCTAACCCTCAAAGCTAGGGCAGCCCTTAAACCCAAAAGTTTTAAGACCTCTCCACTGGTGGGGAGCCTCTCAGCGCCATCCATAAGGGTAACAGCAACCGCTGCTCCTTCACCCAAAACCCGGCTAAGCTCTCTTAAAGCCTTTCTAGGGTTTGGGAGGTTTTGAAGGACAGTGAAGGCGAAGCAGGCGTTAAAAACGCCGCTTCTAAAGGGCAAATGTTCTAGGTCGCATTTAACTAGGTGTATGTTAGGGTTGGACGCAGCCTTCTGCTTAGCCTTTAAAAGCATCTGCCTTGACAGGTCTACACCCACTAGGTCTTTAAAGCCTTTAAGCTGGTTGAAGAGTAAGCCTGTTCCACATCCGGCATCAAGAATAGTTGAAGCTTTAAGGTTTCCAAGGAGTTTGAAGGCTGCCCTATACTTAGCGTATTGCTCCTCACGGTAAAGGTCATCATAGGATTCGGCTGTAGCGTCATAGTAGCGTTCAACCTCAAGTTTTGAAGCCTTTAAGCTCAGGCTAGCCTGAGCCAAAGGCTTCCTCCCCCCCGGTTAAACGAAGTCGCTCAGCTTCGCCTCCCTTCCAGCCTTTAAAACCTCATAACACTTCTTGGGTGAGAGGGGTTTAAATTCAAGTTTTAGGGCGGCTAGGAGCGAGTGAGCCTCCCTCCTAATGTCTGGCGCCACTATTACTCCTCGAACGGGTTTACCTGTCTTCTCCCTTAAGGCTTTAACATACCTTTCAAGCTGGGTTACGGCATCCTTACCCGCAGGGTTACGCTTAATCTCTATGACGACTAGGTTGCCTTCAGAATCTTCCCCCAAAATGTCGATGAAGCCGGATTCGCCCACATCCTTCTCAGCCGATATGGGTTTAAAGCCTTCCTCAAAGAGTTCTGGTGCAAGCAGCAAAGCCTTCTGCATGTCTAGCTCAGTAACGTATAGGGCGAATTCGCCGCGGTCTTCGAGATCTGCAGCTAACAGGTGTAAAACGCGGTTGAAATAGATGTTTAGAACTTCGTGGGGGTGAAATCTTACAGCCCTAATCTTCAGCATTCCCCCGCTTAGCTCAACCTGGAAGGCGCAGCCTGGAGGCTGCCAGTTTACAGGCTCATAGCCCGTTGGCCTATGAATCATCACCGAGCCGTCAGCCTTCACTATGAGAAGCCTTTCACCCCAATCCAGCTTGGAGGAAGCTCTACCCTCATAGTCTACCATACAGTTTCCAAGCATCAAAACCATTTGTTTCCGGGAAATAGCCTGCTGAAGTCTGTTTTTAGCTTCTTCGAGGGTGGGCTCGCTGAGGCTTA
>CAZAJK010000005.1:0-13471 GCA_964485425.1 uncultured Candidatus Bathyarchaeia archaeon | reverse complement strand
ACGTTATGTGAGAGCCTCTAGGAGACGCTTAAGGTTCCTGCTCACTTCGCTGTTAAGCTGCTCGTAGAAGCTGTTTCCCTTGGCGTCGATGGTTACGACTAGGGGGCCGAAGTTTTCCACCTCGAAAATCCATAGGGCTTCAGGGATTCCCAGGTCAAGCCATTCAACTCCAGCTACCCGCTTAATGTTTTTCGCCGCTAGAACTGCGGCTCCACCCGTGTAGTGGCAGTATACTGCACCCCTCTTTTGGAGGGCTTCAGCCACCTCCCTACTCATGCCACCCTTTCCAATTATCATTCTTACCGGATAGTATTCCAGCACTTTAGGCTCAGTCTTATTCATCCTCGTGCTGGTTGTAGGCCCAGCCGAAACAACCTCCCACTCGCCGTTCTTCTTTCTAACGATGGGACCCACATGGTAGATTACGGCTCCATCCAAGCTTACAGGAGGCTTTTCACCCCTCTCAGCATACTCGATGAGGCGGCGGTGACCCATATCCCTAGCCGCATAAATGGTTCCCGAAACGTAGACGACATCTCCAAGGTTAAGTTTACGCATGTCGTCCTCTTTCAGAGGAGTTTTAAACCTGTATTCAGCCAACCCTCCACCACCTCACATAACTTCCTCCACAGAGCCGTCTGGGTGAATTCTAACCGTAGCCCTCCTATCGGCCCAGCATTGAAAGTTAATGCCTACGGGCAGACTTGCCGTATGACAATGGGCATACTCAATCTTCACGTCTAAAGCCGTGGCTCGACCTCCAAGACCCATAGGGCCTACCCCAACAGAATTCACCAGCTCCAAGAGTTCCTTTTCAAGTTTGGCGATGCCTTCCTCGGGATGCCTCTGGCCTAGAGGCCTTGCTAGGGCGAGTTTAGCTAGTTTGAACGTTAGGTCTACGGTTCCCCCAAGCCCAATGTTTATCACGGTGGGGGGGCATGGCTGACCTCCAGCCTTCACCACGGTTTCCAAAACTACCCTCTTAACGCCTCTAACCCCTTCACCCGGCGGTATCATGTAAAGGGCGGTCATATTCTCTGAGCCTGCACCCTTCAAAACCACGGTTAACTCAGTGTAATCTACGTCTTCATAAAGCCAGGTTATGCCTGGAATGTGGGCTCCCGTATTGTCTCCTGTGTTTTTCCTGGTTAAGGGGTGAACGGCGTTGGGTCTGAGGGGGGTCTGCTCCGTAGCCTTGGCTGCCGCTCTCCTTAAGGCTTCCTCAACCTCCCTATAGTTGATATTTCGACTTTTAACGTAGAAAGAGATGAGGCCTGTGTCTTGGCAGATAGGTCTACCCATCTCTTCCGCCGCCGCAATGTTGTCAAGGATGGCCTTTAACTGGATTTTCCCGCTTTCCGAGGTTTCCTGCTCATAAGCCTTCTTTAAAGCCTCCTTTACGTCTGCTGGCAGAATAATGGAGGCTTTGCGGATAAGCTGAACAGCCACTTCTTCAAGATTTTTTAAGGCCACCTTACCGATCCCTCCGGAAGACAGTTAGAAAAGTAGGGTAGTAACAGGTTTTAACGGTTACCCTTTTCGGAGACCTTAAATAGGCCACTTCCACGAATTCACATGGAGCAAAACCCCTAGGGCAGGGAGCCCCCTTGACTGATGGGAACAGCGAGGAAGTTGAGGAGTATACGTCTAAAACTTTGAGTTTAGAGGATTTACCCGGCGTAGGGCCCTCCACCGCTGAAAAACTTAGAAAGCTAGGCTACACTACGGTGGAGGCCTTAGCCACCGCCAGCATTAAGGAGCTAACCCAGGTTTTAGGTGAAAAAACAGCCCACTCCGTGGTTACCGAGGCTAGGAAGCATTTAATCTCCGTGCCCTTCATGAGGGCTGACGAGTATCTACGGTTTAGGTCTACCGTGGAGAAGCTTACCACGGGCTGTAGGGCTTTAGACAGCCTCCTAGGCGGGGGGATTGAAACCCAAGCTATCACCGAATTCTACGGCGAGTTTGGAACGGGGAAAAGCCAGATATGCCATCAGCTCTGCGTAAACGTTCAGCTTCCAAGGGATCAGGGGGGCTTGGAGGGTGGAGCCCTATACATTGACACTGAGCATACCTTTAGGCCTGAACGTATCGTCCAGATGGCTAAGGCTAAGGGGTTAGACCCCTCAAAGGTTTTAAGCCGCATCATCTACGCTGAAGCCTTAACCTCCGACCATCAAATGTACCTCCTCGATCACGCCTCCTCCCAGCTGAGCGAGCACAACATCCGCCTGATAATCGTCGACTCTTTGATAGCCCACTTCCGCAGCGAATTTATAGGCAGGGAGATGCTGGCTGAGAGGCAGCAAAAGCTTGAAAGACATCTACATAAGCTTATGAGGCTTGCTAGGGCCTATAATGCGGCTGCCGTGGTAACCAACCAGGTGATGGCTAAGCCTGACGCTTTCTTCGCCGAGGCTGTAGGCCCTGCCGGAGGCCATATCCTAGCCCACACCAGCCACACACGCGTTTTCCTTAGGAAGGCTTCAGCCCCCCATGTGAGGATAGCTAAGCTTGTGGTGAGCCCCTCCCTACCCGAAGGCGAAGAATGCCTCTTCAAAATTACGGAGAGCGGGATTGAAGACGTGGAAGCGGGGAAGGAACGCCGGTAGCCTTTGAAGGTGAAAGGCTTGGCAGTCCCGAAAGCTTTAGTCGAGAAATTCTACCATTCAACCTTTAACCGGAACTTTGCCGAGGCTGAAAGGCTTCTTGAGAGAATAAGGAAGAGGCTTCCCAAGAGTGATTGGGGGAGGGGGTTTGCAGCAGCCCTAGAGGGGGTTATCGTAGCCTATAAGGCGAAGGATGACCGCTACGTTTTCGTGAATAGGCTTCCAAAGGAGAGGAAAGAGGCGCTTAGGGTGGCTGAAGAATTTAAGTCTAGGGTTGAGAGGGAGGTAACTTCTGAGTTTGATAAGGGCTTTTTCACGGCTTGGGAATTTCTGGCGAGAATGGTGGCTAGCGGAAAGCTTAAGCTTTCAGGCTAGACTAGGCCCGCCGACCAGAGCATTAAAGTGTAGAAGAAAATCCAGAAGGCAAACCATGCCACGAAGTAGGCGAATATTCCTTGGAGGGCTAGGTCGCTGGGCTTCCTAAGACTTTCAGCTTTAACTTTGAAGCCGTATTTAGCTACCAGGTAGGATAGGAGGTAGGCTGCAACCACTAGGGCGAAAGCCACATAGGCTGAGGCTTCTGCAAAAAGGCTTTTAAAGCAGATGTAGGCGCTTATAGGGCTTAAGGCCAGGGCGAGAAGATACCGAGACCACCAAAGCTTGTCGCTGGTTTGCAAGGCTAGGTTAAACCTCCATTATAGGTTTAAAGCTTGAAATATTAAATTATCGCCGTGGAGGCCTAAGCTTGACAGCTCGAAGAGACTTCCAGCTTTCAAGCCTCGACCTAAAAGTGTTAGTGGGCGAGCTGAATGAAGCCTTAAAAGGCTGCTATGTCAGCAAAATCTACCAGCCTAACGGTAAAACCCTGCTTTTCAAGCTTTCAAAGCTTGGAGAGCAGGCCAAACAGCTGGTGGTGGAGGCGGGGAGGAGGATACATTTAACCCGTTACCAGGTGGAGAAGCCTCCTAGGCCTCCCGCCTTCTGCGCAGCCTTAAGAAAACATCTTACTAACGCTAGGATTGAAGGGGTTGAGCAGCCTGACCTGGAGCGCATCGTTATTTTTAATCTTGTTTCAGGGCGTGGACCTTATAGGCTTGTGGTTGAGCTTTTCGCCAGAGGAAACATCATATTGTTGGATGGGTCTGGAAGAATAGTTCACGCCCTCTCTAAACGTAAGATTGGGGATAGAAGCTTTGAGAAAGGGGAAACCTATGTTCTCCCTCAGGCTGGAGCCACTAGCAAGCCTGAAAGCGTAGAAAAGCTTCTGGAGGGTTTAAAAGCCTTTAAGGGAGAGGTTGTTAAGGCTTTAACCCGCATCTACGGGGTTGGAGGCCTCTACGCCGAGGAATTCCTTGCTAGGGCTGGAGTCGATAAGGGGAAGCTAAGCAAACAGGTTTCCCTAGAGGAGGCGGAGGAAATCTTCAAGGCTGCACTCGAAGTTTTTGAGGGGCTTAAAAGTCCGGAGCCAACCCTGTACAGAGACGGCGACGGCAAACCCTTTGCGGTTGCCCCCTTCCCTCTTAAACGGCTTGAAAATTTCAAAGCAGAAAGATATCCGAGCATGAATGAGGCTGTGGATGAGCTCTTTTCTAGGGCTGAAGCTGAGAAGGCTAGGGCTGAGGTTGAAGAAAAGGCTAGGCTTCAGCTTGAGGAGCTTAGGAGGGTGGCTGAAGAGCAGGAGGCTGCCTTAAAAAGTATGGAGGGCAAAATCGAATGTCTACGCAAGACTGGTGAGACCATTTTTAGGAATGCCCCCATACTTCAGGAGTTGTTAAGCCAGGTTAACAGCCTGCTTGAAGGCGGGATGAGTTGGGAAGAATTGGAGAGGAGGGTTTTGGAGGCTAGGAGGCGGGGCGAGTTTCCGTTAAATCTTATTTTAAGTTTAAATGGGAAGGATAAGCGGGTTAAAGTTTCCCTTGAAGGCTTGGAGTTCGAGCTTGAACTTGGAAAATCAGCCTATGAAAACGCTTCAACCTACTATGATGAGGCTAAACGTTTGAAGGGTAAGCTTTCAAGCCTCCGCCAGGCCTTAGAGGAAACCAAGGCCAAAATGGCTGAGGTGGAAAAGCTTGTTTTAGAGGTTAAGGCGAAGACGGCTGAACCTGTAAGGCTGAGGGAGAAGAAGTGGTATGAAAAATTTAGGTTTTTCCACACTTCAGAAGGTTTTCTCGTCGTAGCTGGGAAGGATGCCTCCTCAAATGAAGCCTTAATTAAACGCTATACTGAGCCTGCCGACCTGGTTTTCCACGCTGAGCTTCCAGGTGCACCCTTCACAGTGCTTAAGACGGGTGGACGTAAGCCCTCTGAAGCCTCCATTAGACAGGCAGCCTGCTTTGCAGCCTGCTATAGTAGGGCTTGGAGGGAGAACCTCTCAGCCATCGACATATACTTTGTTAAGCCTGAACAGCTGAGTAAGGCTGCGCCTTCAGGCCAATATTTGCCTAGGGGGAGCTTCATGGTTTACGGGGAGAGAACCTATCTGCGGAGGGTTCCGCTTAGACTGGCATTAGCCGTGAGGCTTGAGGGGGAAGCTAGGGTTGAAGCTGGGCCTCCGGAGGCGGCTGAAGGCTGGGCTGACCTCATGGCTATCATAGTTCCTGGGAGAAAAAAGGCGAAGGAAATTGTTAGGGAAGCCAGAGGTAGAATGGTTGAACTCGCCCCTAGGGAGTACAGGGAAAAGCTGCTGAGCCTGCCCTTAGAGGAGCTTTCAGCCCTCATCCCCTTTGGAATGGGGGAGCTGGTTGAAGTTTTGAGGGTTAGGAGGGAAGCTAGGTAAAAGATTTATCGGCCTTAATACTGTTATAGGGTGGCCTTACCCATAGTCTTGGCTGGGTGGAAACTTTGGCTTCAAGCATCCTGCCCGAGCTCAAACTTAAAGACATCATGAGAACTCCTGTCTACACGGTTGAAGAGGGGGACACCGTGGAGAAGGCCGCTAAGATCATGGCTGAGCATGGGGTTGGAAGCGTTGTGGTGGTTAACGCTGAAGGGAAGCCCATAGGCATTTTGACGGAGAGAGACCTTGTTCGAAGGGTGATGGTTAAAAACCTTCTCCCCTCAGAGGTTAAGGTTGGCAAGGTTATGAGCAGCCCCCTGGTGACCGTTTCTCCTGATATTGGTGTGGATGAGGCTGCCAGGCAGATGGGTAGGCTGGGCGTGAAAAAGCTGGTAGTCATTGATAGAGGTGAAATCTTAGGGATTGTTTCAAGCAGGGAGATTATTCAGACAACCCCTCAGCTTTTCGACGTCATCTATGAGAAGCTTAAGACTGGCATGGTTCAGCCGAGGAGGGCTAGGGCAACCATGGCAGGCTACTGTGAAACCTGCGGCCAATGGTCTGACTCACTTGTAGAGGCTAATGGAAGCTTTCTATGTGAGGAATGCGCTGCAGAGGTTGGAGGCTCAGAGTAGCCCTTACCGCCTTTTAACCGTTTCTCCCACTTTTAGTAGGAGGATTATTAGGCCTACTAGGGTGAGGGCTGAACCTATTAGAAGAGTGGTTTTAAAGCCTAGGTGGTCGGCTAGGTAGCCTCCCAATGCAGGCCCAACAATCCAGCCTAGAAACCACGTTCGCTCATACATGCCCATAGCCCAGCCCCGCTCCCTTTCAGGGGCAAGGTCGGCGATGAAGGCTGAGGCCACTGTTCCCATGGCAGCCCACGCGGCGCCTTCCAAGGCTTGAATTGGGAAAGCGTAAATGGCTTGGTCGATGAGGGAGTAGGCTAGGAAGGCTAGGGTGAAACCTATCATCGACAACGCCATAATAGGTTTTCTGCCGATCCTGTCGGAAACCTTCCCAATCATTGGTGAAACCAAAGCCCCCATGGCAGAGCCAGTCATGTAGATTAGGCCTATCTCGGTTTTGGAGGCTCCAAGCTCGCTGATGTATAAAACTAAAATGGAGTAAACCATGCCCGCACACACCATCAGAGGGAAAACCGAGGCGTAGAAGGTGTAAAGCCTACGTTTAGCGCTCAACCCTTAAGCTTCCTCCCTTCCAACACTTGGAAAGCTTAGGGGAAACCTTTAATTTTCGGCTGAACTATCCCTTGGTTTAAAGAGGCTCCGCTGGGCTTCGACCGGAGGCTTAGGGCTAAGGGTTGAAGCTGAGGTTTCTAGGCGGCGTAAGGGAGGTCGGCAGATCCGCGTTGGCGGTGTTTAGCGGAGGCTCTACTATACTTCTCGACTATGGGGTTCAGATTAACAGGGAGCCTGAATTCCCCTTGCATATACCTCCTAGGGATGTAGACGCCATTTTCCTCAGCCACGCACACCTAGACCATTCAGGGGGGATCCCCCTCTTCCACATTCGCTACCGCATACCTGTTTATGCTACCGAGTTAACCTTTGAGCTCTCCCGAATCCTCATCAACGACTTCATTAAGCTTTCAGGCTACTATTTGCCTTATGAGCCAGCTGACCTAGAAGCCATGCTGAATAACGCGGTGACGGTAAATTTTGGGGAAACAGTCAACGTTAAAGGGTTCAAGGTTAGCTTTCTAGACGCGGGACATATTCCGGGAAGCCTCCAAATCCTAGTTGAAGCCGGAGGAAAGAAACTTCTATACACTGGGGACGTGAACGTGAATGAGACTAAGCTGCTTAAGGGGGCTGACCTAGACTATGGAGAACTCTCAGCGGTGGTGGTGGAAGCTACCTACGCTGGTGAAACCCATCCGGACAGGAGGAAGCTGGAGGAAGCCTTCGTGGACAGGGTTAGAGAGGTGGTTGAACGTGGGGGTACCGCCCTCATTCCAGCCTTTTCAGTAGGCCGCTCCCAGGAAATTCTATGCATCCTCGAAGCTTACGGGTTTGAGCATCCGGTTTACATGGATGGGCTGGCTTTAGAGGTTAACGAGGTTATGCTTAGACATCCCATGTACTTCAGAGACTACCATCTGCTTAAGAGAGCCTTGGAGAAGGCTAGGTGGATAACTACGTGGAGGGAGAGGAAGCAGGCTGTTAAGAGGCCATGCGCCATAGTTTCACCTGCGGGGATGCTTAAGGGTGGGGCGGCAGCCTACTACGTGGAGAAGGTGGCGAAAGAGTCTAGGAACGCCATTTTCCTGGTAAGCTTCCAGGTGCCGGGAACCCCTGGACGCATGCTTCTCGAGGAGCGCAGGGTCTTGGTTAATGGTAAACCTAAACCGGTGCAGGCTGAAGTAGAGTTCTTCCACTTCTCCTCCCACACCGACGGGGAAGGCTTAAAGAGGCTGCTGAGAAGCGTTGAGGGAAATCCAAAGGTTTTCATCGTCCACGGGAACCCCGAAAACTCTGAGAAGCTAGCTAGCTGGGTGCATGGGGAGCTGGGCTTAGAAGCCATCATACCAAATGTAGGCGAAAACTACCAAGTAGCTGAGTAAATTTCCCTCCTACGAAAACGTTTTTAGAAAATGTTCGGCTATGCCAAACGACAGGCTCCCAGCCCGTTAACCCCTCTTAAGGTAGATTTAGCCTCCCGTTTCAGGGCAATTCTTATTTCTCCAATTTTAGTAATACCTTTATACTGTTTGGGGGAAAGCTTATCCCGGCTTTTAGGCGGGGAGACCGGGAAACATTGCCAACCCAACGGGTTCCAGCCACCATTCTACTTACGATTCTCCTTTTATCAAGCCTGGCTAGCCTATGCATAGATGCAGGGGCGCAGGAGGTTTCTTTAACGGTCTCCTCCGCCCAGTTTAGCGGCTTCAGCATAATCGAGATAACCATAGACGATGAAGACATCAAGCATGAAGATGCTGACATGCCTTTCGTCACCATTAACGGAACCCAGATAAAAATGTATCAGGCTACGGATGGAACATGGTTCGGCTATGTAAGGGTTTGGAGCTGGTGCGATAGAGATGAAGACAAGACCTACGATGCTGGTGAACCCATAGTCATCGACGTAAACGGTAACGGCGTATATGATGAGGGAGTCGACATAGTAAAGGAGGGCAGCCCAAACGACGGGGAAAACCTGTGGGGCATCATGCCTGAAAATCCACCCCAGCAGGAGGAGCATCTAGGCGCTGGCGAAGTGCTGTGGGACGACAACGATATGACCTCCGTTACTTCTGTGGGAGCCGATGTCGACCATGGGGCGGAATTAACTGTAACTTACCATAAGGATGCCGAGCAATATGAGGCCCACGTGGTCTACGACTGGTTTGAGGGAAGCATTTCCATCGATAGGGATGAATACCCTCCTAACGCCAAAGCCTACATTACCGTTGAGGATCAGGATTTAAACCAGGATCCAACTAAGGCTGAAACCTACACCGTTGACCCCATAACCGGTGCAGTTCTCCTCCACGTTGACAGAACTAGGGCGGGTGTCACCCAGCAGGACATTTACAGCGGCCTCCAGCTAGTAGAAACAGGGCCTAACGACGGAGTCTTCGAAGCCCAGCAAATCTTAAGCAAAAACGATTTTCAGATAGAGGATGTAGCCATCTTCCGCTACGAGGATCAGCATCCCGACGTCACGGTGAAGGATTCAGCCAATATCGCTACTCACATGGGTGCTGTAGCCTTCGATCAAGACAGCTATAGGATTGGTGGGACCGCTGAAATTACCTTAACAGATCCAGATTTAAACCTCGATAGTAGGGTTGCTGAGCAGGCTGAGGTTAAGGTTTGGAGCGACACGGATCAGAACGGATTTAACCTCACGTTAGACGAGACTGAGGTAGACTCTGGAGAATTCACAGGCAACGTAAGCTTCATACTGGGTAATTCTGAGCCTCAGAATAGGAGGCTTCAGGTTTCCAGCGGCGACCTGGTTTACGTGCTTTACGAGGATGAATCGGATGAGGTAGGCCTTCCAGCCGACATCGTCGACACAGCCTCCATTGTAAGCTATACCGGCACGGTGAGCTTGGATCGCGACCTCTACGTTCCAGGAGCCATAGTTTATATTACGGTTTGGGATCCGGATGAGAACCTTGACCCTGAGGAGGCTGAGGTTATCTCTTACACTGAGGGGAAGGTTACCGTTGAGAGCTGGTGGGGAGGCCAGCGGAGGGATGGCCCCCACCGGGTTACCTGCATCGAAACGGGGGAGGATACTTCAACCTTCGAGGGGAAAGTATACCTCCAGTTTGAGGCTGGAGAGGAAAATGAAGGCATCCCCAGGCTTCAGGTCAAGAGTGGAGCCATCATTAAAGTTAAGTATTATGATGAGCTTGACGAGTGGGGTAGGGAGAAGGTAATTCTAGCCGAAGCAAGATTTCAAACCCACACTGGAACCCTGTCGTTAAACTCAGACTTTTATCCGCCATGCTGCACCTTACATCCCAACACCGGGGGAACCGTCAGAATTGAGGTTGTGGATCCTGATTTAAACGTGAACCCTAACAGTGTTGACATTTATGAGGCGACGGATCAGGTTTTAAGCCTTGACGTTAAAGATTCAGAGGGAAACTCTAGGCCTAACTATCCTATATGGCTGCGGCTCATCGAAACCGAGGCTGACAGCGGAATCTTCATGGCTGAGCATGCACTTTCAAACGTTGTTGAAAGAAACGATTTGGTAGAGGTAACCTATCAGGACGAATATGATGAGTCTGGGAATCCGAGGGAAACCAAGGCTTGCGCCAGGGTTTTAACCCATACTGGAACCCTTTCAGTCGACAAATCTGAAACACACCTATTCACCGAGTTAACAATCACCGTAACAGACCCAGACTGGAACTTCGACCGTGAAAAAATAGATGTGATCCCACCTGGAAATGTTGGGGACTGGAGTGGGGTAGATGTCTGGTCTACCACGACTGGGGAGGCTGGAGGCCTTCAAATCGAGCTAACTGAAACCGACGTTGATACAGGTGTTTTCGAAGCCACCATAATTGTCGGTCAGACCATTCAAGCCGCCTACGGCGACACCTTGACCATACGCTATAATGATGAGCAGGACGCCTCTGGAATAGGGTCTAGAGTCAAAGTGGAAGTTGCTGTTAAGGCTTACACGGGTGAGGTTTCCCTAGATAAGGAAGTCTACTCCTGCAATGACGTTATGACCATCACGGTTAAGGATCCGGACATGAACATCGATCCTGAAGCCGTAGACTATATTCCAGCCAGCAGGGTTCAGGTTAAATCTTCCAGCTGGCTTCAAGCAGTTAACCCTGACGGCCCTCTCATAGAAACAGAAGCCGACAGCGGGATCTTCCAGGGAACCTTCAGACTTCTCCTATATACTGGTCAAACGGGAGAGCCTGAAGATGGAACCATCTACGTCTATAATGGCGACGGTGTTGTCGTCACCTATCTCGACCCTCTAAACGAGGAAGGGGAAGAAGACTTCCCCGTTACAGCCTCAGCCAAAGTGGAATTCACCACTGGAACCATAAGTTTTGACAAGGAATATTACGTGTTGGAAGACAAGGCGGTTATTACGGTTGAAGATCCAGATGCTAATAAGAATCCCTTGGCCCTAGACGTAATAGAGGTTTCAGTTTTTTCGGAGGCAGATCCAGCCGGGATAAGGTTAACCCTTATTGAAACCTCCCAGGATTCAGGAGTTTTCCAAGCCTCCTTCAACTTTACTGAGGACATCTCCCACGGTTCATATCTGCATGTTAACCCCATCGACCAGATTAAGGCGAGATACGTGGATGAAACACCCAATCCTTCCGACGTGCCCAACTATGAGGAGACAGGAGCCATTGAGCCTGTGAAGGTGGAAGCTTCAGTCTGTTTCGGCGCTCCACCCCAGCCTGAAATGCCTCTGGAAATCTCTAAGCCCCAACTAGTGGATGAGGAGGGAAACCCGCTTGTTTCAGCTGAGCTTGGGGAGCCTGTGCTAGTCTCAACGGAGGTAACTAACACTGGGCCTAGGGATCAATCCTTCCTATACATTGTTCAGATTAAGGATGCCGAGGGGAAAGTGGTGTTTTTAAGCTTCATCCAAGGGGTCATCCCAGCGGGGAAAAGCGTTCCCGCCAGCATTTTATGGACGCCTCAACAGTTTGGAACCTTCACCGTTGAAGCCTACACCTGGAAGAGTTGGGAGAATGCAACGCCGCTTTCACCTGGAGCTCAAACCACCATTCAGGTGGCCTTCAAACCGCATTAAAAGATGAAAGCAGGAGGGAGATCAGCGTTAGGGCAAGGTCGCCTAAAGTTAGGGCTACCGCAACTCCAAGGGTGAGGAAGAGTAGGAAGGGAAGCTGGGGGGTGACCCAAACCTCCTCAGGCAGCTTCCCAACATCTTCAACCCCGCTTTCGCCTATTTGAAGCCTGAAAATCCAGGTTCTACCCTTTTCGAAGGCCTTCTCAGCCAAGGTTAGAGCGGGGTTTCCAGTAAGCTTTTCCCGTTTAACCTTAAAGCTTGTTAAGAGGGCTAAAAATTTCTTCCATGGAGGCTCAGCCTCAAAGCCCTCAAAGAGTTTCCCGCCTGAAAGCTTGTAGGCTAGGTTGCGAAGCAAAATGTAGGCTATGGTTAGAAGTGAGAGGAGGAAGGCATTGAAAACCACGGTTAACGGGAAAACTATGAGCCATAAGCCTAGGATGGGGTTGGCAAACAATGGATAGGTGGGCAGGGTTAAGGCTAGGCATATAAGGGCTTTCGAATCCGCACCGCCCCAAAGCCCTCCATAATAGAGGGCCAACGCTAAACCCAACGCTATGGCTAGGCTGACCGCCCAGAGGAGGGGGGATGGAAAGCCTGCTAAGAATAGCCTCCCCAGGGTTAGGGAAGCCCCAACAGGCCCGTAAATCAGCCAAACCTTATCGTCCACCTCTCTAAACCTCCAGTCAAGCCAGGAGGCGTAGGCTAGGAAGGCTAGGGTAATCGTGATGGCTGAAAGCTCTAGGAGCAGGAAGACCTCCACCATCTGGCTTTCCCCAGCTCAAACTAACCTTTATAACATTCTTTTTGGTTAAGGTTTTTGAGCTAGCAAAAGCCTTGCTTCAACGTTATAGGCGCGGTGAGATGTGGAAGCCTAAAAGTGGAGAGCAGGGTATAAGCTACATTTTCTCAGTCATGCTTATGACGCTGGTTATAAGCAGCCTCGCGGCCACCGTGCTCCTATGGGGTATGGGTGTTGTAACCCAGAATCAAAGCGCCTATTCAGCGGTTTTCCAGCAGAAGATTGAAAGGGTTAAGGAGCGTCTTGTCGTGGAGGATGTGAGGTTTAAGCTTGAAAGCCCCCAGCGAATATACATTTACATTAGGAATGTGGGGCTTGTCCCCCTAACCGTAGACAGGGTATACGTGAACCATAAACTAGCCACCATTGAACACGTCTACTATGATGATACTCCCGAGGAGCCTCCAGCCAAACTGGGCATAGGAGATGGAGCCCTCCTAGAGGTGATCCCTCCTACACCCCTAGCTGAAGAGCAATCCTACCTCATAACGGTGGCAACCACTAGAGGGAAAACCGTCACAGACTATTGGGTCTCCTAAGCAGGGTGAGCCTCAGCCGAGGCGACAAATATTCTCCCCCTCTCCGTTACAAGTTTGAAGATGTAGGTTTCACCCTCCTCCCATTCGAAATCAAGCCTTAAAGTCTTCTTCTCAGCCGGTTTGAGATAATAGTCGAAGCTCGGCCTAGTGGAAGCGTCAAACCGCCTATGCTCATCACCATTAATCACCCAAACAGCAACTAGATGGATGGTTCTAGAGCTCAGGTTTTGAACCTCAAATTCCACGTAAACAATCTTCTCAATGATTTCAGTGTGGCTTGGAGGGGGATTGGTGGAGCCGCTTAGCGTGGTATAGTCCAACCTAATTTTCCCGTTAGACCCCGAGCTGCCGCTTAAGCCGTCTGCTCCCTTGGGGCCTGCCTTACCATCCTTCCCAGCACTTCCATTTTTACCGCCATCTACACCTCGGCCTCCAAGGCCACCCTTCCCTCCCTTGCCCCCTTCACCAC
>CAZAJK010000004.1:12958-25258 GCA_964485425.1 uncultured Candidatus Bathyarchaeia archaeon | reverse complement strand
CTTCTTGTCGAAGATGAAGAGGTCGTCGACGAATTCTACATGGTTCGACTTGTAGGTTTCAACAAACTCTTCAACCTCGTCTACCACGTTTTTCGGGCTTCTAGCCCTAAACTTCTTGCCGAAGAGGAGGGAGGAAGAGCAAAAGATACAGTTGTAGGGGCACCCCCTACTAGTGAATATAAGGCCTAAAGTCTCCTGCTTCCCGAAAACCCTATACCGCTCCATGGGGAGCAGGTGGCGGGCGGGGAAGGGAAGCTCATCCAAGTTTTCGATTAAAGGTCGGGGAGGCGTCCGCTTAATGCTTCCATCCTTCCCCCGGAGAATTAAACCCTTAACCCTGCTTAGGTCGCCTCCCTTCTCCCATGTTTCCACAAGCTCAAGCAGGGTGTATTCGCCCTCCCCGATTACGCCGACATCTATTGAAGGCTCAGCTTTCATGGTTTCCTCGGGAATAAACGTAATGTGGCCTCCCCCCATCACCACCAAAGCGTCTGGAACCACCTGCTTAGCTATCTGAGCGGTCTTAAAGGCGCTGGGAGCCACGGCGGTGGTGGCAGTTACCCCAATGATGTCTGGCTTCCTCCGCTTCAGCTCAGCTGGCAGTTTAGCATAGTCTATTTCTAGGGCTGGAGCATCAAGAATCTCGACCTTATAGCCGTATTTCTCTAGTACGGCGGCCAAGTATGCTAAGCCCATGGAGGGGGCAACCATATCCGCTGTGGAGTAAAGCTCTATTTCAGGGGGGATAGGCGGCTGAACCAGCAGAACCCTCAAAGCCGTCAACCTTCATTAGGCTTTAATGCTTTCAGCTCAGCAGCCTAATCTAACACTAACCTAGGCGAAATTAAATTTTTTGGAGAAGGAGGCGAAAACCACGCCTATAATCATTCCTCCAATTAGAGCGTAAAAGTGGCCTGGAACATTAACCCCCTTAATTCCGGCTCCAAGAAGCTTCTCAAGAGAACCTGCCTCAAAAATAGGCCACAAAACGGCGAGGAAAACCAGTAAGGCTAAAACAGCCGTTAAAGGCTTAGCTAACGGTTGAGCTTCCCCCCTTAAACCGCTAGCCAGCCTCAAGGCTAACACCATCAGCGACATGGTTGAAAGCGCTAGGCTGTAGCCATAGACCCCGAAAACCGCCAGTGACATGCCGTAGAAGGCCGTTTTCGGAGAGCAGAAGCCCTGAAAACCTAGGATGACGATGTGGGGGAGAAAGGCTGAGGCCACGTATCCCCAGGCAAGAAACCTAGTGGCCTCAGCTTTCCCGGTTAGGAGGGAGAAGGTTAAAATGGTGAAGACCGCGAGGATGGTGAAGGCCGTTAAGCCTTTAAGGTTTAAGCTTAAATGTTCAAGGCTTAGATGGGTGAAAAGGGTGAAAACAATGTTCCAGGGGGCTTCCCCTGAAAAGGCGAAGGCTTCAAAGCTTCCAAAGCCGAGCCAAACTAAGGCGGCTCCAAGCCCTAAGATGGCTACGGTAACTAGTAAGGGTCTAAGAGCCTTAAGAATGGTTGAAGCTTGCCAGAGGCCCATCAGCTCACACTGGAAATTTTCCCCTAATTCCAGTTTGGATACGGCTGAGATGCTACCTCACAAATTTCTTAAGTTTTGCGGCTATGTATTTGAGGTCTTCTTCTCCAAGGTCTTGATGGCAGGGTAGGGAGAAAACTTGGCGCGCCGCCGCCTCTGTCTTTGGGAGGCTTCTAGGCTTTAACCCGTATCTGCGCCGGTAGAAGGGAGCCATGTGAACCGGGGTCTCATAGAAGATTTTCGCTTGAATCCCGGAGGCAGTAAGCCTAGCTACAATCTTGTTTCTCTCCCCAACCTTTCCCCCCTTAAGCCTAACAGTGTAAATTCCCCAGGAATGCTTGTAGCCTGGAGGCTCCTCCGGAAGTTGAAGCCTCCCAATTCCCTCTAGAAGCGAGGTAAGCGTTTGAGCGTTCCTCCGCCTAGCATCCAAAATCTTAGGAAGCTTTTGAAGCTGATAGTAGCCTAATGCCGCTGCGATCTCAGTCATCTTATAGTTGTGGCCCAACCTTTCGCTTGAACCGTATTTTCCGAAGCCGTGAACCCTAATGGATTGAACGGCTTCAGCGTAGTCCCGCCGGCTAGCTATAACCATTCCCCCCTCCCCGGTGGTGATAGGCTGGGTGATGTCAAAGCTGAAGCATGCTAGGTCGCCGTAAACACCCGCCTTACGCCCTTTAAGCTCAGCCCCAATAGCGTTAAAGGCGCACTCTATCACCGCCAAACCCTTATCGCGGGCGATTTCCCTAATAGCCTCCATGTCAGCCATAAGCCCATACAGGTGGACGGCTATAACAGCCCTAGTTTTACTGGTAATCTTCTCCCTAAAGGAGTTTGGATCCAAATTGTAGGTTTCAGGGTTAATATCTGCGAAGACCGGTTTACCTCCAGCCAGCACCACAGCCTCAGCCACGGGGGTTGGGGCGAAGCTTGGAACCACAACCTCATCTCCCGGGCCCACATCCACGGTGAGAAGGGCTGCGTGGAGGGCGGCTGTCCCAGAGCTGACAGCCACCGCATACTTGGCTCCCAAATATTTGGCAAAGGCTTCCTCAAACTTTTTCACGTAGGGGCCTGAACCAGCGTCGTCGGTGAGATTTTTATCTCTCAAAACTCCTGTAACAGCCTCTATTTCCTCCCTCCCTATGGGGGGTTGAAACATTTGGATGCTTTTTCTCAAACCGCTCCGCCAGAGAAAATTTCACCCGGCCAAACGCTATAAAACCTTTTAGGTCTCAGATGAGTTGACGGGTAGGAGAGAGCGGGCTTGAAGCCTCCAAGCGTCTTCCTCATCCCTCTAGCCTCCCCTATCCATGAAGATAGGGCGGCGAAGAGGGTTGTTAAGGCCAGGGAGCTGCTTACGGCTGGAGGCGTAAAAGTATTTGGCCCCCTAAAACCCGTATGTTCACCAAGCGAATTCCCATCCTTCAACCCTGAGGAATACGACGCCATAGCCGTGTTTGTGGCTAGCGGTGGAACAAGCAGCCTCGCAGCCACGCTAGTTCAGGGAAAACCCTGGACCCTATGGGCCTACCATGAAAACAATAGTTTGCCTTCAGCGTTGAGCGCTAGGGAGAAGCTTGAGGCTAAAGGCTTATGGAGGGGGAAGCTCTACTATGGAGAGCTCAGCCAGCCTCCAGGCGTCATCCTAGCCGAAGCCTGGGCTTCAGCCCTACTAAAAAGCTTTCAAACCTCAACCTTCCTCCTAGTCGCCGAGGAAGAACGGTTAAAGTCTTTCAGCAGCAGGGTTGAGGAGGTCTCCAGAATTTTCGGGTTTAAAGCGTTATTTTACCCGTCTGAGAGGCTGGTTGAGGCTGCTAGGCGCTTTCCACCGGAGGAGGCTGCAAGGGTTTTTAAGGAGAGGCTTGGAAGAGCCGAGCTTACAGGTGTAACCTTCAAGGAAGTAGATAACCCGTTAAGGCTTTACCTGGCTCTAGCCAGCCTAGTCCGGGAAATGAATGCTGAAGCTGTAACCGTCGACTGTTTCAGGTTTATCGTTAAAAACGGGTTTACTCCATGCCTAGCCTTAGCTCTTCTCAGTGGGGATGGAATCCCATCTCTATGTGAGGCTGACTTGGCGTCCCTCCCCCTCCTCCTAGCCCTAACCAGGCTTTCCAATAAGCCTGCCTGGCTAGCTAACCTAGCCAGAGTCGACCAGGCTAGAGGGGTAATAACCCTAGCCCACTGCACAGCACCCCTAGAGCTGGCAAAACAAGGTGAACTAGTGAAGCTGAAGAGCCACTTTGAAACGGATGCAGGGGTTTCGCTTGACGTGCCCCTAGCCGAAGGAGCCGTCACGCTGGCCCATCTAACATTGAAGCCATTAAAGCTTTTCGCGGCTTCGGGTGAAATTGTTAGAAGCCAGCTTGAGGATTGGGGTTTATGTCGAACCCAGGTTGAGGTGAAGCTTAACGGTGAAGTTTTAAGGCTTCTTAAGGCTACGGGGAACCATCATGTGGTAGCCTATGGAAACCATGTGGAAGCCTTGATAAGGCTTGGTGAGCGTGTTGGAGCTGAAGTAATAATGTTTAAGGGGGGTAAAGATTTATAAACGATTCATTGCTACCTTTTTTAGCCTTATAAAGGGCTTGGCTGGTGAACCTTCCATTGTGTTCAACTTTAAACCTCTCAGCCTTACCCATGGCTTTTAAACCAGCCAGCCCGCAAAAGTTTAGTTAAATTTTGCTGGGGGTTAAAGCCTATAAGTCCGGAAATTTCAATCGTCGGCCCTCCAAGGCTTACCAGATTTGAAAGGGCTAGAGTTATTGGGGCTAGGGCCCTCCAAATCAGTTTAGGAGCCCCTGTGCTCATTGAGCTTCCTAAGGGGGTTAGCAGGCCTGTAGAAATTGCTAAGCTGGAGTTGGAGCGTGGGGTTCTCCCCATAACCATTAGAAGGAAGCTCCCCGATGGAAGCTATGTGGATGTGGCGCTTCAAGACCTCTTGCAGGGTGAGGAGGCTTAAGCCTATCTGAGCCTAAAGCTTGGCTTCAAGCCTTCCTCATCCTCGCCTCCATATCGCTTACGGTAAGCCTTGTAGAAACGTTTTATCGGGGTTTTCTCCAACCGGAATTCAAAATCTCAGTCTTCTATCTCCCAACCATCCTATGCCTAGCCATCTACCTTGCTTTAAAACTTAGGAGGCCTTCCAAGAAATAGAGGCATAAACTGGGAGGCTTTAAGCCTCAAACCCGTCCGGCTAGCTGAAACCTCATCAAACCTCTGAGCAGGCTTAACCCTCCCAGGCCTAGGCGGGAAGGTGTAGATGGCGAAGGGAACAGGATCCCTAGTATGAGTTCTCACGCTTATGGGGGTAGCATGGTCTGGGAGGACAGCCAACACAAACTCGTCCCTTAAGGCTTCCAAGCCCTCCACCAGTCTGCCTAGAAGCCGCCCATCCAAATCCTCAATAGCCCTAACTTTAAGGTTGAAGTCTCCGAGGTGTCCCGCCTCATCCGGAGCCTCCACGTGAACTATAACTAAATCGTAGGCTTCCAAGGCCTTTAAGGCGGCTTCAGCCTTCCCCTCATAGTTGGTGTCAAAGTAGCCTGTGGCTCCCGGAACCTTAACCACGCCCATGTTTAGGAGGGCAGCTAAACCCTTAACCACGTTTACAGCTGAAATTACGGCTCCATCTAAGCCATAAGTCTGCATGAAGCTTGGAAGCCTAGGCCATCTCCCCGGAGCCCAAAACCAAACCATGTTTCCAGGGTTCTCACCCCGCCTTTCCCTCTTCAAGTTCACCGGATGCTTGGAAAGTAGGTGGAAGGATTCCTCCATAACCCGGTTAAGCAGGTTTGCCGTTTCCTCAGCTTCAGGCTTTAAAGCCTTAACCTTTAAGGCTTCTAGGCTCTCCCCTACGTGGTCGTGGGGAGGATAGCATTCCAAAGCCTCAGAATATCCACCCTTCAAAACGGCCACATGCCTATAGCTGACGCCAACGTGAATCTCAAGCCCCTCGATTTTCAACGCTTCTAGGGCTTGAAGAAGCTCACCTGCCTCCTCCGTCGAAATATGTCCAGCAGAATAGTCCACCAGCCTCCCATTTTTAACCGTAACCAGGTTGCATCTTAGGGCTATGTCGCCTTCCCCGAGTCTCAGCCCCAACCCTGCAGCCTCAAGGGGCCCACGACTTAACTTGAAGCGTTGGGGGTCGTAGCCTAGGATGTTCATGATGGCTGCTTCGGAACCCGGGGTTAAACCTTCGGGAACGGTTTCCATTAGGCCGCATAAACCGTTTGAGGCTACAAAATCCATGTATGGATGTCTAGCCTTTCTAAGGGGGGTGTCTGGCCTAACCTCATCCGACATGCCATCGCCAATTACCAGCACATACTTCATGGCTTTCCAAGCCTAAATGCACATTAGAGGGGTGGAGACTATATTTTCCTTGTGGAAGCCATGGGTTCAACTGTGCTTTCAAGCCGGGAGATGGCTGAAATCGCCTGGAAGTTTGTTCGGGAATCCATGAGGATTGGGAGAAAGCCCGATGGAAGCTTTGAAGCTGTAAGAATAACCTATAATTCAACCGACCCAAGCTGCGTGGAGTTCGCCTTAAAGGTTGAGGAGGAATGCTGGAAGGTTGGAGCCCACACGTTAATGGTTCCCTACAGCTCGGCGAGGCAGCGGGCGAGGTTCACCCTCACACCGGAAGATTCCCTCGCCCAGATGAACCCCATGGCTGAAGCCCTAGCCAAAACCATCGACGTATCCATCTACATTGGTGAGGAAGACGACCCCCAGTGGAGTCGAGGTTTAACAGACAGAATTCGGCTGGCAGCACCCCATAAGCAGAGGTTACGTGAAATCCTCGACGAGCGGAAGGTTAGGTGGGCCTATTTCGGCTGGCCCATCCCCGGAGCGGCTAAAGGCTATGAATGCCCAGTGGAAAGGTTTAGGCAGATCTTTTTTGACAGTATTCGCTACTCCTTCAGGGAGGAGGTTAGAAAGCTCTGCCAGTATTATGCTGAGGCTTTAAGCGGGGTTGACGAGGTTACGGTTAAGGCTGAGGATGGAACAAGTTTAACTTTCAGCATTAAGGGTAGACCGAGGCTAGTAGATGACGGCTACCTCTCCGAGGAAGACCTAGCTAGGGGAGACGTAGGGTTAAACATTCCTTCAGGCGAGGTTTTTGTAGCCCCCATCGAGGAGAGCGCCGAAGGAGTGATAAGGTTTGAAAGGGTTTCCATCCCAGGCTTCGGCAGAATCAGAGGTCTTAAACTCCTCTTCCGCGAAGGCCGAGTGGCAGAATATGAGGCAGCTGAGGGAAGGGAGGTTTTCACCCGCTTCCTTGAAGCCAACACCGGCGACAAGGATAGGATAGCTGAGCTGGGAATAGGCTGCAATCCCGGAGCAAAATATACTGGCGGAAGCATAATCGTCGACGAGAAAATTTATGGAACCATTCATATCGCCATTGGAAGCAACACTGGAGCCTACCATGGGAAAAACAAGGCCTCAAGCCACCTAGACATGATAAAAGACATGTCGAGGGGGGTTCTCCTAGCCGATGGAGAACCCATAATGAGGGCTGGAAAGCCCATTAAACCAGTTTAGCTCTGCGAAGTTTCCACTAGCACGCGGAGGCCTTTAAGATAGCTGTCGACCTCCCCAGCCTGAATTGGAAGCCTACGAGCCATAAGCAATGCATCCTCCCCATCAACATAGTAGTGGCTTATGGTTCTAGCCTCCTGGAACCCTAGCTTACGATATAGGTTTATGGCAGGCTGATTGCTAACCCTAACCTCTAGGTAAACCTCGCCGCAGCTGTAATGTTGGTGAAGGGTTTTCATGGCCTCTAGGAGAAGGGAGGTAGCTAAACCCTTCTGCCTATGCTCAGGCATAACCGCCAGCGAAATTACATGTCCCTTCCTAGCGAGTCTAAATCTGGAAAGCTCGGAGAGGCCATGTTCAACCCTACACATGATATAGCCTACAACTTCCCCGTCCCGCTCAGCCACTAGGAAAGTTTCAGGGTAGGAGCGGTAGATGTCCAGGAAGAAGAAGGAGGAATAGTTTTCAGGGAGGCATTTCCGGTTAATCTCGACCACCCTTGACAGGTCGGCTTCCCTAAACCTTCTCACCCGGTATGGCCTCTCAGCCATCAGCCTTCAACCCATTTCAGGCTAAACTACCATTTCGAATATGAATCTTGCTTAACCTTTGAAACGCTACCCTTTAATTCCTCTTAAACCTTAATCTGGCTTGAAGACTGGCGGTAGAAGCGGAGATGACCGGCTTCCCCTGGAGCAAACGGGATGAAACCGTCGAGGTGGTGCCTGTCATAAGCTTTGCTGAGCTTCAAAAGCTTATTGAAACCGAGTTTCCCGTGAAAACCGTGATTTTCGAGTTTGGAATCCCCCACTACGTGGTGGAGCTTCCCAGCGGGCATAAGGAGGCCTTTGAAAGGCTTGTCTCAAGACTTAAACCTTACGGGCTTATCCCCTTCCTCAGAAGGATTAGAGGAGAACCCGTAATTAGGGTTCTAGTTAAACCCCCAGGGAAGAAGGGTTCCTCGAGGCTTCCCCCAATCCTCTTCGCCGTAACCTTCGTAACCATCTTTATAAGCGGCTACATGAACTCCACGGTTTGGAGTCTAATCTTCAATGAAAACATTTACCTCCACGCCGCCTTCTTCACCATAGCCCTCCTAGCCATCGTAGGTCTTCACGAGTTCGGCCATAAACTCGCAGCCATGTTCAGGGGGATAGAAGCCACTCTACCCTACTTTATCCCAGGCCCACCCTTCCCCATAGGCTTCGGAACCCTAGGCGCCGTAATCATGCAGAAGGAGCCCCCCGTAAACAGGGATCAACTCTTCGACCTAGGCTTCAGCGGCCCAGTGGTAGGCTTCGTCGTCACCATCATAGTTGCCATCATCTCCATAAGCATGAGTCGGGTGATAGACCCGGCTCTTGTAGCCCAGCTTGAAGCTGAAGGAGTTCACATGGTGGCTTTACCCTCCACCATCGCCTGGGAGCTCATTTCAGCCCTCCTAGTGCCCGAAGCCGTAGGCCACTTTGTGCTTATTCCCCCTATAGGGCTGGCAGCCTGGATAGGCTTCATCATCACCTTCCTAAATCTGCTGCCAGCCTGGCAGCTTGACGGAGGCCACATCGCGAGAGCCATGTTTGGGGAGAAAGGCCACACCATAGCCACCTTCGTGGGGGTTATGGTTGCCTTCGTGACAGGCTTCTGGTTCTTCGGCCTCCTAATACTCTTCCTCATGGGGAGGAGGCATATGGGCCCCCTAGACGACCTTTCACCCCTATCCAGAAGCCGAATAATCCTGGGAGTTGTATCCTACGCCATCCTAGTTTTAAGCGCAGTAATCCTCTGGTAAACTCAACCCTCAAGCCTTGGAAGAACCTTCAATGCCTGAGGGACCACTAGAACCTTCCCCTCCCCAAGCCCTCTAAAGGCAAGCTGAAGCACGTCGTCTAAAGCCCGGCCAACCCTAAACCCTAGGAGGGAAGCTAAAGTTTCAGGCAGACCCGTAACCATGTAGATGCGCCTGTCAGCCTGAAGCTTCCTAAGCCTTAAAACCTTATGGAAGCCGTATTCCAGCTTCTCCCTGAAAACAGCCTCAGCCTTCTCAACGCTTTTAGCCTCGTTAAGCCAGAGGAGGAATTGGGGGTTAAGCCTCTCCCCAAAGCATTCAGCCGCCAAAACTATAATGCCTCCGCCTCCAACCAGGCCGTAAACCCTCTCAAGGGTTTGAAGGGCTCCATCAAGGGTTGAGTCGTAAGGTTTCCCGCCTGGTGAGGCTACAACTACCCTAGGTTTCCCTTTAACCTTCGCAGAGAAGTTTTCCTCAAAAAAGCTTGCAGCCCTCCTAAAGCTTTCCTCCGGGTCTCCAGCATAAATCTTTAAAGGTTTCCCATCCCAGTCGCAGACCACATGGAGGGCGAAGCTCAGCCCAGCTAGCCTAGCCTCCTCAGTTAACTCGGCGTGTAGGGGGTTTCCCTCAAGCTTTCCAGCCCTAGCATCCAGGCTCCCGTAAAGCACGTAGTTTCTGGTGAGGGTTCTGAGGCTTCCAGCCGCAGACATCAAGGTTTGACCATAACCGCTAAACCCCGCATAGGGGTGGGGTGAAACCTTCCCTACCAGAATTTTAACCCCAGCCTCAGCCACATCCCTCCGAATGAAAACTTTAACCCTCCTGCTGGTTGAACCGATCTCAGCCATTTCAACCTCAGCCCAGGGGTCATGAACCTCAACCCTGCAGCCTTCAGCAGCCTCGCCGAGCAGGTTTAAGGCCTCCTCCAAAGAATAAGGCTTCTCCAAGCCTCTCCCAAAAAGGAAAACTATGTTTTCAGCTGAAATGCCAGCAGCCTCCAGCTCCCCCCTAACCCTTAAAGCTAAAACCTTTAAAGGGAGGCTTCCAGCGTATTCGTCAAGCAGAATTACAGCCTTCTCTTTACCTTTAGCCGCCTCTCTCAGGCTTACCCCTATAGGATTCTCTAGGGCTAGGTTTAACTGCTCCTCTAGGTTGGGGGTTTCAGGGAAGCTGCGTGGCTCAAGGGAGCCCATATAGTTCTCAGTGGGAATGTTGGCGCAGACCTCGGTTTCACCGTAGGGTATCCAGACCTCCACCAAGCCTTAACCCCAACCTATTTAACTTCTCCAGCACCCTTTATCTTTTGGGCCAGAATAGAAATGGCTGAAGCCGAGCTGAAGAAGCTTGCTCAAACCCTAGCCGAAATCCAAGCCATAAAGTTTGGAAGCTTTAAGCTCACCAGCGGAAAGCTAAGCCCCTACTATATCGATTTACGCCTAGTTCCCAGCCACCCTCAAGCCTTCCGCCTCTGCGTTGAAGCCTACCAACGGCTAGTTAGGCAGATAGGGCTGGAGGCTTTCGATTTAATGGTAGGTGTTCCAACAGCAGGCGTGGTTTTCGCCTCGGTTCTCGCCTACCAGACGGGTAAACCCCTAGCCTACGTGAGGAAGGAGGCTAAAGACTGGGGGTTGAGGAAGGCTGTGGAAGGCCGCCTTGAGGGAGGGGAGAGAATACTGCTGGTAGACGACCTAGTGACCACGGGCAAGTCCATCCTAGAGACGGCTGAGGTTTTAAGGGAGGCTGGAGGCAAACCCACCCACGCCGTAGTCTTAATAGATCGGGAAGAGGGGGGAGCCGGAAGGGTTGAAGCCGCAGGAATAAGCCTCCACGCCTACGTTAAAGTCACAGGTCTGCTTGAGGTTTTGAAGGCTGAGGGACTGCTGGATGAGGCTAAATTCCGGGAAATAATGGGCTACCTTAAGAAAGGTTAACCTTCAGCTAGCTATTAACTATTTGGAAGACCTAGTTAACTGTTGGAGGCCTGAAAGGATTGGCTGGAATCTTCAGAGCCTACGACATTCGAGGCGTCTACGGAGAAGACCTAACCGTTGAGATGGCCCTCAAAATAGGCTTAGCCTTCGGAAGCATGCTAGAGGAAGGCATGGAGGTGGTGGTTGGGAGGGATTCAAGGCTTTCAGGCCCCGCCCTCCAGTCGGCTGTAGCCAGCGGCCTAGCAGCCGCAGGCTGCAACGTGGTAGACCTAGGCCTAGTAGCCACACCCGTAGTATATTTTGCCTCCATCCATTACGGTGTTAAAGGGGGTGTGATGGTTACAGCTTCCCATAACCCGCCGCAATATAACGGCTTTAAACTTTGCAGGGGCGGGGTATCCTACTCCTACGAGACTGGTGTGGGTGAGGTTGAACGTAGGGTTAGCCAAGGCCTATTCCGGGTTAAAAGCTGGAAGCAGGCTGGAAGCATCAAAAGCTTCAACCCCATACCAGACTACACGGAAACCCTGCTTAAAGGAAGAAAGCTAGAGAAGCCGGTGAAAGTGGTGGTGGACGCCGGCAACGGGGCCTGCGGCTTTTCAAGCCAAATCTTCGAAAAGCTGGGATGCCAGGTTAAAATGCTTTATGCCGAGCCCGACGGAAGCTTCCCAAACCATATTCCAAACCCCCTCATCGAGGAAACCCTTGAAGACTTGAGGAGGGCTGTGGTGGAGTGGGGGGCTGACCTAGGAATAGCCTTCGACGGGGATGGAGACAGGGTTGGCTTCGTCGACGATAAGGGTCGAATAGTGCAGGGAGACCAGGCCTTCATCCTCTACGTAAGGGAGATTTTAAACCGCTACCCAGGCTCAAAGGTAATTTTCAACGTACTATGCTCGAGGGCTGTAGTGGAGGAGGTTAAACGGCTGGGAGGGCAGCCCATGATGATCAGGGTTGGCCACTCCTACATTCATGAGGCCCTCCTAGCCGAGAAAGCCCCCCTAGCCGGAGAGCTAAGCGGCCACTTCTACTTCGGCCGTGAATATTACGGCTATGACGACGCAATTTACGCGGCTGTCCGCATGGTGGAAATAGTTTCGAAGGCTGGGGTTTCCTTCTCCCAGCTGGTTGACAGCCTCCCCCGCTACGTTTCCTCGCCTGAAATCAGGGTTAAATGCCCCGACGAGGTCAAATTTAAGGTGGTAGAGGCTTTAAAGGGGAGGCTTGAAGCCCAAGGCCTCAAGCTAATAACCGTGGATGGCGTGCGGGTTGAAGAGGAGGAAGGCTGGGGGCTAATTAGAGCCTCCAACACCGAGCCAGCCCTAGTCCTAAGATTCGAAGCCACCACAGCTGAGAAGCTGGAAGACCTTAAAAGGCGCCTTCTAAGCGAGCTTGAGAAAGCCATGGGGGAGTTTGGGGTAAGCCTTGGCATCTGAAAAGGAGGAGCTAGAGGCCCTCCTCAAGATTAGGAGGAGACTTGAGAGGAGGATTGCTAGGCTTAAAGCCGAA
>CAZAJK010000004.1:8122-12948 GCA_964485425.1 uncultured Candidatus Bathyarchaeia archaeon | reverse complement strand
GAACTGCTGGAAAGGAGGAGTGTTAACATTGAATTTCACGGCTTCGGATGGAACCCTCCTAGCCACCATGTATGTTTCGAGGGATGAGATTAGGGTGGTCCCATCTGAAGCCGTGAAATTCAATGTTAACACTCCTCCTTTCCAGCAGTTCCTCGTGGCGAAGGTGCTAAACGGCATGGAGAGTAAGGATAAGGAGGCTGCAGCTTCAGGGCAGCTTACCCCAGACCAAATATTCACCTACCGAATCGTGCAGGATGGAGACCTCATCAGGGAAATCGTGGTGAGAAACTATCGTGAGGAGCGTAGGGCAGCCACCCTGAAGAATGCCTTCCGCTGGACCCTTGAAAAAATGTATGAGAAAACTAGGATTTAGTCGGAAGCCTTAAAAGGCTGCAGAAGCATATTTGCCTTTCTGAGCGGGTTGGTTCCGCCCCCTCCGCTCCGCGATGACATAAACCCCAAAAGGGGGCTTGGTAAACCCTGTATAAGCCGAGAAGTAAAAGCTTAAACCTAGCCCTAACAGCGGTTTTCGCAGGCCTCTACGCGGCTGTAGCCGTTGCCCTAGGACCCCTAAGCTACCAGCTAGTGCAGGTTCGACTTTCTGACGCCCTGCTCCCCGTAACCATGCTCTTCGGCTGGCCCTCCATCCTAGGCGTAACCCTAGGCTGCGCCGTAGCCAACTTCTTCGGAGGCTTCGGCATTATAGACATAGTCTTCGGCTCCCTAGCCAACCTTGCAGCCTGCATTCTAGGGGGCTTAGTAGGCCGTAGGAGCAAGCTAGTAGGCTCCATAATTATGACGGCGGTGGTGTCGCTGGTGGTGGGCAGCTATCTGGCCGTCTTCTTCGCGGTTCCCTTCTACGTTGGCTGGGCCTCCGTCGGCTTAGGTTCCCTGATAGCCATAAACCTTGTGGGCCTACCCTTAACCTACACCCTTGAGCGTAGGTTCCCTAGAAGCCGTAAACCGTCCCATTAAAATCCCCCTTCACCCTCTTTTTCAAAAGAGGGATTTTGGAGGTTTAGCCGGGATGGACTTCTGGGAGGCAGTTAAAGGTAGAAGGAGTATTAGGCGGTATCGAAGCGAGCCAGTCGATGATGAAACCATTTTGAAGGTTTTAGAGGCAGCCAGGTATGCGCCTTCGGCTAGAAACTCTCAGCCCTGGAAGTTTATCGTGGTAAGGCGGAGGGAAACCCTGCAGAAGCTCTCCCAAATCCACGAGTGGGCATCCTTCCTCAGCAAGGCTCCAGCTGGAATAGTTTGCCTAGCCGATACAAGGCTTTCGCCTAGGAGGTTTCCCCTAGACGTTTCCTGCGCCATTGAAAACATGCTCCTAGCAGCCCACGCACTAGGGCTTGGAGCCTGCTGGATCGCCGTTTACGGGGTTAACACGGTGGAAAGCGAGGAGAAGGTTCGAGCAATCATGGGGATCCCAAAAGACTTCAGGATTATAGCCATAGTTGCACTAGGCTGGCCTGCCGAAACCCCTGGGCCTAAAAGCTTAAGACCGGTGGAGGAGGTGGTTTACTGGGAGGAATTTAAAGCTTCAGGAGGCTTCACTGAAACCTGAGGTGGCAGCCTTTTTGGAGGAAAACCCCTTCGGGGCCTTTAAAAAAGAATGCGAAGAAGCGCTTTTAAAGGCGTTAAGCCAAACCTACCCGGAGTTTAAACCTCCGAAATTCCTGGTTGAGCCTCCCTCAAGCCCGCAATACGGCGACCTAGCGTCAACCGTATGTTTTGAACTAGCTAAGGCTGTAAATGTAAATCCGGTGGAGGCTGCTCAGAGCCTTGTAAACCAGCTTTTAAAGGAGCCTTTTAGGCTGATTTCAGATGTAGAGGCTGCTGGCGGCTACATTAACTTTAAAGCTAACCATGTTAGGCTTGCCGAGCTCACCTTTGAGGCCCTAACCAAGCTCAAAGCAGGCTATGGTCTTGTGAAAACGGATAAGCCTAAAAGAGTGATCGTGGAGCATACGAGCGCCAATCCTAATGGGCCTCTCCACGTGGGAACTGCTAGAAACGCCATTCTAGGCGACTCTCTGGCGAGAATTTTAAAGGCTAGGGGCCATGAGGTGCGAAGGCATTTCTACATTAACGATATGGGGAGGCAGGTGGCCATCCTCGCCTACGGCTTCCGCGTTCTGAAGGAGGCAGGCTTCAAGGTTGAGGGTAAACCCGACCTCTGGCTAGGCTTCGTCTACACAGCCACCAACACCATGCTGGAAATAAGAAGCCTAAAGGAGAGGTTGGAGAAGGCCTCCCAAGGGGAGGCGGCAGAGCTTAGAAAAGTTCTCGACGAGTATGTGGCTGTAGCGGCAGAGCTGGAAAACCAGAATAAGAGTCTTCTTTACAAGCTCATTGAAGCCGTTAAGGCTGACCCTAACCCTCAGGGAAGCATCGAAGGGCTTCTGCGAAGCTATGAGCATGGGGATGAACAAGCGGTTAGGCTGATTAAGGAAATGGTAAACCTCTGCCTTAAAGGCTTCAAGGAAACCCTCAGAAAGGCTGGGATAGACTTTGACTCTTGGGACTGGGAAAGCCAACTGGTCTGGGAAGGCAAGGTTAAGGAGGCTTTAAAAAGGCTTGGGCAAACCCCCTACGTAACGGTTAGAGAGGGAGTCCTAGTTTTCGAAGCTGAAGAGGCTGCGCGAAGCCTAGGCATAAAGGAAAAGCTGAACTATGGGGATAGAATTCCACCTTTAACCCTAACTAGGAAGGATGGGACAACCCTATACACTACGAGGGACATCGCCTACCACCTTGAAAAGTTCCGGTGGGCTGAGTGGGTGGTAAACGTTATAGGGGTGGATCAGAAGCTAGCTCAAATCCAGCTTAAGGTCGCCCTTCTAACTTTAGGGGTTAAAGAAGCCTTGGAAGGCTTATACCACTGCGCCTACGAGCTTGTTAAACTTCCAGGCTATAAGATGTCTAGGCGTAGAGGGCGCTACGTCACCTTTGACGAGCTGCTTCAAGAGGCTGAGAGCAGAGCCCTTGAAGAGGTGGATAAGCGTTCTCCAAACCTACCTTTCGAGGAGAAAAGGAGGATAGCTAAGGCTGTGGGGCTTGGAGCCATCCGCTACGCCATGCTCAACGTCTCACCCCTAAAAGTTGTAAACTTCACATGGGATAGGGTGGTGAATTTCGAGGCTAACAGCGGCCCCTACATACAATACGCCTACGCCAGAGCTAACAGCATCCTGAGGAAAGCTAGGCTTACAAGGCTTCCCAAACCATACCCCCAAAGCTTAAACCACCCACTGGAGCGCAGGCTAATCCTGGAACTGGCTAAGTTTCCCCAGGTTTTTATTGAGGCTGCTGATGAGCTGAAGCCTGAACTTGTAACCCAGTATGCCAACGGCTTAGCTGAGGCTTTCAACCTATTTTACGACAGCCTACCCGTTTTAAAGGCTGAACCCAGCCACCTGAAGTCTTCAAGGCTCTGGCTAGTTAAGGGTGTAAAAACGGTTTTAAGAAACTGTTTAAACCTGCTTGGGATTCCCGCTCCAAGACGCATGTGACTTAAAATGCTTCCACGGCGTGGAAAGCCGCGAATTAAAACTAGGAGGCTCAGAGGCCAGCCATACCGCCTTGCCAAGGAGAAAGTAGGAGACGGCGCAGTTGAAGGCAGGTTTCACTCAGCCCTCAAATGGAATTCGCAGCACTCATGTCCCTCCAAAACACACCGCACTTCCTTACAGGAAATCTTTGTCTTCCAAAGCTCTGAGAAGAAGCCTACAGCCAACCCCCTGAAAAGAGAGCAGTATTTCCAAGCCTTCTCAAGCTTCCTATAAAAGGCGAAATTGTAAAGTTTGAGAATACAGCTTCTCCCTTCAACCCCATATTTTTCAACCTCCACACGCCCCCAACCAGTTTCAGCCAGAAAGTCGATGAAGGCTTCAACAAGCCTTCTACCCTCAGTTATCCCCTTCCTCTTCAAGTATTTAGCCATCCTCCTCCCCACGGCTTGGCCGGCTACGATTAAGATGGTTATGGCTCCCGAGCCGAAAACCTCCCAAACCCCTGATAGAAAGGCTTTTAGGCTTTCAAGCTCGAGGATAACCCATTCTTCAGCATCAGAGATAACTGCACCCCTATCCAGTTCAGCCTCAAAACTCAACTTTTTAACTCTTATACCCATCCTCCTTAGCCTTTCTCAAGGGTTAAATAGGGATGTTAGCTGAAGCCTCAAAGAGACTTGTTTAATCTCTAACCTTCCCCCAAGTAAATAAAAGTTACTTTAAATGTCGAACGAAAACCCGGCAAAATAAAAACTCTTAAGGAGGATGAGGCCACCAATAATATTATTGGTGGCTAGGTTTCATCCGCGAAATTTTCGGTGGCCCCCCGATTATGACGGAAATAAAAATCTGCAATGTGGTGGCTTCAGTGGATTTTGGGCAAAGGCTACCTCTTAGAAGCGTTGGGAAAGCTTTTTCAACTCCTTTAAGCAGTAAGAGCAAGTTTCCAGGCATAGTTGTTAAGCTTGAAAAGCCTAAAACAGCTAACCTAATCTTCAGCACAGGGAAAATGATTTGCACAGGCTCCAGCTCAGAATATGGGGCTAGGGTTGCGGTTAGAAGGGTTGTAGACCAGCTTAAACGTAAGGGCTTAAAGCTTAAACAGAAGCCTCAAGTGAAAATCCAAAACATGGTTGCCCTCCTAAACTTTGGAAGAAACATTAACCTGGAGAGAGCTGCTAAAACCTTGACTGGAACTATCTACGAGCCTGAACAGTTCCCGGGTTTAATCTACCAGCTAAGCGAGCCTAAAACGGTTGCCCTCCTCTTCTCCAACAGCAAAGCCGTCCTAACTGGGGCGAGAAACAAAGC
>CAZAJK010000004.1:0-8112 GCA_964485425.1 uncultured Candidatus Bathyarchaeia archaeon | reverse complement strand
CAGCATCTACGGGTTTAAGCCTGAAGAGTACGGGGAGGCTGCGAGGAAGCTTGAGAAAATCCTTTTCAGAAGAATTAAAAGGAAGGCTTCGGGCAGGGTGAGGGCTAAAGAGAAAGCTGAAGAGGCAAACGTGGAGAAAGTGATTAAAATTCTTGAGGCAACCTATAGCCTCTGCG
This sequence comes from uncultured Candidatus Bathyarchaeia archaeon, assembly GCA_964485425.1. GTDB lineage: Archaea > Thermoproteota > Bathyarchaeia > Hecatellales > Hecatellaceae > B25. The sequence continues at coordinate 7,936 of CAZAJK010000004.1, read as the reverse complement.
AATTCTGCAACTATAACTGTGAAGCCTGCCCATACCCCAACCTTGGCGTATACATCGAGGAAAAGAACAGTCAAAACCTTCAAATGCTTTCATCCCTAAGCCTCGTAGAGAAGTGTGGTCGAGGCTTCTACGTCAAGCCCAGAAGAGAGGTTTCCCTTCAAGTTAAATTCTCCAAAGATGGTTTAAAAGAAACTTTAACCCGCCTCTTCTCAAGTCAAACTTTCGAAATGTTGAGAACAGCCTAGCCCCTGGCTGAAAGTCCACGTTAATGGAGGGAGTGCCCTTTGGCTGAGCTGATGGAAACCATTGGGGTTTTCTTCTGGTTTTTCATCCTCCTAGTCTTCCTCTGGCCTCAAATCCAGCATAAGATGCTTCAAAACGCCAGGCTGTCGGTGATAAACAAGATTGAGCGTAAGGAAGGAGCAAGGGTTGTAAGCATGATCCATAGGCAGGAGCGTATCTCACTATTCGGAATACCCATCTATCGATACATCGACATAGAGGACTCGGAGCAGATTTTAAGGGCGATAAGAACCACTCCACCCGACGTTCCAATATGCTTCATCATCCATACGCCTGGAGGCCTAGTTTTGGCGGCTGCCCAGATAGCTTTAGCCCTCAAAGACCATCCAGCCAAAAAGAAGGTTATCGTTCCCCACTACGCCATGAGCGGTGGGACACTAATAGCATTGGCGGCTGACGAGATAGTTATGGATCCCCATGCTGTACTAGGCCCAGTAGACCCGCAGCTAGCCGACCCAGCTAAAGGCGCACTGCCAGCAGTTTCCATCCTTAAGGTGGTGCAGCAGAAGGGGGTGGATAGGGTTGAGGATGAAACCCTTATAAAGGCTGACATTGCCGCTAAGGCTGTTAGGCAGATGGAGGAGCTAATAGTTAAGCTTACCAAGGATAAGCTTGGAGAGGAGAAGGCTAGGAGGCTGGCGGAGGCTTTAGCCGGAGGAAGATGGACCCACGACTACCCCATAACGGTTGAACAGTTAAGGGAGCTCGGCCTCCCCGTAACCGTTGGGGTTCCGCCGGAAGTTTACACGTTGATGGAGCTTTACCCGCAGCCCATCCAGGCTAGGCCAACCGTAGAGTTTATCCCCACACCGCATTATCCGCCTAGGAGGGCTGAGGAGCGTAGAGGCTAGGGGGTAAGCCCGCCCCTAAGCCCCTTAACAGCCTCAACAAAGACGCAGATGTGGGCTGTAGGTGTGTCCAGCCGGAAATCGCAGCCCGGAGCTATTAGGTCTGCTCCATCCCTCCAAGCCTGCCTCACGGCTTCAACTATCCTTTGAGGCGGCCCTGTGCTAATCAGAATTGGGGAAATGTTCCCGACTATGGGGTAGCCTGGCTTAACCTCGTCAACTAGCCTCCTAGCATCAGCCATGGGTGTTTTCTCATCGATGGCTATGGCGCTAGCCCCAACCTCAACCATCCTTTTGATTATGGGGAGATTTGAACCGCAGATGCTTAAGATGGTTGGGCAGCGCACAGCCTTAACCAGGCGTTTAAGATAGGGGAAAGCAAATTCTTCAAATTGGCTTGGCGAAATAACCCCTATAGTGGCTCCCATGTCGTGGAATGTTAGAAGGTCGGCTCCAGCCTCCTCGTAAATTTCAGCGATCCTAACGTGGACTTCAGCCACCATGTCCAGGATGGCTTTGCATTTTTCAGGCTCCCTAACCAGCATGGGGAAGAATTTTAAGGGGTCGACTAGCAGGTGGGCTACTGTGGTAAACGGAGGGGTGATGAAAACGTTAACTGGAATTTCACCTTCAAATTCCCTCTTTAAAAGGCGGATGGCTTCAACTATCCTAGGTATTCTCCCAGCAGCTCTAACGTTTAGAGGAATCTTAAGGTCTTCAGGCTTTTCCACAATGAATCTGGATACCTTAGGCCAAATCATTAAACCCCTCCTAGCCTGCTCCACCATGAAATTTACGGGAGCCCCGAAAACCTCAGCTTCAACGGTGATGTCAAAGGGGATGGAAACGTTTTCCAAGCCCGTAATCTTCGGGGCTGCTGAAGCCAACCTAGCCATTTTTTCAGGGTTCCAGTGTGCTTCAGGCCACCATGACCCCGAAGCCTCCATAAGTTGAATGGTAGCTGTGGAGGTAGGATTTATGCAGGGAGGCCTGTCGAGAAGGCTTCTACCCCTCCTAAGAGCCTCCATAACCCTGTCGTAAGCCTTCACTTCAGGTCCTCCAAACGCTTCTTAAGCATAGAATCCCAGAATAATATAATTTGATTTCGACTGCCTTGGGGTGAAACCGGTTTGGCTTTAAACGTTGAGGCAGCCGACAGGGTTAAAGCCATAGTTTTAGCCGACGACTATACGGGTTATGGAAGTCCTCTTTGGGCTCAACACGGCTTCTCCCTCCTACTTGAAGTCGAGGCTGAAAAAGATAGAAAGCTCATTCTCTTCGACGCAGCCTCCCACCATGAGCCCTTACTCTTCAACATGAGCCAGCTGGGAATAAGCCCTTCAACCATTAGCCTAATAGTGCTATCCCACCACCACTACGACCATACGGGAGGCCTCCTAGGCCTACTCCAAAAAATGGGGGGTAAAGAAGTATCCCTCACCGCCCATCCAGAAATATTCAAGCAAAGTTTCAAGCTTGAACCGAGGCTGAGGTTTATCGGGCCGAAATCTGAGAGGCTGAGAGAGGAGGCTGAAGCCCTAGGAGGCTGCTGGAAGCTCTCTAGAAACCCGGTGAAACTGTTTCCAGGCGTGGTTTTCACAGGGGAAATTGAGCGGGTGACAAGCTTCGAGAGGGAAACCACCCTTAAAGCCTACACGGTCAAAAATGGTAAAATTGTTAGAGACAGGCTGGAAGACGACGTTTCCCTAGCCGTGAACACCCGTCAAGGCCTACTAGTGTTTTCAGCATGCTCCCACGCAGGCATAATTAACATCGTTAGAAAGGCTAAGGCTCTAACAGGGGCTGAGAAGGTTAAGGCGGTGCTCGGAGGCTTCCACCTAGTGGACGCCTCCACCCAGAGGATAAAGCAGACGATTAAGGCGCTTAAAGAATTAAACGTTGAAAACGTTTACGCAGGCCACTGCACAGGCCTAAAAGCAGAATGCATGCTTTTATCGGAGTTTGGCGAAAACTTCAGAAAACTTCACTGCGGATTTACGGTTGAATTTTAGCCTCGGCTAGAAGAAAGCTATTTACAGGTTTAAGCGGTGTTTAAAGGTGGCGGTGGAAATTGACTGAGGAGATTCCTGAGCATAGGCATTGCGCTGTATGTGGCGCGGTTATCCCGTATAGGGGTAAGAGTAAGCCCCACAAAGTCTACCTATGCAGCAAGCAGTGCTCTAAACTCTATGAGGAGGAAGTTAGGAGGACTAAAACCCTGAGGATGATGCTTTACATCCCCTTTATAGCCATAATCCTAATCTGGATATTTTTCATCCTATCCCGCGGAGGCCTCAGCTAAAACCACCCTCCCGACTTATTTTCCTTATCAAGTGGTCGATGGCCTCCATCAAAATTTCTTCGCCAGGCTTCATAATGACAACTGGGATGTCAACGATTTTTTCGAGGATGGAAGCTATAATGGGGGCGCACACTATGCCTGCAGCTCCCTCCTTCTCAGCCGTAACCGCCGAGATAATGCATTCCTCGATGGAGTTAGCTGGGTATTCCCGAATCCTAAACCGTTTACTTCCAAAGTCGACTTCGCTTCTCTTAAGCTGGTCTAAAATGAATTTGGCGGCTATTACGGCTATAAAAGGTTCCTCGCGAGGCTCCAAAACCTCAACTATCCTCTTAACCGTGGAAAATCTTGGATCTCTCTCCCCGGAGGTTATCTTGTAGAGGGTTGCCAGCGGTATTCCCGACCTAGCAGCTAGCTCTCTAACGCTTATCTTCCTACGTTTAAGCTCCTCCTCTAAGGCCTCTTTAAAGCCTACCTCGAAAATTTTCTTCGAAAACATATGATACTATTGTACCACATTTCTTAAAAATTTTTCCTTTAAAGGTTAGAAATAAAATTAAGGAGGAAAATTTTTAATAGGGCTTAAACCCCCTTAAAATCGGAGGACTATGAAATTATGCGAGGGCAGATTAAGGTTATCATCGCGGTGGTTGTTGTTATTGGACTTATACTAGGCGTGGTAGCCTATACTTTAAGTCTTGAAAGGGAGAGTGGGAAAGAGGTAACCTTAACCTTCACCTACCAGCAAAGCGACCACCACCTCGCAGCCTTCATCATCCTGGAAAAACATTGGATTGAGGAGATGGCGGCTGAGAAAGGCTATAAGGTGACCATTGTGGAGGAAAGTTTTCCCTCCGGGCCCCCGCAGATGGAGAGGTTTATGGCTGGAGCAATTGACGTCGCATATGTTGGCGCTGCTCCCGTGGTTTCTGAGGTAGCGCAGGCATTAGCCCTAGAAAAGGAGGGTAAAAGTGTTCCCAAAGCTGTGATAGTAGCCGCAGTTAACACCCAAGGTTCAGCCCTAGTTTTAAGGCCCGAACTGGCCGAAACCTATGAGGGGCCCCAAAGCCTTAAAGGCAGGACTCTTGGAACCTTCCCCCCGGGAAGCATTCAGGATAGTTTGCTTAAAAATTGGCTTGAGGAAAACGGATTGAAGGTAGGTAAAGACGTAATGGTGATTTCGGGGGCTCCCCCCGAACTCATAGACCTGTTGGCGACGGGTAAAATAGATGGAGCCTTCCTTCCAAGCCCAGGCCCGGAGATCGCCCAGATTAGAGGTATAGGGGAAATCGTTGAAACCTCAGCTGACATCGCCCCAGGCCACCTGTGCTGCGTTCTAGCTTTAAGCGACAGGTTTATCGCTAACTATCCAGAGCTAGCCGAAATCGTTGTTAAAGCCCACATTAAGGCTACCAGCTTCATCAAGGAGCATCCAGAAGAAGCCCTTGAAATAGGAGCAGCTAAACTAGCCAAACTCTGGAATTACGACGTCGAATTTGTAAGGAAAATCCTCCGATTATCCCTAATCAAGAACGTTACCGGGCTAGAATTTACCGCCGACCCCCACGCCGTAGCCGAGAAAACCATAAAATATGTTGAGATCCAATATGAGCTTGGCTACATCCCTGAGAAGCCCACCCTCAACCAGCTTTTCAACTTCACCCTTTACGATAAGGTTGTGGCCGAAGGATAAATCTACTTAAGGCTATAGGGGAAGGGAAGGTTAAGGCGAAAAAGGCAAAATGAGGCTTCCAACCCTAAGCTTAACCTCCATTATATGCTTCCTAGCCCTATGGGAGGCTATAGTTAGGCTTGGTCTAGCCCCGGCAGCTCTCCCAACCTTCTCAGGAGTCCTCTACGCTCTCTACATGGTTAGCGGGACCGTGCCTACCCATGTGGCCCACAGCCTCCTCCACTTTGCAGCAGGCTATCTCCTAGCCGCCACAATAGCCATACCATTAGGGATGATTACAGGCTGGTATGGATTTGCCAGGAAAATCGTAGAGCCCATCGTTGAATTTTTCAGGCCTATACCTCCGATAGCCTGGATTCCCTTCGCCCTCCTAGCCTTCGCAGGCTATTTTGAAGCCTCAGCCTTCATCATTTTCGTGGGAGCCTTCTTCCCCCTGTTTACCAACACCCATGTGGGCTTTAGAAACACCCCTTTAAGCTATGTTGAAATCGTTAAGTCGCTTGGTGGAAGTGAACTCCAAATCCTGAGCAGGGTGGCTCTCCCAGCAGCCCTCCCCCAAATCTTCACCGGGATAAGGATTGCCCTAGGCGTAGGCTGGATGTGCGTTATTGCGGCGGAAATGTTTGTGCCCTACGGGCTGGGCTGGGCCATCATTCAAATGCGCTACCTCCACGACATTAAGGCTGTCATGGCCTACATGTTCATCATAGGAGCCCTAGGCTTCGCCATGGAAAGAGCAGCACGCTTCGCTGAACTAAGAATGTTTAAGTGGCAGAGGGGCCTGGTGGTGGGCGGTTGAAGGCTAAGGTTGAAGTGATCGACATTCACAAGAGCTTCGACGGCCTCAAAGTTTTAGATGGGGTTAGCTTCAGCGTGGAGGCTGGAGAGCTTTTATGCCTTTTAGGGCCTTCCCGCTGCGGTAAAACAACGCTGCTGAGGATTATAATTGGGCTTGAAACCCCTGATTCGGGGGAAGTTAAAATAGACGGGCAGCCCATCGACCCTAAAAAGCATAAGATTGGCTATGTGCCCCAAGACATAACGCTCATGCCCTGGCTCACCGTCTATGAAAACATCGCTTTAGGCTTGAAGATTAGAGGTGCCAGCGGGGAGCAGATTAGAAGCCAGGTGGAAGCCCTCATGAAGCTTATTCGGATCGAGGCTTTCCGCAACCATTACCCCCACCAGCTGTCCGGCGGGATGAAGGCTTATGTTGCTATTGCCAGAGCCTTAGCCATAGACCCTGACATTATCCTGATGGATGAGCCCTTCGTAAACCTTGACGCTCAAACCAGAAGCCTCCTCCAAAGCGAGCTCATAAAGCTCCATGAATATGCAGCCAAAACCATTATTTTCGTAACCCACAACATTGAGGAGGCGGTTTTCCTAGCCGACCGTATTCTCGTCCTAACCAAGCGTCCAGCTAAAATTAAAGAAGTCATCGTCATGGATTTGCCTAGGCCGAGAAACAGGTATGGTGAAAAGTTCATAAAAATCAGGGAGAGCATTGAGGAGCTTATCAGGGAGGAGTTGGAAAGGGAGTTTTAACTTCCCTCCCAAAGCTTCTCCATAAGTTTAACCGCATCCTTCTCAGTTATCTTCCTTGGCTGCCTAGCCAGAAGCCTCTGAATCTTCAGCAAGTCCTCAGCAAGCTTAGGTACAGCCTCCCTGGGAACCCCCAACTCCTTAAGGGTCAGGGGGAACTCTAAGTCTTTAAGCAGCCTCCCTAGTGCTAACCCATTCCACGCTCTCCCCAGCTAGCACGGCTATTCTAGCCAGCTTTTCCTCGCAGACTGGCAAGTTATACTCCATTATGTAGGGTAGTGCTAGGCCGCAGGCAATTCCATGGGGCACATTATACTTAACGGCGAAGGCGTAGGCTAGGGCATGTCCACCGCAGACCCCAGCCGAACCGAAGGCTAAGCCTGCTAGGAGGGCTGCCAGCGACATCCCATACCTAGCCTCCAAGTTTTCACCTTGATAGCAGGCTTTCCTAAGGTTTCTGAAAACCAGCTTAACAGCTTCATAGGCTAGGGCGTCGGTTAGAGGGTTAGAGTTAACCGACATCAGGGCTTCAACAGCATGGGTTAAAGCGTCGATTCCAGTGCTGGCCGTAAGCCTAGGGGGCATGGTGAGGGTGGCTTCAGGATCCACTATGGCCACATCCGCCATAAGCTGAGGGCCAACAATACCAGACTTAATCTCCTCGGCAGCCAAGCTAACCACAGCAATATTGGTAACCTCAGAGCCTGTTCCAGCAGTGGTTGGAATCAGAATTTTAGGAAGCCCAGCCTGCTTGATAAGGCCTACACCCACATAGTCAGCCATCTTACCCGGATTGGTCGGAGCGATGGAGGCAACCTTAGCCATATCCAAAACGCTTCCACCGCCCACACCTATCACTAGGTTGCAGCCGGACTTCCTAGAGAATTCAGCTGCTTTTTCAGCAACCTCAAGTTTGGGTTCAGGCTCAACCTCATCGAAAACCTGCACGCTTAAGCCTGCCTGTTCTAGGCTTTTGCTAACCCTCTCCACCAAGCCTGTTTTAACGATAACCTTGTCTGTAACTATCAGCGCTTTGTCGCCTCCAAGCCTCCTCGCCAACCTGGCTTAGGGCTCCAAAACCGAAGATTATTCTTCTAGGACATTGGAAGAGATTCGGCCTTAAGGGGAGTTGGGAAGGTATGCTTAACCTTTAACACCCCAAAGGGACTATGTGCCAGTTAAACCCTAATATTTTTCCCTAAGCGGCTCGAGGAAGATTTAATTTCACGGGTTTACGCTAGTGGC
>CAZAJK010000003.1:18145-26363 GCA_964485425.1 uncultured Candidatus Bathyarchaeia archaeon | reverse complement strand
AGAGGTTTAGCCCTGGTGGCCGAGCTAGTTTACGGCTCAAAGGTAAGTTGGAGAGACCCCATAAAATTCAGCTTTGCCTTCGGGGGGAAGGATGGAGTTCCCTTCCCGGTGAAACGCAGGGCTATGGAGAGGGCAGCCGAATATTTAAGGCAGGCCGTAGAGGCTGCTGAGCTTGGAAATAGGGAAAAACTTGAAGCTTTAAAGAGACTTAGGAGGCTTATCCCAAAGAATGTTGGTTAAAAGTTTAGGCTAAATTTTTTGCTTTAAGGGTTGGATGGCGGGCCCGAGGGGATTTGAACCCCTGTTCTCCGGCTCCGAAGGCCGGCGCGTTAATCCTGGCTGCGCTACGGGCCCTACCAAAGTTTTATAAGGCTCATATCATCAAATTTCCTTTTTGACCTTTATACTGTTAGGTGTTAAATTTAGGCTTAAAGCCTCCTATAGGTGTTTCGCATATGGAAACCCACACTCGCGACTTAGAATTCAGGCTAATGACCATCAAGCTTCTGAACACCATTAAGAAAAATCACACCTACCGGGAGATTTCTCAGTGGACAGGCTTACCCGTCACCGTTTTAAGCCGGTATGTGAAGGGCCACGTGCTCCCAGCCTCTAAGAGGGCTAGGGAAATCTGGGACTCCCTCCAGAAGGTTATGAATCTTGAGGCAACCATCACCAGCCGAATAAAGTTCGACGAAAACCTATACTTTGACAATACTTCCATCATCTGCGACGTAGCCCTCCTAAGGCTGGCAACCCAATACGCGGTTTCAAATTTTGCTGGAAGAAGGATAACCAAGGTGCTTACAGCCGCGGTAGACGGGATTCCCCTAGCAACCATGGTGGCTAACGCGTTGGACGTCGACCTAGTGATTGCCAAGAAGAACAGGGAGGTGGGGGTTCGAGAGTGGGTGGAAGAAAGCTTCATCTTCTCCGACACCGGGGTGGTGTTAACTTTCTACCTGCCTAAAGACTCCTTGAAGAAAGGTGACAGCGTCCTCATAGTTGACGATATTATTAGGACGGGGGAAACCCAGGACATTCTGATTAGGCTTGTAGAGCGGATGAAGGCTGAGCTAGCTGGAATATTCGTCCTGGTAGCCGTAGGAGACGAGTGGAAGAAGAGGCTTAGAATACCTCCCAACTGTCCTTTCAAAACCCTAGCCACAGTTGAGGTTCCAAAGAAGTAGCCTAACCCTCTAGTAGGCCTCTAATCTTCTCAGGTTTAGCTTGAATTATACCCTTCTCCGTTATAATCGCTGAAACCAGCTCTGGAGGTGTGATGTCGAAGGCTGGGTTTAAAACCTCAACCCCCCGGGGTGCAATCCTAACGCCTTGAACCTCTAACACCTCTCTTGGACTCCGCTCCTCAATAATCACCTTTTCTAGGGGCGTTTCCAGGTCGAAGGTTGTGGTTGGAGCGGCTACGTAAAATGGGATGCCATGCCTTTGGGCTAGAACCGCAATAGTGTAGGTTCCAATCTTGTTTATTACGTGGCCTGAAGCTAGAATTCGGTCGGCCCCCACAATAACCTTATCCACCAACCCCTTATACATCACGTAGCCTACCATGTTGTCCGTGATAAGCTTAAAGGGCACACCCATATGTTTAAGCTCGAAAGCGGTGAGCCTGGCTCCCTGAAGCAGAGGCCTAGTTTCGGTGGCAATAACGCTTATGTTCTTGCCTTGGATGTGGGCTTCCCTTATAACTCCAAGGGCAGTTCCATACTCGACGGTTGCTAGCTCCCCAGCATTGCAGTGGGTTAGTATCCGGTCTCTAGGGGCTATAAGCTTGGCCCCATGAATGCTTAACATGCGATTCATCCTAGCGTCTGCTTCGACGTATTCAAGACACCAGTCTATGAGATGCTGGGCGTAATCTTCCCCTTGATAGGTCTCAGCCTCCTTCAACACGTAGTCCACCGCGTTAAACAGGTTCACCGCGGTGGGCCTAGCCGCCCTAATCATTTTAGCCGCCCTATAAAGAGCCTTAAGAATTTGTTCCCTAGGCTTATCCCTAAGCCTATAGACTACTTGGGCTAGGGCTAAGGCGGCGGCAGCCCCTATTACAGGGGCACCCCTAATTTTCATGGTCTTTAAAGCCTTAACCACCTCACGCGGATTTTTAAGCCTGATATAGGTAAGCCTCCTCGGGAGGAGGGTCTGGTCAACGGTGACTATGACCCCATTATCCCAGCGGATGGTTCTCAAAAACCTTCAGCCTCCACAAGGTTCCGCTTAACCCTATAAATCCTCAATGAGATAAAGTTTAAGGCGGAAGAAGAAATGGATGAAAAAACCAGAGCCATAGCAGTTCTGAGTGAAGGCAAAATCCATATTGACTTAGCGTCTCAACCCCAAGCTCAAAGCCTTGTAGGCAGAAGCTTCGGCGAAAAATCAGATGGAGGAAGACTTGAACTCCCAAGCTGGGAGGCATTATACCTGCTTAGGGAGGGAATGATAGAGGTTCAAGACGAAGCTACAGGGCAGAAACTGGACTTCAACAAGCTTCTTGAAGTCTTCTCCGAGAAGGATGAGGCAGTGTGGCCCAAATATCTCGTCTACCGTGACCTTAGAAGCAGAGGTTACGTGGTTAAACCTGGCTTTGGTGGAGGCCTAGATTTCCGCGTTTATGAGCGTGGAGCCTACGGGAAGCAGCCAAGCCGCTTCCTCGTGTTAACCGTGAGCGAGGGTAAACCTCTTCCGGTGGGCCAGCTAGCTAAAGCCCTTGAAACTGCTCAAAAGGCGAAGAAGGAGGTAATCATCGCCGTGGTGGAGAGAAGAGGAGAAGTAGTCTATTACAGCCTGTCAAGCTTCACCTCAGCCTCTCAGCAGCCTTAAAACTTCTTCCAAAGTAACCTCTTTCTCCTCCCTTTTCTCCATGTCGCGCAGCCTCAACCTTCCTGAGGCAGCCTCCCTCGGCCCTATAACTAAAACATAGGGGACCCCCAAACCGTCAGCATACTCCAGCTGTCCACGAAGCCCCCTACCCTTAAGATCATAGTCGACGGGAATGCCTTCAGCCCTAAGAGTAGCCACCACCCTGAGGGCCTCTCTCCAAGCTTCACCAATCGAAGCCACAAAAACCCTCGGCTTCTGTTCAACCCCCACCTTAACGCCTCTTTTCTCCAACGCCAGAATGGTGCGTTCAATTCCTCCCGCGGCGCCGGTAGCCGGGAGGTCTCGCCCGTAAAGCTTGCATAGCCCATCGTAGCGGCCTCCACCAACTAAAGCTCCAAGCCCCGGGTCAAGCCTATCATAAACCTCGAAAACAAGTCCGTCGTAATACCCTAAACCCCTCACAATGCTCATGTCAACCAAAACCCTGCCATCCTTACCCATAGCCTCCAAAGCCTTAAGAGCCTGCTCAACCTCCTTTAACCCCCTAGCGAAACCCTCACCTTCAATTCCAAGCTTCCTAAGCTCAGCTAAAGCTTCCTCGGTAGGCGCTTGAATCTTGATGAAGTCGAATATCGACTTGATTTGCTTCCGATTTAATCCCAACCCCTCGAATTCGGCTTCAAGCTCCCTGGCTGAAAGCTTCCTATACTTGTCGATAACCCGTAGCGTAGCTTCGACGGCTTCAGCCTCCCCAATCCCGAGACCTCTAAGGAAGCCTTCAGCAAGCCTCCGACTGCTAACCCTAACCTCAAACTCCCTGATCCCCAAAGCCTCAAGCACATCCATACTTAAAGCGATAATTTCAGCGTCCGCTTCAGGCTCAGGGCTGCCGAAAATTTCAGCATCCCACTGGTAAAAGCAGCGGTAACGCCCATATTGAGGCTCATCGTAACGCCACATGTTTGATAGTGCGGCCAGCTTAACAGGCATGGCTAGGTCAGGCCTTCCAGCCACCATCCTAGCCAATCCCACGGTTAAGTCGAATCTTAAGCCGAGACTACGGCCAGCCTTATCCTTAAACCAGTAAATCTCCTCCCTAATGCTTGGGCCAGACTTAGCCTCTAAAACTTCAAGACTTTCAATGGGTGAGGGCTCAACAAGCCTAAACCCGTAACGCCGAAAAACATCTAAAATACGTTCAGAAATCCAAAGCCTTAACCCCATTTCCTCAGGCCATATATCCTTCATGCCCCTAGGGAGACGCCGACTCTTCAAAGGTTAAACCACCAAACCTTAACTCTAAAAACCATGATTTAAGCCTCCCGAAAAACTATTTTAAACTCAGCCCCCTCCAAATTTTCGAGCTAAAAAAGGGCTAAACCATGCCAGCCAAAGAAACCCTAAAACCAATCCTAGCCCTAATTCTGGGCATAACCATTTTCACAGCCATGCTCTTCTACTTCGGAATAGAGGAGGTTGTCGCCGCCTTCGCGAAAGCATCGCCAGAAATGCTCCTATTCTTCGTCTTAACATCGTTCATATTTTACTTTTTAAGAGCCTTAAGATGGAAGGTAATACTTCTACCCATTAAAAACCCCGTGAAAACTTCAAACCTATTCTGGGCAACCATGGTAGGATATTTCGTGAATTCTCTAATACCCATAAGGGTGGGCGAGCTGACCAGGGCCTTCCTAATAGACCGAGCAGAGCAAACAGGCTTCTCAAAAACTCTCTCATCCATAGCCATCGAGAGGCTCCTAGACCTAATAGCCGTGGCAACCCTCGGCATAATAGCCCTCTACTGGGTTTCCATAAGCCTCCCCATACCGGAAATAGCCACCAACATCCTCAAACTAGTGGCAGCCCTAATACTCGCCGCCCTAATAATTCTCCTAGCAGCCCTAAAATTCAAAGAGAAAATCCTAAACCTCCTAGCGGCCATCCTAGCCAAACTTCCCATAAAACAGAGATGGAAAGATAAGAGCGTAAGCTTCCTTGAATCGCTGGTAGAGGGAGCAAAGATAATCGTAAGCCGGCCAAAACTCATGGCGGCAAGCATGCTCCTAAGCTGGGCAGTCTGGCTGTCAGGCTTCCTAACCCTTTACGCCGTATTCAAAGCCTTCAGCCTTGAAGCGGAACTTCCAGTCCTCCTCCTAGGCTACATACTTCTAATGATCACCTTCATAGCCCCCGCAGCCCCAGGCTATGTTGGAAGCTTCGAAGCCTTCTGGCTCCTAATATTCTTGGCCCTAGGCCTAGCAGGCTCAAGCCTCCTCCTCGCCACAGCCATAGCCTACCACGCCCTAACCCTCCTCTTCATAGCAGCCACCGGAAGCCTAGGCTTAACCATCATGGGCATCTCCTTAAGCGAAGCCATAAAAGTTGAAAGGCCTTCTCTAAACTAGAAAATCCGAAGAAAAATCCAAGGCCAACCCAAATCCCCTTTTCACAAAAAATTATGATTCTAAAAACACGTTTTACGTTTCTGATACCAGAAGTTTACTTGAAATCAAATAGATAAAAAAACTTATATAGTATCTAAAGGCAAAGAGATAGAGTGGCATATTTTGCCCTAAGGGGCTCAAAATGTCGTCTGAAACCTTTAAAAAGGGTATTACCCTAATCAGGAAAGTTACAAACTACTTAAAACATAACAGGGCTCTTTCAAGCCTTATCGTAACTTGCTTAATTGTCGCATTACTTCTTATACCAACACCAGCCGCAGCCATAGAGGTAACCTCAACATTCGAAGACTCAAAGAAACTGATTAAAGACTCAGAAGACAGCTACACGTTCGATGTGAGAATGAAGATTGAAGGCTACGAAAGAGTTCCGGTGAACAAGCTCAGACTATTCATAAACAGCGATTACTACGACTTTATCCTTGAGGGTGAAAGTGGACCGTTTACAGTCGAACTCGTAGAAACGGCGCCGTATACTTATGGATATGGCTATGGATATGGTTATGGTTACCATCCAAGCGTTGGTTATGGATATGGCACTTTTACCTACGGCTACGGATATGGTTACGGCTACGGATATACAGGAGCGCCTACAACCTATATGAAGTGGAGAGTAACCTTAAACCCTGAGAGCTTAACCGTCGGATCTTATACCTTCAAGCCAGAAGTTGAATCGAATGGAACTTGGTGGATAGGAGATGAAAAATCATTCAATGTTGTAAACTTCAGCGTATCCACTAGTGTGAGTGTGGTTTCTATAGGGCAGGGTGAGTCTACAACTATAACTGTAACTGTGGAGGTGACACCTAATGGTCAGTCACTGCCTGACGAGGTTTCACTCAGCGTATCAGGTTTACCTTCAGGCGTTACGGCTACATTTTCACCTTCAACAATTTCCGCTAGTGGGGGAGAATCTGACCTAACCATCACTACAGCGGAAGATGCCCCAGTTGGCACTTATACTATTACCGTAAGGGGGACCTGCAAGCAAGTTGATAGGCAAGCGCAAATAGATCTAACTATAACAGGGCCAGTTGCGGGAGCAGCGGCTGTTGCGCCAGCACCTATAACAAGGCCAACAGGCGGAGAACTGCTTGAGAACCCTGAGGAAGGAGTTGAAGTGTTAGAAGATTTGGTGGCGGCTGGTAGGCCTGAGGATGCGGCTGAAGCGCTTGAGGAAGCTGCTCAGGAAGATCCGGCTACGGCTGCTCAGATCTTAGCAGATATGGATGCGGCTGCGGCGGCTGATGTTGCTGAAAACATGGCTGAGGAAGTTGCGGCTGAGCTGTTTGAAGCCGCAGTGGAGGCTGGTAGAGCTGAGGACATAGGTGAAATCTTAGAGGAAATGGATCCAACGGAGGCTGCTGAGGTTCTCGATGTGCTGGCTGCTACCAATCCAGGTGCCGCTGCCCAGATTTTAGCCTACGTGTCGCCATCTAAAGCAGCTACCATTTTGGCTGAGTTGGCTATGCTTCCAGGAACGCCCGATAAGGCTGCGGCGATTATAGAGGAGATGGCTGTGGAGGATGCTGTGGAAGTCTTTGAGGCCATGGTGAAGCTTAAGCTTCTAAGACAGGCAGCATTAATAATGGCTTACTTATCCGATGAAAGGCTGGCTGAAGTCTGGGCTGGAATGGCAGACAAGTATAAGGAGCAACTCCTGCCATACATGAAAGCTGAAACCCTAGCCAAACTTTCAATACTCCTGAAGGCTAAGACAGCTAACCTGATGTTGCTAGCCGCCGGAGAAACAGCAACAGCCTCCTACCTCGAGGAAACCGGCGTCGAGGTGACCGTTACTGCAACCACGACTACAGCTGGAATAGTTAAGACAGGCTTATACGTGGTTAACCCATACGAAGCTGCAAGCATGCCGGAGGCTATAACGCTTAAGAAGTTTGTCTACATAGCTGCCTACTTCCCAGAGGGAACAGTAAGCGAAGTAACAGCTGTCATTCACTATACGGATGAGGAGGCTAAAGGCCTCCTAGAATTCACCATAACCGTCTACAAGTATGACCCAGACAGTAACGCGTGGAAGCCGCTGCCAACCATTGTAGACAAGGCTAACAACACTGCCACCATAACGCTGACGGAGCCTGGAACCTACGCCATAGGAGGAATTTAAACCTCCAAACCCCTCTTTTCCATTCAACCAGCAAAGTTTAGGCTTTAAAGTGTTCCCAGCCCCTAGGCTCAATGATTCTCGCAATTTTTCCATTTTCAAATTTAACTAGTCTATCTTCCGTCGCTATCCCAATCACCTTAAATTTACGTTTTAGGGTCTGTGGAGCCTTACTGAAGATTTTAGGGTTGAAGGTGGCGACAAGCTCGAATTCTTCTCCTCCGTAGAAGGCTAGGTCGAAGGGGTCTAAGCCATGTTTCTCAGCAAACTTCGATGCTTCTGGGGCTAGGGGAAGCTTATCTACCCTGAAGCCTACCCCACTAGCCCGCGCAAGCTCGTGGAGGCTCCAAGCCAGGCCGTCGCTTGAGTCTATGGAGGCAGTTGCCCCTAACCTGTTAAGTTTAAGGCCTAGGCTCAGCCTAGCCTTCGGCTTATAAACACTCTCCAAAATTTTCTTCTCCAAATCTTTCGGAGGCTCCAAACCTTCCAAGAGGATTTTGAATGCGGCTGAGGTGAGGCCGAAGGGGCCTGAAACGGCTAGGAGGTCTCCGGGTCTAGCTCCAAACCTCGAAACAAGCTCCCCCCTCCTACAGAAACCCAAAAGGACCACTGCAATCGCCAGCTCTTCAGCTTCATTGGTATCTCCGCCGAGAATTTTAACCCCATAGGTTTTCGCTGCAGCCTCTAACCCATCAGCTAAGCTTTCTGCCTCCCCTAGGCGGCCCTTCGGAAGCCCCAAGCCCACTAAGGCTATTGAGGGCTTGACACCTTTAGCCGCAAAGTCGCTGAC
>CAZAJK010000003.1:17718-18135 GCA_964485425.1 uncultured Candidatus Bathyarchaeia archaeon | reverse complement strand
GACTAAAGCCTTCCAGCCTGCCTGCCAAGCTGTCATTCCCGGGAGAAGATCTGTGCCAGCGAAGAGCATATCCACCTTAATGACAGCAAGTCTTCCATCCCCGATTTCCCAGGCTGAAACGTCGTCTCCCAGCGGTAAGGGAAGCTTTCCTTTAAACTTAAATTTTCGAAGGAAAAGCTTAATGAGTTCTCTTTCACCCATCAAAGGGCTTTATCTCCCCTGTGAGAGTGCAACCTTAACCATATAAGCATCGTGGATAATAACTTTGTGGGGGAGCCACGGTAGCTTAGCGGTTAGAGCGCCGGAATGATGGCGTAACTCATAGCTGCTATGAGTGCTGACCGAGAAATCCGGAGGTCGCGGGTTCGAATCCCGCCCTCGGCAATGAGAAACACCAGACTCTAAGGTATATTAGGG
>CAZAJK010000003.1:0-17708 GCA_964485425.1 uncultured Candidatus Bathyarchaeia archaeon | reverse complement strand
GCGGCCTCGTAAGCCGCAGGTCGCGGGTTCAAATCCCGCCCGGGGCTCCATTCCGATCATAGTAAGAGTTTAAAGGTTAGAAGTATTATGGCGATGAGGGCTCCAGCTGAAACCATTTTTAAACCGTTAAGTATGAGGTTTTCACGTGAAATTTTCCCAAGGAAGACTCCGAGGATGAAGAGAACCAGGATGGTTATGGTTATTGAAGCGTATAGGGAGAAGGTGAAGGATAATAGGCCGAGCAGGCATAGGAGGAAGGGTGAAATAGCCGTTAAAGCCACCACCACCGGGGAAACTCCATCAATAACAGCTAGCCAAACAATGGTGGCAAGGGAGGCTTTATGAAGCCTGGTTCCCTTAAGGTTGGTGAAGAGGGCTGCCTCCAGCTCTTTAAGCTCCCTAGTGCGCTCAGCCTTTTCAGCCGTGTAGGCTCCCCATACACCTGAAAGCCCCATTGCCAGGCTAGCTCCCAAAACGGCGCTTAAAATAATGGTTGGCTCCCTAACCCCAGCCACATAAGAACCTAAAATAATGCCCAAAACGGTTAAGGCTCCATCAAAAGAGTTCATCACAAAATATCTACGCGCTATCTCCTCAGCCCTAGTTAGCTTTAAAAATCTTTTATGCTTGCCTATGAGGTCTGGAAGGCCCTTCAAAACCTCTATAAGCCTGGTTTTTTCCTGGCCCACCTTGCTTCAAGAATGCCTCCTTAACCCTAAGGTTTTAGGGGTCATCCAAGATATTTTAGGCCTAAACTAGGAGAAAAATTTAACTTCACGGCTTAACCCTAAACCTTATAGGTGCCCAGGCGGGGTTGACAGCCAACATTAGAAGGATAGTTTTAGACTCCCTAAAGCCTAGGGAAACCTCCATCATCGAGCTTTCACAGGCCCTCTGCTCCGTAGATGGTGTAGACGAAGTAGACATAACGGTCACAGAGGTAGACGTGAAAACGGAAACCATAAAGCTCGTAATTCGGGGGACCAACATAAACTATGAGGAATTGTCGAAAGTCATGATGGACCACGGCTCCACTATTAGAAGCATCGACGAAATCAGTGTTACCAGAACTTAACTCATTTTTGAGTAGCAACTCCTTTATAGCAAATACCATCACCCCTTGAGGTTAAGGGGTGATGGTTTGACTTCGAAGACGAGGGTGGTTGCTGCCGCAGCCGTCTTCATAGCCGTCTCAACCCTCTTCGAGCTTCTGCCCAAACCTAGGGTTCCATGGGGTATGTCCATCGACTTCACAGCGGTTCCCGTGGTTCTCGCATTCTTCCTCTTCGGTGTTCAATGCGCGCTTATAACCTCCATCGGCATGTTTGTTATTCTCAACTTTATTGGCTTCTTCCCCCCGGTTGGAGCCGTCATGAAGCTTACAGCCACCCTACCCATGTTCCTAGTGCCAGCGCTTCTGCTCTACACCCCCCTTAGCGGAGGCCAGCGGACCCCCCTAATTTTCAAAAGCCCGCTGAAAGTTCTGGTGGCGGGAGTTTTAGCCATAGCGGTGAGATGCCTGGTGATGGTTGCCCTAAACTATTATTGGGCCATACCGATATTCGCATCGGTCTTTTTCGGCATCTCCTTTGAAGAATTCTTTGAAAAACAGTTTGGCGGGATTATTTGGGCTTTCATCTGGTATGTGGCCTCAATGAATATGACCCAGGGAGTCATAGACATTGCTGTTTCATGGCTTGTAGCTTTTAAGGCCAAGCTAGCCGATATGTTCAGCTACTATCAAATAAAACCGTAAAGGTTTCAAGTTAGAGAAGCCTAGGTTTCCTCGATGAATTCCAACCTAACCTTTAAACCCGTATGGTTTGACTCGCTTGGAGCCAAATCTTCATGCATCCTAGTCGAAACACCCGACGTTAAAATTCTCGTCGACCCTGGCGTAGCCGTCATGCACCCCAGCTTCCCAGCCTCAACCCGCGACAAGTGGAGATGGTATGAGCAGGCCTACAAAGCCATTGTGGCAGCCTCCAGGAAGGCCGATGTAATCATAATATCCCATTACCATTACGACCACTTCACAGATTTCGATGAAGAAATTTATGAGGGGAAGCTGATTTTCGCCAAAAACCCAAATCAATATATTAATGATTCTCAGCGGGGTAGGGCTGAAGAATTCTACAGCCACCTATACCAGGCCTTCGGAAAAATAGATTTAGAAGAGGTTTTAGAGGAGCCTAAGCCAGCGTCCTTCCCCGATCCCGGCAAAACCTTGAGGGTCTCCCTAGCCAAAGATTTTGGAGACTATGGGGAAAGACGTAAACAGGTGTTAAAGCAGGGTGAGAAATGGTTTAAAGCCAGAGCGAAGAAGTGGAGTAAGTATCCTCGGATACCAGCCCTCAAACTAGAAAAAGTGGAAGTAAGGTTTCCAGATGGTGGGGAGGCTAAAATAGGCGATACAAGGCTCAGATTTAAGGGCCCCCTCTTCCACGGAATAGAATATTCCAGGGTAGGCTGGGTTTTCGCCACCATCATTGAATATGGCGGTGAAAAACTTCTCCACAGCTCAGACCTAAACGGCCCAATCATCGAAGACTATGCTGAATGGATCATAAGCGAAAAACCCGACATCCTAATTTTAGACGGGCCTATGACCTACATGCTGGGCTACACGCTGAACCTCATAAATTTCAACAGAACCCTGGAAAACGCCCTAAAAATAGTGGAAAACGCCGGATGCAGCCTAATAGTCTACGACCACCATCTTCCAAGGGAGCCAAAATTCGCTGAGCGAACTAAACCAATATGGGAGAAGGCCAAAAAGCTTGGGATTAAAATGGTTACGGCAGCTGAGCTGCTAGGGAAAACTCCGGCAGTTCTTAGAGGCTCCAAACGGTAGGCTTTACCTTAAAATTGGCAGTCGGAAATCCTCTTTAACCGTGGTAAGGACAACATGCGTATTTGTTCTCTCAACGTTGGGAATGGAAAGTAAACGTTTCGTGTAGTTGCTTAACTCCTCCCTGCTCCTAAACTTTGCAATTAATATGGCGTCAACGTCGCCGGTTACATCGTATACGGCGCAAACACCCGGCATCTTGGCTGCTTCCTCCTCCACGTCTAACAGTTTACCCTTAGATACGGTGAGTTCGGTGATGGCGGTAAGCTGGTAGCCTAGCTTCTCGAAATCGACGATAGCCGTATAGCCCTTGATAATGCCTTCCTTCTCAAGCCTCTTAACCCTGGCAATTACAGTTCCCACCGAAACCCCTATCTTCTTTGCGAGTTCCCGATTCGAAATCCTACAGTCTTTAAGATATTCGGAGAGGATTTTCCTGTCCAGTTCATCTAGCATGGGGCTCACCCTTAAACAAATGCTCTCCGAAAACCTATTTATTCTTAACTTTTATTCAGTTTTGTAGAAAAAGATTATATATTTGTTCAGAAATGATGGGAAAGTATGAATATTTGACATTGGAGGAGCAGGGTTGCCCTACAGGGTTAAGCCCGATGGGACCATTGAGCGAATGAGCATGACGGCTCAAGACGTGTTAAGAGAGGTTAAGGCGAGAAACATCAAATTTATAGACCTGCATTTCACCGACGTGCCTGGGAAACTCCACCACATGACGGTGACGGCTGAATTTTTAAAGCTTGAGTCTTTCGAGGACGGTATCCCCAAGCTTGATGGCTCCTCTATCCGAGGCTTCGCGGAAATTTATGAATCGGATATGGTTTTCATGCCTGACCCCAACACTTTCGCCATTATTCCCTGGTCTTCTGAGGAGTTGAAGACCGCTAGGCTCATCTGCGATATTTACCGGGGCTTCGGGGAAGGTAGATTTAGTAGGGATCCGAGGCTTGTAGCCCAGAAGGCCGAGGAAGAGCTGAAAAAATATGGATTCGACTACTCGCTCTGGGGGCCTGAAGTAGAGTTCTTCGCCTTCAAAAAGGTAAGCTGGGATGTGCTAACGCCCTTCAAGGGGCAGGGATACCGGGTTGAATCTCCTGAAGCCCCATGGGCTGAGGAGAGCTCAGGCTACCCCATACGCTTTAAAGAAGGCTACTACCCAGTGCCCCCCCAAGATACCCTAATGGACTTCAGAAATGAATGTGTAAGGGTGTTAACCGAAAGCTTCGGCGTCCTCTGCGATGCCCACCACCATGAGGTAGCTACGGCAGGCCAATGCGAAATAGACATGTATAGAGACACTTTAACAGCCATGGCTGACAGCGTTATGACCTATAAATACGTGGTTAGAAACGTGGCTAAAAAGTATGGGCTAGTCGTAACCTTCATGCCTAAACCCATCTTCGCCGATAACGGCTCAGGCATGCATGTGCACATAAGCCTATGGAAAGATGGTAAAAACGCCTTCTACGACCCAGATGACCCAGTGGCCGAGCTAAGCCAGGTAGCCAGATATTTTGGTGGAGGTCTCCTAGAGCACAGCCGCTCCCTAGCGGCAATAGTAGCCCCAACCACCAATTCCTATAGGCGCCTAATAGCCGGCTATGAGGCTCCAATCTACATTGCTTGGAGCAGGGGGAACCGTTCAGCAAACGTTAGAATCCCCATTTACCATAAGGGGCCTAGAGCCAGCGGGGCTAAACGCATCGAATTCAGAACCCCAGACCCCTCATGCAACCCATACCTATGCTTCGCAGCCATCATGGCTGCAGGCCTAGACGGGTTGAAACGGAAAATCGACATGGGCGACCCCGTCGACGAAAACATTTACCAGTTAACCCCGGAGCGGAGAAGGCAGCTAGGCATAAAAGAGCTTCCCAAAAACCTTGAGGAAGCCGTTCAATGCCTCCAAAGCGACCACGAATATCTAAAACCAATCTTCAGCCAAGACCTAATCGAAAAAATCATCGAAATAGAAATGGCTGAACACATAGAAGTAGCGGCTAGACCACATCCATACGAGTTCCACCTTTATTTCGACCGTTGAGGGCGTTAGAAACGGTTGAAGAGGTTCCATGCGAATTCTTATTTAGATTTTCCTCCCTTTTCTAGTTTTAGTGAGGTTTAGGTGGTTCCTGTTTTGAGTGAGGAAGAGGTTAGAATTGTTGGTTTAGATGGGGTTAAAACTGAAGGTGCTAAGCTTATCGTTGGAATCCCCGATGTGGGTTTGGTTGGTGTTATTGCCGCCTCCCACATGGTTCAATCGCTTAAAATGAAGGAAGTAGGCTACATAGATTCCGACGAGATTCCACCCATCGTAGTTATCCATGAGAATGAGCCTAAATCACCCATAAGATTCTACAATTCGGGGGGAATAATCGTGCTCACCACGGAGATAGTGCTTCCCCCCTCAGCCCTCTTCACCATCTCAAGGAGCATCACCAGATGGGCGAAAGAAAATGGAATAGAAACCATTATAGGCATAACGGGGCTGGCAACCCCAAATAGGCTTGAAATAGAGAAGCCAGCTGTCTACGGGATTGGAAGCACACCCAAGGATAGGGAAATCCTCCAAAAGGCTGGGGTAAAACCTTTCGACGAAGGCCTCCTAGTCGGCACCTACGCCGTTCTCCTCAGAGAATGTCTCAGAGCAGGCCAGCCAAACATCACGCTGCTTGCCGAAGCCCACCTACAATTCCCTGACCCAGGAGCCTCAGCCTCCATCATTGAAAGCCTGAACAGCCTGCTAAACCTTAACATAGATGTGGCTGAACTTCTAGATAAGGCTGAGGAGATAAGGGTTAAGGCTAGGGAGCTCATGAAGAGAACCCAGGAGCAGCTTAGAAGCCTTAGAAAAATCCAGGAGCAGGAGCTTCCAGGCATCTATGTGTAGGGGGAATACCATGATGGCTGAACGTAAAAGAAAATCATTTTTCGAAATTTTCGAGGAGCTTATGGGCCACGTAGACCGTGTAATTGAGGAGCTGGTGGGCGTAGAGGTCTGCGAATCCCCCCTCTGCGACGTGACAAGGCGGGAGCTTAAACCACTAGTCCACATCACGGAAACCGAAGACGAAGTCATAGTCACCATCGACTTACCCTACGTGAGAAAGGAGGACATCAAGCTTTCCGCCAGTGAAAACACGCTTAAAATCGAGGCCCCCATAAGGGAAAGGCTTCGCCTAAGCAGGTGGGGACCCTACCAGCGGGAAGTAGAATTCGAATACTTCAGGAGAACCATAAGGCTGCCGTCCAACGTTGAGCCGGACAAGGCTAGGGCAAGGTTTAAAGATGGAATTCTCCAAGTATTCCTCCCCAAGAAAATCTATGGCTACCGCATAGTCGTCGAATAGTTTGGAGGCCCCCACTTGTCCGAAGCCTACCGGAAAGCCGGAGTGGACGTTAAAGCTGAGGATGAAGCCTTAAAGCTCGTGGTTGAAGAATGCCATAAAACTTTCAGTTTTAGAAAGGGGCCTGGAACACCGGTTATACCGATCGCCCACTTCGCCGGAGTTGTGAGGTTGAACGATAGGCTAGGTTTGGCTGTGAAAACCGATGGTGTTGGAACCAAGCTTTTCATAGCTCAGCTTATGGGCAAATTCGACACCGTCGGCATAGACTGTGTGGCCATGAACGTTAACGACCTAATATGTGTTGGAGCTGAACCCATAACCTTCGTCGACTACATAGCCGTCCAGAAACCCAACCCAAAAATGCTTCATGAAATCGCTAAAGGGCTGGCTGAAGGGGCGAGAAGGGCTGGAGTAACCATTGTGGGAGGGGAAATAGCCCAGCTACCGGAGATGATTCGGGGGAAACGGGAAGGCTACGGCTTCGACCTAGTAGGCATGGCCGTAGGGCTAGTTGAGCTTGAAAAGCTCATCGACGGAAAACTTATCGATGAGGGGGATACCGTCATAGGCTTGGAAAGCTCAGGAATTCACAGTAACGGGTTAACCCTAGCCCGGAAGGTGCTGCTTGAGCAGGCTGGCTTAAGCCTCCACGAGCCAGCTGAAGGCTTAGATAAGCCCCTAGGAGAAGAGCTTCTCACCCCAACCAAAATCTATGTCCGCGAGGTCTTAGACATGTTGAAGGCTGGGCTGAAAGTTAAGGGGATGGCGCATCTTACCGGTAAGGGAATCCTAAACCTGGCTAGAATAGGCCCCAAATGTGGCTACCAGATTGAATGGCTTCCCGAGCCTCAACCCATCTTCAAGCTAATTCAAAAGGTTGGCGGCCTTCCAGACCGCGAAATGTATCAGGTCTTCAACATGGGGGTAGGCTTCTGCCTGGTGCTCCCCCCAGAAGAGGTAGATGAAGCCCTAAAAATAGCTAGGAGACATGGGGTTAAGGCTTGGATCCTAGGGAAAGCTGTTAGAGACCCTGAAAGAAAGCTCATCTTGAAGCCTAAAGGGCTTGTAGGGCTTCAGGGAAGCCTCCTTTCTTTAAATATTTAAATTTAATTTTTCCCTAGCTTGTTTCGTAGGCTTTGCTTTAAGGTTTGCTGGGAAAGCCTTACGTGCATCCCACGGGTGGAGGGCCTTGGGCAAGATAAATGTGGCTATCGTTGGGGTTGGAAATTGCGCTTCCTCCCTCATACAAGGCGTCCACTACTATAGAAACGTGAAAGACGACGAGAAAGTTCCAGGCCTCATGCACACGGTCTTCGGCGAATACAGGATAAGAGACATAAACTTCGTAGCAGCCTTCGACGTGGACCCGAGAAAGATAGGTTTAGACCTCTCCCAGGCAATCTTCACCGAACCCAACTGCACAGTTAAATTCTGCGATGTTCCAACGTTGGGGGTGACTGTTCAGCCCGGCCCCATCCTAGACGGAGTGGCCGACCACATGAGGAAGCCTTTCGGCCTATCGGAAGGCGAGCTAGAGCCCGTGGATGTTGTGGAGGTTTTGAAGGCCTCCAACGCCGACATGCTGATAAGCTATCTGCCCGTGGGAAGCTATAAGGCTACACGCTTCTATGCTGAGGCGGCTTTAAAGGCTGGATGCGCCTTTATAAACGCCATTCCAGAATTCATAGCCTCAGATAGCTATTGGGCTCAAAGGTTTCAGGAAGCAGGAATACCCGTGGCGGGAGACGACATTAAAAGCCAGGTTGGAGCCACCATCCTCCATAGAACCCTCGTAGACCTGCTTGAAAGCCGTGGAGTTAAAGTGGAGGAAACCTATCAGCTCAACATTGGAGGGAACACGGACTTCCTAAACATGGTTGAGGAGGCTAGGCTTAAAAGCAAGCGGATAAGCAAAACAGAGGCCGTTACAAGCCTGCTTCCCTACGACATCAAGGTTCGCATAGGCCCCTCAGACTACATACCCTTCCTAGGCGACAGAAAAATCTGCTACATCCACATTTTAGGCCGGAAATTTGGAGATGTCCCCCTAACCATCGACGTCAAGCTTTCCGTTGAAGACTCACCCAACAGTGCAGGCATCATGGTAGACGTGATTAGAGCTGTGAAAATAGCCTTGGATAGGGAGGTTGGAGGCCCTCTCATCAGCATTTCAGCCTACGCCTTCAAACATCCGCCTCAGCAGGTTCCAGACTACATAGCTCGCAGGTGGGTTGAAGAGTTCATAAAGGGTGAGAGGCTAAGGTAGCTGAGGCCTGGAGCCCGATACCTTCTTTAGGGATGCAGGTTTCCTCAGCTTAGAGGCTAAATGGCTTCTAAAATCGGCCTGTGCACCCTATGCGGTAGGAGAGAAGCCTTTTTCCATAGGCCTTACTCGGGGGAGAAGCTTTGCCGCCCATGCTTCATCTGGACCATTGAACGCAAGGTTAAGCGGACCATCTCCAAGTATTCCATGTTTACACCTGAAGATAGGATTGCCCTAGCCCTCTCAGGCGGGAAGGACAGTCTATCCCTCCTCCACATCCTCCATAAAATAGAGAAAAACTTTCCTAAAGCAAAGCTATACGCGGTAACCATCGACGAGGGCATAGCCCACTACAGAGATGAAGCCGTAAAACATGCGGCGGAAGCCTGCAAGAAGCTGGGAGTCCCCCACCTAATCTTAAGCTTCAAAGAACTCTACGGCTACACCCTAGACGAGATAGCCGAAATCTTGAAAAACGTGGAGGGAGCTCCAACCCCATGCACCTACTGCGGAGTCCTGAGAAGGAAAGCCCTAAACCTAGCTGCCAGAAAGCTTGAAGCCACAAAGATAGCCACAGCCCACACCCTAGACGATGAGGTTCAAACCTTTCTCCTAAACCTAGTCCATGGAGACGTTTATAAGCTGGGAAGAGTTGACCCTGAAGCCCCTGAAGCTGAAGTTTTCATCCCGAGAGCTAAACCCTTCCGCGAAATTCCAGAGGCTGAAATCGCCTTATATGCCTATCTCGTAGGGGTTCCCTTCCAAACCTATGTTTGCCCCTACGCCCATCAGGCCTTAAGAAACGATATTAGGGATTTCCTGAATAGGTTGGAGGCTCGGCATCCCGGAGTAAAATTCACCCTATACCACTCGTTTGAAAGGCTTAAACCCCTAGTGAGAAGCCAGGTTAAGCCTTCCATAACTACTTGTCAGCGCTGCGGGGAGCCCTCCTCCCAACCCATCTGCGAAGCCTGCACCCTACTTGAAGAATTAGAACGCTACAAAAAGGAAGGTTAGATAAACATTTTTGAGCCTCCAGCCTTTAAGGTTTGATGAGGCTAGCGTGTTGAAAGGCTTAGGGAAGGAGCAGCCTGAAGGAAACCTTGAATATAAGCTTAAACTAGTGGGGGTTCCCCCAGAACGCTTGGAGGAGCTTGCCAGCCAGCTTAAATACAGGCTTGAGGAGGGGATGGGAGAAGCCATCTACGAGCTGGGAGTAACCGATGAAGGTGAAATCCTAGGGCTTGACAGTCGAGACCTGGAGGAAACCTTGAAAACCCTTGAGGCTGCAGCTGAGAAGGTTGGGGCAAAAATAACCGTGGTCAGGAAAGTCCATGGAAAGATGGGTATTGCAGCGGAGGTTTTGGTGAGGAGAACCAAGGAGGCTGAAAGCTTCCCCATCTGGCTGTATATACCCGTGCTTGGAAACGTTGACTCAGGTAAGTCAAGCCTAGTAGGCGTCTTGGTGGGAGGCCAGCTTGACGACGGAAATGGAAGCGCAATGATGAGGGTAGCACGCTACCTCCACGAAATCAAGAGTAGGCGGACATCCTCCATTTCATCGCATCCGCTGGGCTTCGACGAGCATGGGGGAATAGTAAACTATAGGCTTCCATCCCCCTTCGACGAGGCTGAAATCTTCCTAAACTCCAGCAAAATCGTAGACTTTGTTGACCTAGGAGGCCATGAACGCTACTTTAAAACCACGCTTAAAGGCATTATGGGCCACCAGCCAGACTACTGCCTAATCACGGTGGCAGCTAATACCGGCATAAAGCCCATGACCATCGAGCACCTAAAAGTTGTGGTAGGATTAAGGCTGCCCATGATCTTCGTAGTAACCAAGATTGACCTAGCCCCTCAAAGAGTGGAGAAAGTCGTCAGAGACATTCAAACCCTGGTGAAGCTTCCAAAGATAAACGCCATCCCCTTCCAGGTTAAATCCGTCGACGACGCCGTGGTAGCCGCAAAAATTATGCCTTCGGGTAGGGTGGCCCCCATCTTCACGGTTTCAAACGTTACCGGTGAAGGGTTAGACCTGCTTCGGGCCTTCCTAAACCTCCTCCCACCCCGAACAAGGTGGAAGGAGCAGGTTAACAAGCAGTTCCTCATGTATGTGGACGACATTTTCAACGTTCGAGGGGTGGGCCCCGTAGTTTCAGGCCTCATCCTGCAGGGAGGCGTCATGGAGAACGATTACCTGCTACTAGGGCCCCTCAAAGATGGAAGTTTCCGAAACGTTAGAGTGAAATCTATCCATCTAAACCGGACCTTCGTCAAGTGCGCCGTCGCTGGAAGCGATGTATGCCTAGCACTAGCTGGGATAAAATACGACGAGCTGAGGAAGGGGATGGCCCTGCTAAGCGCCGAAGCAAAGCCTAGAGCCGTGCGCGAGTTTGAGGCTGACGTCTTCATCCTTCACCATCCAACAACCATTAGGCCAGGTTATCAAGCCGTTATTCACGTGCACAGCGTTAGGCAGGCAGCCGAATTCATGGAGATCCATGGGAAGCCTGTGCTTCGAACAGGTGACAGGGCGAAGGTTCGCTTCGGCTTCCTCTACCGGCCTGAATATGTGGTTGAGGGGCAGAAGCTTGTTTTCCGGGAAGCTAATGCTAAGGGTATTGGGGTTATCACGAAGATTTTGGGTTGAAACCGTTTAACCTTATATAAGAGCCAAATATTATCTATAAAGGCTGAAGGCCAGCTTACCCTTAAGGCAGCAGCCTCAGCAGTTCCCCCGGGAAAATTAAGGTTTAATGGAGGAAGGTAAGGTTTGGGGTTTGTGCCTCCAGGCGCATACGATAGGGCCATAACCGTATTCTCCCCGGATGGAAGAATCTTCCAGGTTGAATACGCCTTTGAACCCGTTAGGAAAGGGACGACAGCCATAGGTTTAGCCTGCGCTGGAGGAGCAGTCCTAGCCGTAGAGGAAAGACCCTTCTCAGTCCTTCAGGACATGACGGTTGCCCAGAAACTGTTTCAGATAGATGAGCATGTTGGGGCTGCTGTGGCAGGCCTCATGGGAGACGCGAGAATCCTGGTTGACCAGGCTAGAATCTACGCTCAAGCCAACAGGCTAATGTATGATGAACCCATCGACATAGAGGTTTTAGGCAAAAGGGTAGGCGACATAGCCCAACTATACACCCAGCATGCAGGGGTGAGACCCTTCGGAGCCTCCATCATCTTCGCGGGAATAGACAGAACGGGGAGCAGGGTTTTCCTAAGCGAGCCAAGCGGCGCCTACTGGGGCTTTAAGGCCGTAGCCATCGGGGCTGGAGCAGACACGGTTAAACCCATCTTAGAGAAGGAGTACCGGGAGGACATGACCCTAGACGAGGCGGTTATGCTGGCTTTACGCTGCCTTTCCAAGGTTATTGAGGGGAAGATTGAGCCTAACAAGATAAAGGTGGCTGTAATTCCAGCTGAAACCAAAAAGTTTAGGATGCTAAGCTGGGAGGAGATTGAAGGCTATCTTAAGCGTATCCAGCAGGCGTAAGCTGGCTTAAAAGCCGGGGAAAGGGTTTTCCACATGAGCCAAAAATACACCATAGCAAGGCTTGTAATGGGAGGAGAAAGATTCGAAATAATGATTAACCCCGATAAGGCTTTAGACTATAAGCTTGGGAAACCCGTAAGCGTATCCCAACTCCTAGCCTACGAAACCATCTTCCGAGATGTAAGCAAGGGTGAAAGAGCCTCAGAGGAAAAGCTCAAAAAAATCTTTGGAACAACCGACCCTCTAAAAATAGCTAAAACCATTCTAGACCGCGGAGAAATCCAGCTAACCTCCGAGCAGAGAAGAAAGCTAATAGAGGACAAGAAACGTCAAATCATCAGCTTCATTTCGAGGCATTGTGTAGACCCGAAAACGGGTTTGCCCCATCCGCCTCTACGTGTCGAGCAGGCTATGGCTGAAGCCCACGTATCCATCGACCCCTTTAAAGACGCTGAGGAGCAGGCTAAACAGGTGATTCAAGCATTAAGGCCAATCTTGCCTCTTAAAATGGAGAACGTGGAGTTAGAGGTAGTTATTCCAGCCAAATACGCTTACAGCTGCTATTCCACGCTTAGAAGCTTTGGTGTGGTTAAGCGGGAGCAGTGGCAGGCAGACGGCTCCCTCCAGGCAGTCATAGAGATGCCGGCAGGCCTCCAACCATCCTTTATCGAAAAGATTGGAAGCCTAACTAGGGGTTCAGCCCACGTTAAAAAGGTTGGCTGAAAGGGCTTCTAAAGCCGAAGGGTGGAAGCATTGCCCCTACTAGTGGAGCGGAGGCAGCTTGTGGTTCCCGGGGAGCTGCTGGCTGAAGGAGACTATTTAGCCGGGGATAACACCTACATGGCTTGGGGGAAAATTTACTCCCAAAAGCTTGGCCTGGCTGAGGTTAAAGGAAAACGTGTCTCCGTAGTGGCCTTGAAAGGCCCTTACATGCCTAAGGTTGGAGACCTTGTAATAGGCCAGGTGGTTGGAGTAACTCTTGGAGCCTGGCTTGTAGATATAAACTCCCCCTACACGGCTATTCTAAGCGTCCCCGACCATACGGGTAAGCCTTTCAGCCCGGAGATGAACTCGCTCACCAAAATCCTATCCATAGGAGACATCATCATAGCGAAGGTTACAGCCTTCGACCGGACGAGAGACCCAGCCATAACCACTAGGGAAAGAGGCTTAGGGAAGGTGGAGGGGGGAGTGGTCATAGACCTAACCCCAACCAAGATTCCAAGGCTTATTGGAAAGAGAGGCTCAATGATAAACATGATTAAGAAAATTACGGGCTGCGACATTGTGGCAGGTCAGAATGGGAAGGTGCTAATTAGGGGTAGAAACCCCAAGATGGTTGAACTCACCGTTGAGGCTGTTCGGATGGTGGAGGAGCAGGCCCACGTCTCCGGGCTGACGGATAGAATTAGAGCCTTCCTTGAGGAGGGTAAGCAAAAGCTTGAGGGGTAAACCTTGGAAGTGGTTAAGCGTAAACTGATAGATGAGAATGGTTTAAGGGTTGATGGGCGTAGGCCCGATGAGCTTAGACCCATCAGGATGGAGGTGGGCCTCCTAGCCAACGCCGACGGCTCAGCCTACATTGAGCAGGGCAAAAGCAAGATTATTGTCGCCGTTTATGGGCCTAGGGAGGTTCACCCCAAACATTTGGGGCTTCCAGATCGGGCTATCATCCGATGCCGCTACCACATGGCCCCCTTCTCCACGGCTGAAAGAAAATCTCCAGCTCCAAGTCGAAGGGAAATCGAGCTCTCCAAAATCATTAGGGAAGCCCTAGAACCAGTAATTTTCTCCGAATATTATCCGCGAAGCATGATCGACATCTTCATCGAGGTTTTACAGTCTGACGGTGGAACCCGCTGCGCAGGGATAACAGCCGCATCCTTAGCCTTGGCTGACGCTGGAATCCCCCTACGCGACCTAGTGGCTGCCTGCGCGGTTGGAAAGGTTGACGGCCAGCTAGTCGTAGATCTTAATGATGATGAGGATAAGGAGGGTGAGGCGGATATTCCCCTAGCGTACATCCCAGCCTTCGACAGGATTTCCCTCCTCCAAATGGATGGGCAGCTAAGCGAGGAAGAATTTCTCAAGGCTCTCCAAATGGGGAAGGAGGCCTGCCTGAAAATCTATGAGATGCAGAGGCAGGCTTTGAAGCAGCGTTACCTGGAAATCAAGAGGGCGATTGAGGCTGGAGAGGAAAACAGGGAGGCTTAGCTGAAATGTCCATCACCCCTCAAACCGAACCCCTAGCCAAAATTAAGAGCAAGCAAATCATGGAGCTGCTTAAGCTGGGGAAGAGGCTGGACAACAGGGGGCTACTGGACTATCGCCCTATCACGGTTAACCCCAACGTTATAGGTAAGGCTGAAGGCTCAGCCATGGTTTCCCTAGGCAACACCAAGGTTCTCGTGGGAGTGAAGGTTGAAACAGGCCCACCCTACAGCGACACCCCAAACCTCGGAGTCCTAACCGTAAACGCTGAACTCTTACCCCTAGCCCACGCCATTTTTGAGCCCGGCCCTCCCGATGAAAACTCAATCGAGCTGGCGAGGGTTGTAGACCGAGGTATAAGGGAGTCGAAGGCCGTCGACCTAGAAAAACTCATCATAATTCCTGGGAAGCTTGGCTACGTGATTTTCATAGACATCTACATTTTAAATCATGATGGAAACCTGGTTGATGCCTCAGCCTTCGCAGCCATGGCAGCCTTAGCCAACACGAAGATTCCTGAGGTAGTGGTGGGGGAGGATGGGGAGGCGAGGAAAACCGAAGAGTTTAAACCTCTCCCCATTCAAGATTGCCCTATCCCTGTTACCATGGTTAAGGTGGGTGAAGCCCTGCTAGTCGACCCAACCCTCGAAGAGGAAACCGTAGCCTCAGCCAGGCTGACCATAACCACCATGAAGGATGGCCGCATCTGCGCTATTCAGAAGAGTGGGCCTGGAACCTTCACC
Source organism: uncultured Candidatus Bathyarchaeia archaeon (assembly GCA_964485425.1). Taxonomy (GTDB): domain Archaea; phylum Thermoproteota; class Bathyarchaeia; order Hecatellales; family Hecatellaceae; genus B25. Next base: position 2,773 of record CAZAJK010000003.1, on the reverse strand, counting down.
ATCGACGAGATAGTTAAAGCCCAGCAAATTGCTAGGGAAAAAGCGGCTGAGGTGAGGAAGGTTATAGCCTGCCAGGAGGCTTAAACCATGGGCAGAACCAAGCGTGTAGGCCCTGTGGGAAGATTCAGAACACGTGGAGGGGCAAGTTTAAGAAAGGCTAGAGCAAAAATAGAGATTCAAGCCAAATCCCGCTACGAGTGTCCCCAATGCCTCAGAAAATCTGTTAAACGGGTAGGCTTGGGAATATGGCGGTGCACCAAATGCGGATACACTTTTGCAGGTGGAGCTTGGACCCCAACAAGCAAGCTGGGTGAATCGGTTAGTAAATCTAAAGGCTAATTTAGGGAGGTGGAGACGTGCCGCAGGTAGCTGTATGCAAGGACTGCGGCTACGTTCTCTACCGAGGTGTAGAGCTTAAATCGGCTGAAGAAATAATTCAGATGGTTGGCGGACGCTGTCCTAAATGTGGAAGAAAACTGTCTTTTAGCGTTGAAGACGTGGAGGTTAGACCTTCAAAGTAGCTTGGAGTCAGCTTAACCTTTTAAGCAGAATTTTAACCTTCTCCCCGTCCACATCCCACTCCTTAAGGTATTCCCCCTCCCTGGGGGTTGAAACCTCGCTTAAACCTCCAAGTTTTAAGCTTCGAATACGCACTTCCCTCTTAAGGTAGTCTGCCATTTGGCTGGCGAGCTGAACGCTTTCAAGATTTTCGAAGCCAATCTCAGCGTCAACTAGGTCTTCAATGTTAAGGTTCATCTCCTTCCGCATAACTTGGGCTCTCCTAACCACCTCTTTCGCTAAGGCTTCAGCCATGAGCTCCCTAGTGCGCTCAACGTCCACGAAAATCCTCCCACCGTCAAAATCCTCGGCTACAAGGTTTGCCGGAATCTCCTCAACGAGGGAAACGTCTTCCAGGCTTATTCTAACCCTTTCTCCTTCCACTTGAAGTTCAAGCCATCCTTCAGCTCTCAGCCTCTCAACATCCTCCATGCCTAGCTTTCCTAGTTCAGCTGCAACCTTTGGAGTTAGAGATTTGAACCTAGCTCCAAGCCTTGCAAGGTTGGGTTTAAGCTTAAGCCTTAAAAATTCAGGTTTACCTCCAGCCTCCAACACTTCAAGCTTCTTCACGTTAGCCTGGCTTGAGAGCACTTCTTCAAGCCTCTTTAAGGCCTTCTCAATTCTTTCGCTGGCTGGAGCTACAATCAGCCTTTTTACAGGCCATCGAAGCTTAACCTGCCCCTTCTGCCTGGCAGCCAAAGCAGCCCTTAAAACCTCCCTGCAAACCTTCATGTCTGCCTCAAGCTCGGAATTGAGGAGGCTGCTGTCAGGCTTGGGCCAGTCGGCTAGGTGGATGCTTTCAGGCCCTCCGGTTCTTAAAGCCTGATATAGCTCTTCGGCTAGGTATGGCGTGAAGGGTGCCAGCATTTTCAGGGAGTCCATGAGAACCCTGTAAAGCGTGTGGTAGGCTGCCATTTTATCTAGTTCTGGCGCTTCAACCCAAACCCTCTTCCTAATCAGGCGGATGTAGAAGCGGCTGACATCCTCCACAAGAAAGTCTAGAAGCTCCCTTAAAGCCAGGCGGAAGCGGTATCTCTCAAGATTAGAGGTAACGTTTCCAATAACCGTTTGACATCGGGAAAGCAGCCACCAGTCCTCATGCTTCAAATACGGTTTAACCTTATCAAGCGTCCACTCTTCAGGGTTAAACCTGTCGAGCTTCATGTAGGTTGTGGCAAACGTATAGACGTTCCAAACTACGGTTAGGATGCGTTTAACTTGTTTAAGCTCTTCATAGTCGAAGAGCAGGGTGTCCTCCGGGGCAGCCTTAACTAGCAGATAAGCCCTAACCACGTCGGCTCCATGAGCTTTAAGGGCTTCCTCAGCCCAAACCACGTTCCCCTTCGACTTGGACATTTTCTGCCCATACTTGTCGAGAACCAAGCCTTGGCAAAGCACCTTCCGGTAGGGAGTTTTCCCGTAGAGGATGACGCTGGTGGCTAGAAGCGAGTAGAACCAGCCCCTAGTCTGGTCAACAGCCTCTGTGATGAAATCGTAGGGGAAAAGCCTTTCGAAGAGCTCAGGGTTTCTAAGCGAGTTAACGCTTGCGGAGTGGGCTACTCCCGAGTCAAGCCAGCAGTCGAGAACGAAGGGAACCCTGAACATGTCCCCCCCGCATCTAGGGCAGGCGAGAACCACCTCATCTATCCATGGCCTATGAAGCTCTAAGCGCTCTGGAAGCCGTTTAGCCTTACGTTTAAGCTCCTCCCTCCCCCCAATAACCTCTATCTCACCGCAGCTCTTACAGCGCCAAACATTTAGGGGTGAACCCCAAATCCTGCTCCTTGAAATACACCAGTCGCCTATGCCTGCAAGCCACTCTCCAAAGCGGTGTTTTCCAGCCCACTCAGGATACCATTTAACCTCATCATTCTCCCTTAAAAGCTGATCCCTGACAACCGGAACCTTAAGGAACCACTGTTTATCAGCCCGGTAAAGCAGTGGGGTTCCGCACCTCCAACACGTGGGATACTCGTGCTCTATTTCACCTGCTTTGGCTAGAAGCCCCTTCACCCTTAAATCCTCAATAACCTGAGGATTAACATCGCGGAAGAATCTGCCAGCATATTTACCCCCCTCAGCCGTGAAGATTCCATTCTGGTCTACGGGGCAGAAAACTGGAAGCCCATACCTGCTTCCAACCTCAAAGTCTTCCGGCCCATGGGCTGGAGCTGTGTGAACGCAGCCTGTTCCCTCCTCAAGGGTTACATGCTCC
>CAZAJK010000002.1:25066-26418 GCA_964485425.1 uncultured Candidatus Bathyarchaeia archaeon | reverse complement strand
CTCACCCCCCAAGACTTTTCAGCCCTAACCCACATCTCCCTATGGGCTGTGAGCAAACCCCCACCTCAAAGCTTCTTCTGGACCGACCTCCCAAACCTCCCCAAAGGAGTAACCCTCCTAGTCGAGGTTTCCCCAGAAGCTGAGGAGGAAGCCGTAAACAGTCAGATTTCTCTCCTCCTAGAGCGAATCGAACAGCTTTTCCCGGTAAGGTTCTATGAGATGTCGGGGCTTTGGCTTGCAGGTCTTGGGGAGCGAAACCTTAAGGCCTACTATTCGCCCACCCGCTTCCAAGACTTTCTCGAAGCCTATGAAGACCATATTCCCTCAGAATACGGAGGATTCGCCAAACTGGTAAACCCAAACCTTTACAGGGAAGCAGGCTTCGCCATGATAGGATTAGAATTTGAAGGAGGCACCTCCACCGTCAAGTTGAGAATGGTTCACCTAGCCGAAGCCTCAGAGGAGGGGTTAAACTCCTTTAAGGCGAGTGTTAAAAAATGTTTCAACTACCCCTCCTATATTGAGGCCTCACCCAGCTCAGCCTCCTCAGAGGTTGAAGTGAAAATTTACTGCGGAGCCATAAGTAAGGCTTTAATTCCCAACCTAACCGTGGAGGCTGGAGGAAGCTTAAAGGGAAGCTTTGAAGGGGTGGAAAACTACCCTGACATTTACGTGGTTTACGCTCTAAGCATGGCTGGGCAGCCCTACCTCCAAGCCACCAAGGTTATTGATAGAGCCAAATGGCTGGAAGGAGACCAGGTTAAAGTCACCATCTATCTCACCAACCTAGGCGAAGGAGCAGCCTTAAACGTGAAGCTAGATGACAGCGAAGCCTATGAAGCCCTTTCAACCTACGCGGCGGTCTCGGAAGGCGAATACACGGTCAGCTTCGCTAGGATAGACCCAGGGCAAACCATGGAAGCCAGCTACGTCCTAAACGTTGAAGCCATAACTGAAGGTGAAATCCTTGAGATACCTCCAGCCAAGGTAACCTACACCGATGAAACCCTCCTCAACCTTTACACCGCCGAGTCTAACAGCGTGGTGGCTGGTCTCGGAGCGCAAACAGCCTCTCTCATCCCAATCTTAGAGGCTACATCCATCACCGCGGAGGGAGGGCAAACCGTTAAGGCTGAGCTAACCCTAGCCAACATAGGCAACTCAACAGCCTCCACCGTAAGCATTTTAGCGAAAACCGAGGGGGGATGGGTTTCAAAGGAGGTGGGAGACATCCCCCCAGCCTCCACAGCCACCGTCGACTTCTCAGCTGAAATCTACGGGGTTAACCCCGTCTTCGACCTAGGGAAAAACACCACCATAACCTTCTTCAGCGAGGAAACCTCAGGTGGAAG
>CAZAJK010000002.1:22962-25056 GCA_964485425.1 uncultured Candidatus Bathyarchaeia archaeon | reverse complement strand
ATCTGGGGCTATCACATCAGAAGCGAAAATGGTTGAAGCCAACTCCGCTCCAATTTACGCGTTAAGCCAAAACCTGCCAAGACTTGAAATTTCAAAGCAGGTAGATAGGCAGCTAGCAGCCATAGATGAAACCTTCCAAGTCAAGGTTTCCCTGAAGGCTGTTGGGAAGCTTCCAGCGGGGGAAGTAGACCTATACGAGGTTCTGCCTGAAGGTTTGGAATATGTTGGGGGAGACTTCAACCCCGTGTCAGGCCTAACCCGAATGTTGAAAAGCTCAGTGGCCCTTGAAAACCTCGAGGAGCCCATAAGCTTAACCTATAAGGTTGCAGTTAGACAGCCTGAAATCTTCGTTCAACTTCCAACCATGGCCATAGCCAAAGTATCCGAGACAGGTTCAACCCTCACCTTCTACGCCGAAAACACTCCGGTAACCTCAGCCACCCTAAGCCTAGCCAAGGAGGCTGAACTCGCCCCAGAGGAGGGAGTCATAAGCGTCACCGTAACCGTCACAAACGAGGGCAGCCTTCCCATTAGAAGCCTTAAAGTAGCCGACAGCCTCCCAGAAGGATACAACCTAGCCTCAGGTGAAACCCAAGGCGAAATAGAGGCTTTAGGTCCAGGAGACAGCTACACCCTAACCTATAAGATTGCCGTAGCCAGGTTTGAAAGCGTTGAGCTTCCGCCAGCCTCAGCCAGCTACAGCTTCCTCCACCTAAAATTCACCCAAACCTCCAACCCGGTAAAGCTCACCATCCCACCTCCAAGCCTCACCGTTAAAAAGACGCTCCTAGCAGAGAGAGCCCTCCAGTCAGAGCCCCTCAAAATCCAAGTTGAGGTTAAAAATGAGGGAGCCGCACCCATCTACAACCTGAAAATAGTAGACAGCCTGCCGGAAGGCTTCAACCTCAAAGAGGGAAACCTAACCCTGAAGGTTGAAGCTCTAGAGCCAGGAGGCAAAGCAGCCTTCAGCTACGTGGCTGAACCCTCCATCGACGGAGTATACACGCTGCCTAAAGCCCTAGTCGAATACACCTTTTACGGCCAAACCTTCAAGGCGGAGTCAAACCCCGTAGAAAACGTGGTAGTAGCACCCAAACTCCTCGTAGAGAAAACCATTGAGCCAGCCGAGCTGAAGCTTGGAGAAAAAGCCAAAATAACCCTGCTCGTAAAAAACGTCGGCAAAAACCTTGAAGCCCTCAACGTAGCCGTCACAGACCTTGCCCCCCCATACCTGGAGGTTATGGAAGGCTCCACCAGCGGCTTCACAGCCATCCTCCCACCAGGCCAAACCTACACCCTAACCTACACGGTGAAGTTTAAGGAGGCTGGAAACTTCTCCCTGCCAAACCCCACCGTAACCTACAAGTATGTTGGAGGCCAAACCGCCTCCACCCTCCCAGCCGAACAAGTCATAGTCACCGTTAAACCTAGGGAAGACATCTTCAACCTTTTGCAAAGCCCCATGGGAATGGCTGCCATAGCCGTGGTGGCGGCTGGAGCAGCCTCAGCCGCCATGGTTCTAAAACGTAGGAGGGCTAGGCTTCTAGAGGAGGAAGAGCTGGAGGACTCAGCCTAAGCCACCCTCATGGTGGTCTCTATGCTTATCCCCTCACTGGTAATCCTATACGGAATAGACCTTAAAACGTGGTGAACCTTCCTAAGCTTCCTAATCTTGATGGCTCCAGCTGCCTCCTCCTCTTCAGGGTTTAGGTGAAACTCTATTAGGCCGTCGGCGAAATGCGCCACGGTGGTAAGCGTCTTAGAGTCGTGGAGGCCTGGAACCACCAGGAAAAAATGTAGGCCCCCATGCCTCCTCGCATAGAAAATAGCCATCTCAATGATTTCGATTATGTCCTTAAGCTCATAGAATAGTAAAATATAGGAGAAGGTGTCAATCACCGCGTAGCGTCCCTCCTCAATGGCTACGGGAAGCTGGGTGGTGAGAATTTCAGCTATAACCCTACGCCCAGTCATCCCACGTCTAACCTCCTGCCTCGGAGTGTAGGCGTCAACGAACTTCCAGGCGTCAGCCTGCCGCTTAACTAAGACGTCAACATCCCAGCCGTAGATGGCCATCTCGCTTTTCACATCTTC
>CAZAJK010000002.1:0-22952 GCA_964485425.1 uncultured Candidatus Bathyarchaeia archaeon | reverse complement strand
TTCAGCCGGCCTGTCAATCGAGAAGTAAACCACCTTCTTCCCGCTTCTACTAGCCTTCAAATACATGATTTGCTGGGCGAAGAGGTCGAAGCCTGAGCCAGGTTCCCCCATCAAAATTATGACGCTGCCGTCGGGGAAGCCTCCCCCAAGCAGCCTGTCCAAGGCTGCAATCTCAGTGCTAATAACAGGGTAATTTCTCCTATCGGCTCTCGACTCCAATTAAACCGCCCAATAAGCCTTCAAAGACTAAAGGCGGGGAAACGCGTTAAAGTTTAACGTTCAAAAATGTTTAAATGCTTTCCTAAAATTAGGAGAGCTTCCTGCTCAGGGTTGAAGCCGCCTCCTCAATGTTCACCCCTTCAACCACCTCAATGTTATACTGCTTAGCCAAATTTTTACCCACATCCGAAAGCGAGGGAATGGCGACGCAAACAGCCCTATCAGGCTTAACATCCAAAACCTTGGCAAACATGCTTATTATCACGCTTCCATCAATCTCCCTATCGTTAGAGTAAAGGTCTATCACGATTCTAACCTGCCTGTTCCCCTCAGCCTTGTAAGCCACCAAGTCAAAGTTATGCTTACTCCCGGAGAGGCCTTCAAGGCTTTCAATAAAGTGCACGTCGTAGCCCAGCGAGGTAAGGCCGTCAGCCAGCAGCTTAAGATTGCTAAGCTTCTTAACGTAAACCGACATCTCATCGCTTAAAGCGTAACTGTAAACTTCGAGGAATTCACCCTCCCTAGCCTTAAAATCCAGCCCACAGTTGAGGCAGTGCATCCCAACCTCCGGAGCGTCAAACTTACGCTTACAAACGTTGCATTCAAACCAGGAGGCTAAAACCCTATACTCGTGGGGCTCCAGTTCAGCCCCATCCTTCGGACACCTAGGCTTATAACCCTCAAAAAGCTTGTTCTCAATAAACTTGGTTCCACATCGTAAATGCTCTACAAGCCTCTTCTTCTCAATGTCGAAGGAGCCGCAGCTTGGACATATACCCCTAGGCGAAAGATTAATGGAGGCACAGCGCGGACAGGCAAAAACCTTATCGTAGAGGCTGCGAGTTAAAACTTTTTCAAGGGTAAGGGCTTCAAGCAGCTCAGGAACCTCTTCAGGCTTAAGATTCAAACTCTTCTCAATCAGCGGGTAGCGGACACCTACTTTGTGGTCGATTACAGGCGCTATATTCAGCTCACCCTTCCCCAGAAGCTTAAAGATTATGGCTAACTTTTTGCTCGACACCGTGTTAACCTTCGGCTCCGTCGGCGTACTCATTCCCTAATACACCCTGCCGAAGGATTCAACTCCACCTGTCTTCCAACACCTCCAGCTTAAAGCTTATAGAAAACTCTCTCCTTGGGGAACACGGTTATCCCACCGTAATCTATCCTGTAGGGTCGAGGCTGGGTGTCGTGAGACATCCCCCTCAACTTCTCCACGTAAACACATTTAATCACGTTTCCTTCCTGATAAATATTCTGCAAGACGATAACGCCGTCAGCCAGATACTCCTCAAAAATAAACTCCCTCTCAAGCTGGGTTGTTTTAGCCTCAGAAATCACGATGGAGGTGCATCCAGAGTCTAGAAGCGTTTTGAAAAGAAGCATGGTGTGGAGGCGGCGCTCAATTGGGTCGGCAACCTGGAAGGTTAAAGCTGAAACCGAGTCTATCACCACCCTCGAAGCACCCAGCGAGCTTATACCCTTCTTAAGGGTTTCAAGCAGACTCACAACCTTAAACACAGGCATATCCATAAATTTAACTAGCTCCCTAAACTTCTCCGAAGGTAAATAATTCACCACGGAATGATCGATAACCTTAATCATACCTGCATTTTCTAACTCATCCAAGTCCATGCCCAGCTTGGCCAAGTCAGCCTTAAGTATGCTTGCACCCTCCTCCAAGGTTACGATTAAACCCTTCTCCCCGTATTTCTTAGCTCCATTATAAATGAACTGGGCTCCAAGAATAGTCTTACCCGTGCCTGGACCTCCAACCACGAGGATGCAGCGCCCTCTAGGGATCCCGCCGCCAAGCACCTCGTCTAGCCCGTCGATCCCCGTCTTAGCTAGCTCCTCCGACAAAGCCTAACACCCTTCGCTTCAATAGAGTCCCTAGGGCTGGCGAAACTTATGGATAACAATCCAGACTTATGTATTTTATCGTTTCTCCTTTAAAATCGTTGTTTAACATTTGTAAGTAGTATTTTGAATTAAACAGCCCAATACATTTTAATGTTAAAAAAATATTTATGCATAAAAGTATTAGGAAAATTTAAGCTCAAACTTACTGCAATAAGGCTAAGTGAAATCTATGAGTAGAATAACCTCCGTTGAGCTAGACGAGCAGGACGTCAAATACATCGAGAAGCTTATCGAAGAGGGCAGAGTTCGCTCCCTCAAAGAATTTGTGGAAAAATGCGTGAAGTTCGGGATAAATTTCACCCTAGACCGTTGGCAGCCAGGCATATTGAATGTAGGCCCCGTCCGCGTCGTAGTCATAATCAAGAAAGCCCTAGAACTGCTTATCGAGCATATACCAGAGGAAGACCACGAAGACCTCGGACGCGAAATAGGCGAAATCCTAGCCTCTTTCGCCCTCTTCCACCGGCAGGTAGACTGCTCCAAAGACTGGAACGCAGCCATGAAGCTTCTAGACGAAATGGGTTGGGGACACTTCCAGGCTCCCTCAAAAGACCTAATCCAAGTAATATCCCCCGCCCTACCCTCCAGCATCATGAAAGGATGCCTGGAAGCTCTTTTAAACATTAAACTTGAACCCATTCGTCTGAAAATAGATGTCCACCAGTTTAAAGTGGTTTAAACATGCCACTTCAAATCTAAATATAAGCCTTATTCTCGGATATTTTGCTTTAAAACCCTTTAAAAATCCTTAATTTCAAGAAAAATCCGCAAAATTTAAATTTCTTCAAGTTTAAAACCATATCTGATGAATTTTGCAGGACGGTAAAGTCGACTCTCAAGTCTGGTGTTCTGACGAAGAATTTTTAAAATCCATTCAAAACTATGTCGACCTCATCAACTCCAGGCTTGAAGAAATAACCGTAAATTATCCGGCCTACCTCGAACTCCCCATACGCTATGTTATTAAGGCTGGGGGTAAAAGGCTTAGACCCCTCCTAGCCCTCCTCTCATGCGCAGCCATCTGCGGAGACCCCAAGCCAGCCATACCCGTAGCCATAGCCTACGAGCTAGCCCACACAGCCGCCCTCATCCAAGACGACATAATAGATAAGGGTGTAAGGAGAAGGGGGAAGCTAAGCGCCTGGGCCCTCTGGGGGACGGAGAAAGCCATGCTCATCTCCGACTTACTAGTCTTCGAAATCTTCCACAGGCTAGCCGAATACGAGAGGTTTAAAATCCCCCAGGAAAGGCTTTACCTCCTCCTAAAGCTGATAGGAGACTCCGCCAGACAGACGGTTCAAGGAGAATTCCTCGAACTAGAGCTCACAGGAGCCGACAAGATAAGCGAGGAAGACTATATGGCTATTGTGAGGCTTAAAACGGGAGCCCTCCTAGCAGCCTCAGCAGCAGCCGGAGCCATCGTAGGGGGAGGAACCACCAGCGAAATCTCCGCGATCTACAGTTTCGCCGAAAAAGTTGGAATGGCCTACCAGGTTCACGACGACCTCCTAGATGTGGTGGGAGAACCCTCCAGGCTTGGAAAACCCATCTTCGCCGACATCCGCAACAGGAAGCGAAACTTCCTAGTAATCCACGCCTTCAACAACGCTGAGGGGGAAGACCTAAAGTTTCTTGAAAGCCTCCTAGGCAGGCAAAAAATAGAAGACTGGGAAATTGAAAGGGCTAGGGAAATCTTTAGAAAAGCAGGCTCCATTGAGGCTGCTGCTGAGCTAAGCCTAAAACTAGCCGAAGAAGGCAGGAAACACCTGGAAGTCTTAAAGCCAAGTCCAGCTAAAAACCAGCTTATCCGCCTTTCCTACGTGGTTTCAAAACGCTATGCTTAAAGTTTCGGAACAGCAACGATGCCCTCGTCTCCCAGCACATACTCTATCTCCGAGCTGTCAAACCTGGTAAGACACATCTTTGAAACACGGATATACTGTTTTAACTGGCCTTTCTCCTCCCTAGTGTAAAGCTCAATAACACCCTCGGAAACATGTTTAGCTATAAATTCGGCGGCAGCGCCATGAATACCCTTATGAACCACGCCTATACCCAGGTAGATGCCGTGCTTAGCCAGGCTCTGAAGCTTCAAAACAATCTTACTTGTATCCATGAAGCCTATAACTTGGGCTAGAGGGGAAAAGGAGTCGAGAACCACCCTTACAGGCCTCCCAGCCTTCTCATATCTAATTTTCCTCTCAAGCTTCCTGAAAAGTTCGAGGAGAGCTAGAGCGTCGAAAGGCTTCTCCAGCCAGAACCTTTCAACCCCCCTCTCCCCAAGCCTTCCAGAGTAACAGTCAACTATAATGAAGTCTTCCTCCTGCTCGTAGGGCGCCACATTCCAGCCGAAGCGAAGCATATTCCTCCTAATCACGTCAGGGTGGTGGTCATACGTAATATACACGCACACCTCATCGTTGGTTAAACCCTCCCAACATAACTGCTGGCAGAAGGTGGAAGCATCATTCTCAGGGTCGTTTAAAACCAGAACGGTGAGTGTGGCAGGAATCCCGCCGTTTAAAGCCTTATCTAGCTCGGGAATCCCCGTTTTAAACCGGTATGCAGCTGGAGACCTGCCCGGCAAACCCTTAACCGTGAAGGCTTTTTCCCCCATTTAAACCCCCTCAAACCGGAACTTTAATTATGAGTTTAAGCATGGTTTTAAGGGCCTCCTCCAAGCCCTCACCAGTTAAAGCCACGGTTCCAACGATTTTAACCCCCTCAGGTATGTTAAACTCGTCCCGAATGTTCTGCGGCGTTATAGCGTCTTTCAAGTCTTGTTTGTTGGCTAGGAAAATGGTGGGCGTGGAGGGGTTGTAAAGCTCCTGCAACATGTTCACTGCTTCCGGTAGGCCGAAAGGATCGGCGCTATCAGCCATAACAATTACCCCTGAAATGTCGCTGGAAATAAGCTGCCTGGTTAGGCTGGTTTTATCCCCACCCAAAACCACCTCTAACTCAAGCTCCCCAACTGAAACCCTAAACTGAGGCTTCCACTCCCCAGCCAGCCTTTCAACCAAGGTTCTCTTACCAGCCCCTTTAGGCCCAACTAGGAGAACCCTAGGCACGTAGAAGCGTAAACCATAGTAGCGGTCGATGGTGTAGGGAACCCACTTCTTACTGTGGTTTATACCCTTCATCTTGAAGATTCTAAGGTAGGGTCTTAGGCGGCCCTGCTCCTCCTCAAGTTTAAGCTCAATAACCCCGTCGGAAACATCCTTCACCAGCTCGATGAGGCGGCTGTCGAAGCCCTGCCTGTTAAGCGTGTAAAAACAGATGGAGCCCAAACTTTTAACCTTCCTACCAAGCAGCCTAATGAAGTCTATAATTACCGTAGGCCTGTCAAGGGTGCTACATAGGGCTGTAAGCGAATCTATAATCACCCTTCCAGAACGGTTTTTACCCAGCCTAGCGAAGCTCTCCGTAAGCTTAAGGTTTAAGGCGTTAATATTTGAAAGCTCAGCCGGGGCAATACTCAAAACCTTAAAGGTTTCATCCTCCAGATACTCGTCTACATTCCAGTTGAAACGCCTCATCCCGGCGATAATCTCCTCAGGAGACTCGTCTATAGCCACATAGATGCAGGCTTCCCCATTTTTAAGACCCTCATAGGCAAACTGCTTGCAAAGGGTACTCTTACCAGAACCGCCATCGCCAAGGATAAGTATTGAACCTAAATTTTCAGGCTCCTCAAACAGGAGGTCGTCAATAAGCCTTATCCCAAACTTTTTAGCGGGCATCGGAAACCACGGAAATTTTTCCTACACTAAGATTAGGTGAAACCATTAATTTAAACGTATTTTTAATCAAATATGATTATACTCGCCTATGCAAAATAAATAAGTGTATTTATAGGTGGAAAAGCATAAAACCGTAGCCAAAGCTTCCAGAATTGGGGCTGACTAAAACATGGAAGTATGGAGCCTACACCTAGCCCTCATAAACTTGAAGAACGAAAACTTTCTCCCCCAACTTAAAAACCACCTTCAAAAAGTTTTCCCCAAACTTCAATCCATCAGCATCAGCAGAATCAACGGCAAAATTTTGAAAGACGCTTTTTCGCCTAGAAGAAACCAGTATCATTCAACCAGATTGCTCTTTAAGCTTTTAACCGAGCTTTCAGGGGTTGAGAGCCATAGAATCCTAGCCATAACCGATGTCGACCTCTACGTTCAGGGGTTGAATTTCGTTTTCGGGGAGGCTCAATGCCCGGGAAAATACGCCATCATATCCCTTTACAGGCTTAAACCTGAAATCTACGGCCAAACCGACGGCGAACTCTTCCTAAGTAGGGTTAGGAAGGAAGCCGTTCACGAGCTCGGCCATACCTTCGGGCTTACCCACTGCCCCAACCCCTCCTGCGTAATGCACTTCTCCAACAGCATACTGGACACGGATAGGAAGGCTGACGACTTCTGTCAGGTCTGCAGGAGAAAGTTGAATAGAGCTTTGGAGGAAAGTCTTTAAAGGTAAAAATTTTATTTGGAACAATGTAAGGGCTGAAACCACGGTCAAACTTCTCAAATACCAAGCCAAAAACAGTATGGAATTAAAGTGTTAGACGGAAACTTTTCAACTATCTCCAGTCCAGCGTCCATCACATCCTTATAGCAGGTGTTAACCACATGGCAGCTTTTAACTTCAATCAGCCTCTCAGCCTTATAGGCTTCAGCCAGCTTGACAAGAATCTCCATGGCAAGCCTCTTGGCTTCACCTTCTTCCCCGTCAAGCATCCGCTCCTCTTCCCTGGTGGTTAAGTAAACCAAAAATCTACCCCCCACCAGAAATTTAACCAAGCAAACTCTGAATAAACCTTTACCTCCTCAAATCCTTAAACCGAAAAACAATAATCTCTTTAATAGTGACTTAATTTTAGAGCGGCCGTGGTCTAGCCTGGTAGGATGGGGGCCCCCCAAGCCCCAGATCGCGGGTTCAAATCCCGCCGGCCGCACCAAAAACTGGCTTAACAGGGTAAGCCATGACAGTCCACTTTTTCAAGGTTGACATTTTGGAGGAGACGGTTGAAGAAGTTTTTAGGAGGCTAGGCTGGAAAAGCCAGCTTGGAAGAAACGACCTAGTGTTGGTGAAACCTAACTTCCTGAAGGAGCCTAGGGTCGGCGTAACTACAGACCTAGCTTTAATCAGAGCGGTCGTCGACCAGGTTAGGGATAAAACTTCCCAAGTATATGTTGGCGAAACAGACTCTGCAGGTAAGGATTTTGACAGCTTTGCCTCAAGGCTAAACCTTGGATGCCCCGTCGTAAACCTTAGCAGAGATAAAACCATCGAAGTCTCAGGCAAATATGGCGTTTATAGGCTTCCTGAGCTGGCGTTGAAAGCTAAAATCCTAAATCTTCCAGTCCTAAAAACTCATGTATTAACGAAGGTAAGCTTAAGCGTTAAGAACCTCTTCGGCTTAATCCAAGACAAGCATAAAGACATTTATCACTGGAAAATCGACAAGGTGCTCTTCGACCTCTACCAGATTTTCAAGCCTCCCATGAACCTCCTAGACGGCATATACGCCATGGATGGCAATGGCCCCATCCACGGCAGAATCAGGAAGACAAACCTGCTTGCAGCCTCCTCAAACGCCTTAAGCCTTGACGCAGCTGTCTGCCAGCTCTTAGGCTTAAATCCGTTTAAAGTTGAACATTTAAGGAGGCTGCTTGAAGTCGAGAAAGTAAGTTTTGAGCCCGTAGAGAAAATCGAGTTAGACCTTGAATTTAAAATTCCCGATACTAGGCTGCCTAGGGCTGGAAGCTTCGTGCAAAGCCTTTTGAAGACTCTGTGGAAACGGGTTTTTAAGGGTTAGGGAAGGTCTGCGGAGGTGCATTCTCCCCATCGGCCTAAGGCCTCAGCTCAGGTCAGTATCTTCATCCCGTAAGATAAGGTAGTTTTCAAACTGTTTAAGGGTTTATTCAGCCTTGGGTGTCCGCATCCTCATAAGGTGGGTAATGTAGCCTGCAATCTGGTCTTTAAGCTTCTTAGAGTCCACCTCTAGAACATGGCCTAAGATTTCCTTATTCCGCTCGTAGTCTGTGGTGAAGAGATTGGGATATTTTTCGACGAGGCTTCGTGAAATCCGTTTGACCAGCCCTGTTCTTATACGCCCCAAACTTTCAAGCTCACCCAGGCCTTAAAACAGGTGGATATTGAACATTAAAATGCTTTCGCCCCGAAAAATAGTTAAACCCTTAAAACCCCAAAATCTTAACGCTGGTGATGAGGCATCCTAGTCGAAGCATACCTCTTCGCTTTAGGCTTTGTGGTAGCGCTTTCAGGAGTCTTAATTCCGGGTCCCCTTCTAATCTACGTGTTAGGTAAGAGTTCTGAGGCTGGGGTGAAAACAGGCCCCTTAAGCGCCCTAGGACATTTCAGCGTTGAACTTCCACTAATATTGATGATTGTGCTGGGAGTGCATGTGGTGCTTCAAAGCCTCCCTGTAACAGTCGGCATGGGGGTTTTAGGCGGAATCCTCCTAACCATTTTCGGCGTTAAAGGTTTCCTTTCAAAGTCTGAAGGGCGGAATCCCAGAGGTTTCACCCATTTGAACCTTCACCCTTACGTTGGCGGAATAGCCTTCAGCACCATTCTAAACCCCAGCGTTCCATTGTGGTGGGCTACCTTAGGCTTCGCCCTCCTCCTCGACGCCTATCTTATCGCCTCCTATCTTGGAATAATCTTCTGGAGCATAGGCCACTTCACAGCAGACCTAGCCTGGTATACCTTCATAGCCTACGCAGTGTGGTCCGGAAGGAAAACCATCCTCAAACATCAGGAAAGCCTCATGAAAGCCTGCAGCTTAGTCTTAACCGGCTTCGGCCTATACTTCCTCGTAAAATATGTCCCCCAAATCTGCCTCCTTCTCTAGAGCAGTCTCCTCTCAGCCTCAGCCACCTTAATGAAAAATTTCTTACATGTGGAGAAAATTTCAGCAGCTGTTTCTTCCAGGCTTAACCCCTTAACCTCAGCTATTTTCTCCACCACTAGGGGGATAGCCGAGGGGGTAGCTCCATCCTCGAAAAGCCCCTTAAACTTCACAGGCCCATCGGTTTCAGCCATCAAAGCCTCAAGCGGGGTTTCAGCAACAAGCCTCCTCACATGCTTTGAATAGCAGATGGAGGGGCCAACCGTTATGGCGTAGCCTCTTTCAAGAATCTGTTTTAACTGTCCTAGAGAGCCGCTAAACCAGTGGAAGACGACCTTCCTAAGATCGTAGGCCTCCAGTTCAGCGAAAACCTCGCCTACACTTCGCCTAGAGTGAACTATAACTGGCAGCTTGGCCTGTTCAGCTGCCTCAAGCATGACCCTAAAAATTTTCAGCTGCCTCTCCCAAGCCTCCCTATCTCCACGCGTGTAACCTGAGTCTAAGCCTACTTCACCCACCGCAGCCAGTCTACCCCTGTTATCTAAAATTAACTGGACAACCCTCTCAGCCTCATTCTCACCCACTTCAGGGGCAACCCATGGATGTATGCCTAAGGCTGGCAGAACCCTCCAGGAATATTCCTCAGCTAGCCTAAGCGTTTGAATACACGACTCAAAGTCTTCGCTGTTGGCTATCACGGTTAAAACGCCAACTTCCCAGGCTTCACGGAGAATTTCGTCGACCTTCCCCTTGTAAGCTTCATCTGCCAAGTGGATATGCGTATCAACGTATCGCTGATGCAAACTCTCACCCCTTTAGCCTCCCATGCTAATTAGCGGCCTTCAAAGCCATTATTTTTGCCTCTTTTAAGCATTAAGCTGAAAGTTTAGCTGGCGAAAAATTATTTAGGCCCTTATAGGCTAAAAATTTAAAATGGTGCCAAATCTTGTCGGAAAAAGAAATTTCTCTGGCCCCACTCCATAGGCTAATTAAGAAGGCTGGAGCCTACAGAGTAAGTGAAGCTGCAGCCGAAGAGCTTAGGAAAGCCCTAGAAGAGCTGGCAGTTAAAATCGCAAAAGAAGCCATGGATTACTGCGCTCACGCTAAACGTAAAACCGTGAAGAGGGAAGACATCGAACTGGCTGTTAAAAAGTTCCTCAAGGAGTAATCTTGAGTTAAACCCGTCTTAAGCCGGAGGCAACCCTGCAAAAGGTAGAATTCCCCCTCTTTCTCCCATCAGGCGAAGATAGCCTAATATGGAGGCTAAAACACACATTATCTCAAGAAGCCCGGTGGTGTAGTCAGGACAAGCATGGCGGGCTTTGGACCCGCCGACGGGAGTTCGAATCTCCCCCGGGCTACCACATTCTACCCCGAAACTTTTCTTCTGCTTAAAATCGAAAACAAGGGAAGCTTCAGCTAAGGTATGAAGCGATTTTGCCTTTCTCCTTTAAGAAAGGGTATGTTTATTTTCTGCTTGGCTGAAGCATAAGGTTTAATTAGGTTGAGTTTTGAGGGGAGGGATAGGTGACGTTTGGCTATGAGTTTTAACGCCCTTGATTTGGGACGTTTCATCCTTCAGCCTGGTAGGAGGCTTCACGGCTTCCGCCTTCGCGTTAGACCCTCCCAAAAACTTGTTGAAGCCATTATCTCCATGCTAAGCGAGCTTAAGATTGAGGTTTCCCACTTATCCTACTCGGTTTTAACCGAAGAGGAGGAGGCAACCATCCTCCTCTTCCTAGACTTTACCGAAAGCAAGGTTGGGGTTGAGGAGGTAGCTGGGAAACTTAGAAGGCTTGGCCTCGTGGAAGAGGTGTCCCCTATCCCTTCAACCGTTGATGGATTTATAGCCGACGTGGTCTCCTGTCCTATCAAGATTGGGGGAGATAGAGCCGTAATTTTTAGAGATGTGGGGATGCGGGGCTTCATTGTAGACCTAAAAAGGCGTATAGGCTCTGGAGGGGAGGCCATCCTATATTTTTTAGGGTTTGAGGCTGGCAGGGAATTTGGAAAGAGACATTTAAACATGGGGAGAAGGGTTGGGCTAACGGACCCTGTAAACGTTTACCGCCACATTAGCGCCAGCATGTTTAACTGCGTCGGCTATGGAATTATGGAAACCGTTGAGCTAAGCGTGAAGCCTCCCTACGGGCGCATCCGCGTCTACCACTCTTTCGAATGCGAATTAGGCTTAAAAGAGGGAAAACCTTTCAGCCACCTGGTTCGAGGCATGATTGCAGGAGTTTTAACAGAGCTTTTCCGAAGGCGGATGACGGCTAGGGAAATCCGATGCATTGCCAGGGGAGACCCATACTGTGAATTTGAAGTTTCACCTGAGTGAAGTTAAATTATCTATAGTATTTCGATTTTAAAGTAACATTTTTGAAGCAAACCCAATTATCTGAATTTCAAGGGTTTGAATGGAGGACCGCCCCTTTGAACGACAGACGTGCTGTGAGGGGGAAGGAGTTCCCGTTTCTGATTTTGGCTCCTGGAAGAAAACTCATGATGATTTCCATCCTTTACCGAGATGCAGGCGTAAGGTTTCATGAGCACCTTTCTAAGGTGGCTTCAAAGCATAATCTTAGAGCCGTAAGCGTTTTCAAGCAGGTTTTAAAGGAGGGCTCTGAGTGGACCCTATTCCTAGACGTAACCGGAACTGAAAACCCTGAAGAGGTTGTTAAAGATTTTCAGCGGCTTCCGGGAATTTTAGACATTTACGCTTCTAAGCCTGAAGTGGGAATTTTAGCCGACACCTTCCACTTCCCCCTAACTAGCCGAAAAGGCGTAAGAATGATTATTTTCAGCGCTGAAATGTTTTCGAGAACCCTAGGCGAACTTTACAAGACCTTTGGTTCGGGAGCCCGCTTCATAATCTACCGGACAGGTTTCACCTACGGCTATGAACTCGGAGAATACTTTAGGAATCTCCTAGAGGGGCTGATGGAGAAGCCTCCGCCACCAGCTAAAATCATCGAATTCTTCCTCCACTATAACATGTCGGCTGGATGGCAAATACCCGAGGAAATAGACATTAAGGAGAAAGATGGGAAAATTGAGGCTGTTGTAAGAATTAGGGAGCTTTTCGAAGCCTCAGCTAGGAAGCATTTTAAGTTTGATGAGGTGGGCTGCGATCTTTTCAGAGGCCTTCTTGCAGGCCTTTTCAGCAGCCTATACGGTGGAGAGTTTAAAGCTTCTGAGGTTAAGTGTGAAGCTAGAGGGGACGAATACTGCGAGTTTCAAATAACCCAGCTTTAGCGGGGTTCAGCCCCCTTTAGGGGGCGAATCAACCTCGTCGATGTATGGTTTAATATCGAGTAGGGGGCTTCCGTCTAAGGCGTCAAGCCATCTAACCTTAAGCCTTCCACCCTCCACGCTTAAGAGTTCAACTAGGCAGAGGCCAATGGGGTTAGGCCTATGGGGAGACCTAGTGGCAAAAACTCCTCTCTCCCTCAGCTGGCCTGGAGGCCTAGCTTTAAGGCTTCCTCGAAGGCTTTTATGCATCCAGTAGAGTATTATGAGGTAGCGGTAGGATTCTAAGCCTTCTAAAGCTTCCGCAAATTCCGGGAAAACCTCGATTTCACTGACTGTTTCCCTGCTTCGGCCCTGTCTTGGGGCTTCACCTGAAACCTTATAGGGAGAATGAATTACCCCTACGGGTTTAAGCGTGAAGTCGGCCTCCATCTCCAACACCTGCGCTACATATTTGAAACCCGGTGAACCTATAATGTTTCTGGGGGCTATGAGGAAAGCTGGTATTGCGGAGCTTGCGTGAAGAGTGACATCAGAGCCGAGCCCCCATCCAATAAGCGAGGAAAGACCGCCTTGACCCTCATAGGCTTAATATCCGACACCCACGACAACGTGGAAGCCATCCGAAAAGCCGTGGAAGCCTTTAACCGGAGGAATGTTGAAGTAGTGCTTCATGCGGGAGACTATGTTTCACCCTTTACGGCCAAATTCTTCCAAGGCTTAAAGCCTAAGCTTATAGGAGTCTATGGAAACGTCGACGGTGAAAAGGAGATTTTAAGGCAGCGCTACCTTGAAACCTTGGGAGCGGAGATTAGGGGAGAATTTGCAGAGGTTGAAGCCCGCAACTGGAAAATAGCCTTAATCCATGGGGTTTATCAGCCCCTAGTGGAGGCCTTAGCGCTTTCAGGCCGCTATAGGGCTGTGGTTCGAGGCCACACCCATAAACCTGAAGCCATTAGGGTTGGAAGAACCCTAATAGTAAACCCGGGTGAAGCCTGCGGATACCTTACAGGCAAACAGACCATAGCTTTCTTAGACTTAGAAAAACTTGAAGTCGAATTTGTCGAGCTTAACCCTTAAACTTTCTTAGCCATGCTAAAGCTTCCTCATCGCTAAGGTCATACCAGTGTTCATAGGCGTCTGCCACTGCAAAACCCAGAAGGTCGCTTCGAACGTTCACACAGTAAATCTTCTCAACTTCACCGGCCACAAGGCTTAAAGCCCCGGGAGAGGCGGTAGGCACCCCCACGAAAACCTTTGAAGCCCCCAGGCTAACTGCGTATCTTACGGCTGCCAGCATGGTGTAGCCTGAGGCAAGTCCATCATCTACGAGTAGCACTGGCAGGCCTCTCAGGTTTGGCCTAGCCTCACCCCCGCGGAAAAGCCTCTCCCTTTCCAAGATTTGCCTTAGGGCCTTAGCTTTCTGCTTCTCAATGGTTTCACGGTCTAAGCCTAAATGTTCGACAAGCCTTCTATTTAAAATCGTGGAGCCGTCTGGGGCGATGGCTCCAAAGCCTGCCTCCGTGTTCCATGGTATTTGAAGTTTCCTGCAAATGGCTAGGTCGAACCCTAGGTTGAGCCTTCGAGCCACCGTTATGCCTACCGGTATACCTCCATTCGGTATGGCTAGAACCATACCTCCCGGAAGTTTTCCCAACCCTATCAGGGAGGCGAGAAGCTCCCCAGCGTGAACCCTATCCCTGAAAACTTGAAACTTACCAGTGAATTTTTCGTCCCAAACCACTTTACTTTTTAACTTTTCAAGCTGCTTCCTCAAGTATTCTGCTTCAAAGCTCGGCTGGTTAAAGGCCATAGCCAGTGGAATACTTTTAATCTTAGCCGATAAGCTTTATTCTTAACGGTTATACTGCTGGTTGTCGAAGATGTCGAAAACTCCTTTACTAATCTTCGTAGGCCATGTTTCCATCGACAGGATTAAGAATATTTGGGGGGAGAGAATTCAGCCCGGGGGAGCAGCCCTATACGCGGCTTTAGGAGCTAGAACCATCTATGACCATGTCAAGCTAGTTACGGCGGTAGGCCCAGACTTCAAATTCCTAGACTTACTCCGCTCAAACTTTCCAGGCTCCCAGGTTAAACTTGTAAATGCTCCAACCACAAGGTTCACCATCAACTACGGTGAAACCTTTAGGGCAAAATATTTAGAGGCCTTAACAGGGGCGGGAGCAGCCATTAAGGTTTCAGACCTTCCAGCCCACTGGATTAAGGAGGGAAACCTGATTCACCTAGCACCCATGAGGCCTCCAAAGGTGGAGAAATTCATTGAAAAAGTGAAATCGGTTTCACCTAGAATATGGGTCTCAATGCACAGTTCTCCAGACTATATTGAACAGCCGAAGTATAGGCGTATCCTGCGAAAACTCGCGGAAAAAGTCGACTTATTTGTCGTTAACGACCATGAAGCCTTAACGCTTACGGGGGCTGGAAGCCTCATCCACGCCATTCAAGCCTTAAAAGCTAAAAGGCTTGCCATAACTTTAGGCCAGATGGGAGCCATCCTAGTTGAAAACGGGAGGCCTCAGCTAATCCCAGCGCTAACAGGCCTAGTTCAAACCCCCAAAGATACTACGGGGGCGGGAGACGTGTGGTGCGGTGCGCTTTTAGCAGCCTACCTGCAAACCGAGGACTGGACTAGGGCCGTACTAGCCGCCTGCACGCTTTCAGCCATCAAATGTATGGGTTGGGGTTTCGAACCTCTCCTAGGGCTTAAGTTTAAAAGCTTAGACGATTTAACGCTTCACGTTTTAAGGCTTAAAGAAAATAGGGGGCAGCGGAGCCTCCGAGACTTTGTCGAGGGATAGACGCTTGCCAGGAAAACGGGTGATAGTTGGCATAAGCGGAGCCTCAGGAATCCTCTACAGCGTCAGGCTGCTTCAAGCCCTCCGAAAATTGAAGGTTGAAACCCACCTAGTGGTTACGAGAGCCGCTGAAAAGGTGATTAGGGCTGAGGCTGAAGTTAAACTTGAAACCTTGAAGAGAATGGCTTCTCGAAGCTATGAGCCTGAAGACTTGGAAGCCTCCATTGCCAGCGGGGACTTCACCCATGACGGCATGGTGGTGGTTCCATGCAGCATGAAAACCTTGGCAGGCATAGCCCACGGTTACAGTCAAAACCTGCTCCTCAGGGCTGCCGACGTCTGCCTAAAGGAGGGTAAACCATTAATTCTAGTGGTTAGGGAAACCCCGCTAAGCCTCGTGCACCTGCGCAATCTAGTAGCAGCCGCAGAGGCTGGAGCCACAATCCTACCAGCATGCCCAGCCTTCTACCATAAACCTAAAAGCCTGGAGCAGTTAGCCGACTTCATCGTTGGGAAAATCCTGGACCAGCTTGGTTTACCCCACAGGCTCTATAAGAAGTGGGGTTAACGTTTACGCTTAACCTTGTGGAGGCTGAGCCTCTTCGCATCATAGACGTGGTAAACTTGAAAGCCGAGCTTGGTAAGCCTGTCGGCTAGGAAACGCCTATGACACCGGAACCATAAGGCTTCAGAGCAGAAAACCACGGTTCTAGCCTCACCAGCCATCTTCACAAGCCTTTGAAAACCTTCCTTGAAAGTTTTGGTTCGCATGTAGTTCTGGTAGCCTCCAGGCCTATAGCCTCCAAGCAGCTCCCCAAGCCAAACATATCTTATCCCGGCTTTAGGAAGCTCCTCAGCTAAGACTTCCCTAGAAAAATGGGGGTACTTCTTTGAGCCTGGAAACCTTCGAACGTCAACGGCCACCTCAACCTTTAAAGCCTTAAGGGTTTGAATGAACTCCTCTAGGCTGCGGGTTGAATGCCCATAGGTATACAGCGTTATCGGCTGCTGAGGCTTCAGGCCGCACATAGCTATATATGGGTTAGGCTATGCTGTTATTTCTGGGTTTAGAGTTGAAGGTTCGCTGGAAGCAGAGAGGGGAGGGAAGCTTCGAGGAGGCCCGGTTAATTATAGGCCTGCCGGACGTCGGCTTCGTGGGGAAGCAGGCCGTAGACTACTTGGTAAGCGAGCTAAAGCCAACCCTCCTATACGACGTCTACTCCGACCACTTCCCTCCCCAAGTGGTAATCACTAGGGAAGGGTTAATTGAAACCTTAAAATGCCAGCTTTACGGCTGGAAAAACCCGACAGGCAAGGGAGACCTCCTCATCTTCACCGGCAACGCTCAGCCCGTAAGCCCTGAAGGCCAACACGTCCTAGCCCAAGAACTCCTAAGCCGGGCTGAGAAACTCGGCCTCCGCGAGGTTTACTCGCTTACAGGCCACCTAGTCGAATACAGGCCTCCGGAGAAAGAGCCAACCGTCTACGCGGTTGCCACCAGCCATGAGCTGTTAAACGAGCTTAAGGCGAAATATGGCCTCTCAACGCTTGAAAAAGGGAAGATTGAGGGGGTTCAAGGCCTCATAATCGGCGAGGCCAAGTTTAAAGGGTTTAAGGGTGTCTGCCTCCTAGCCGAAACCCCAGGTTATTCAACCCCTTCCGGGAGGCCTGTGGTTGACGCTAAGGCTTCCCGAGCCCTCCTCCAAGTCCTCCTAAACATTTTGGAAGTTAAACTTGACCTTTCAGGCTTGGAGAGGCAGGTCGCCTTAACCGAAGAATTCATGGAGAAGCTGGCTGAGCTGGAGCAGCGGGTGCTTGAGCAGGTTTTAAGGTCTGGACGCCCATCTGAAAGGGAGAAGCAATACTATGTTTGAGGCTTCATGCTTCACCCACATCCTATTCAAGCCTCCTAAACCTGTTCAGCTGGCTGTAGCTAGCTCTCCGGGTTTAAGGTCGGTGGGCTGGGGAGCCCTAGCCAAGCTTAAAGCCAAGCTGAAGCCTCAACCCATGGCTGAAATCCGCTGCCTAGAGTTTCCAGTGTCCTACGACACCATCCCCACCTATGCGGCTAAACCCCAAGCATACGGCGATGGAGGAATCCTCGTAGAGAATGGGAAGCCGGAGCCTCCAAAAGTTAAGGTAAGCTACGCTTCAAACCCCTTCGAAGCCCTAATCGTTGAAGGCTACCATGCAAACTTTTACGGGCAATATGAAGCCGCAGAAGCCGCCACCAGCCTCCTAGCCGACCAAGGCGTTAAACGCCTCTACATCCTAGCTGGCTACGCCCTCGAAGGTGAACCCGTATGTTGCGCCGCCTCAACCCGAAGCCTCCTAGAGGAGGCTGAGAAGCTTTACGGGCTTAAACCAGGCTATGTCGGACCTTTCCTAGGCTTTTCAGGCCTCCTCGCAGGGGCGGCCTCCCAGCTCGGCATGGAAGTCCTATGCCTCTTCGGCCGAACCACCCCAAACCCAAGCAACCCTGAGGCTCCAGACCCGGAAGCCTCTGAAAACCTTTACAGGAAGCTCTGTGAAATCTTAAACCTGAAGCCTTAAGGTGAAACCTTTGAGCCTGCCCGCCGAAGCCATCCAAGAATTCCTCGAAACAGTTAAAGAAGAGAAGCTTAGCCTTCAAAAGGCTAAAGCGAAGCTAGCCCAACGCTACGGCCTCAGGGGGATCCCAAGCCACAGCCAGCTCCTCCAGGCTGCTGAGGAAAACCCTGAAGCCCTGAAACTTTTGAGGAGGAAGGAGATTAGGAGGGCTAGCGGAGTCTTAGTGGTAGCCGTCATGACTAAGCCTTACCCATGTCCCCATGGCCACTGCGCCTACTGTCCCGGTGGGCCTAGTAGGAACACCCCCCAAAGCTATACTGGGAGGGAGCCGGCAGCGCTTCGCGGAATCCAAAACAGCTATGACCCAAGGAGGCAGGTGGAATCTAGGCTGAGGCAGTTTAAGGCTTTGGGTCACCCCCTCGACAAGGTAGAACTCATAATTATGGGTGGAACCTTCCCCTCCTTCCCGCCTGACTATCAAGACTGGTTTGTTAAGGGCTGCCTTGAAGCCCTCGCGGGGGTTCAAACCCGAAGCCTTGAGGAGGCCGTAAGGGCTGCGGAGCAGGCACCCATCAGGAATACAGCCATAACCGTGGAGACTAGGCCTGACTGGGCTAAGGAGCCTCAAGTAGACCGAATGCTCCGCCAGGGCGTAACCCGCGTGGAAATAGGTGTTCAAACCCTCCATGAAGAGGTTTATAGGCTGGTTGATAGGGGTCACAGCCTAGCCGACGTGGTTGAAACCACCCGCATTCTAAAGGATGCCGGAATGAAGGTATGCTACCACATGATGCCCGGCCTCCCAACCCTCAGCGTAGAAGACGACCTAGAAGACTTTCGAAAACTGTTCTCCGAAGCCGACTATAGACCTGACATGCTCAAGATTTATCCAACCCTAGTGCTTGAGGGAACCAGGCTTCACGAGCTTTGGCTTCGAGGCGAATACCAGCCATACACCGTTGAAGACGCTGTTAAACTGCTGGTTGAAGTGAAGCCAAAGCTTCCAAGATGGGTTCGCATCCAACGCATCCAGAGGGATATTCCAGCCCAGCTCATCGTGGCAGGCGTAAAAGCCGGAAACCTAAGAGAGCTAGTTCAGCGGGAGCTAGCCCGGCTGGGGCTCCGCTGCAGATGCATACGCTGCAGGGAGGCAGGCCACGTAGAACTCAAGAAAGGTTTAACACCAAACCCCGACCACGTAAAGCTTACGGTTGAGCGTTACGAGGCTTCCGAGGGAATCGAATACTTCCTATCATTTGAGGATGTGGTTCAAGACATTCTGGTAGCCTGGTTAAGGCTTAGACTGCCCTCCGAAAAGGCTCACCGACCTGAAGTTAAAGGTCAGAGGGCAGCCATAGTCCGTGAGCTTCACGTTTCAGGCCCCATGGTCCCCCGGGGCGTTAAAGCTGAGGAGGGATGGCAGCATAGAGGCTATGGGAGAAGCCTCCTACAGGAGGCTGAACGCATAGCCAGAGAGGAATTAGACGCCAAAAAGCTGGTGGTTAACTCGGCCATAGGAGTCCGTGAATACTATTTTAGGCTGGGCTATAGGCGTGACGGCCCCTACATGTCTAAACCCCTTTAAGGTGGTGAATAGGATTGGAGGAGGAGCTTTCAGGCTACCTAGGCGAGGCTTTAAGAGCTTTAAGCCAGGCTGGAGCTAAAATAGGAGACCGAATTAAAGTTAAAACTTCAAGGCGAACCGTGGAAGGCATTTTAATGCCTAGAATCAGGCTGGGAGACCGCGAATGCATAGTGGTTAAACTTCCAAACGGATACAACATAGGCGTGAAGGCGGATAAGCAGACTGTGGTAGAAGTCCTTGAGCGGAAAGAGGCCTTAAAAGAGCCTGAACTCCCACCTCCAAGGGAAAACCCTGAACTCCCCCTAGTAGAAGTCATTGGAACGGGAGGCACCATCGCTAGTAGGGTTGAATATCGGACTGGAGCTGTTTTCCCCTCCCTCAGCACAGAGGAGCTCTATAGGGCTGTGCCCGAACTGGCGGAGATAGCCAGAATTAGAGCTAAGGTCCTCTACAGCATTCTAAGCGAAAACATGACTCCCCAACACTGGTCGGCTATAGCTAAGGCTGTGGCTGAAGCCTTTAAAAGAGAGGCGGCAGGGGTGGTTATAGCCCATGGAACCGACACCATGGGCTATACGGCTGCAGCCCTAAGCTTCGCTCTCCGAGAAATCCCAGCCCCCGTCATCCTAGTTGGCTCCCAACGCTCCTCGGATAGGCCTAGCTCCGACGCCGCCCTAAACCTTATGGGGGCTGTGAGGGCTGCAGCCCACGCACCCTTCGCAGAAGTCGCCGTAGCAATGCACGAGTGGATTTCAGATGAGGCTATAGCCCTCCACCGGGGAACCAAGGTTAGAAAGCTCCACACCAGCAGGCGAGACGCCTTCAAATCTGTTAACGCCAAACCTATAGCCCGCATCCTAGGCGGAGAAATCCAAATGTTAACCAGCCAGGTTAGGCCTAGGAGGCCTGAGGTTGAAGTTAAACTTGCAGCTGAATTTGAGCCTAAAGTGGCCTTAGTAAAGTTTCATCCAGGATTTAACCCTGAAATCCTAGACTGGTATGTCGATAAGGGTTACCGTGGAATTATTCTTGAGGGGACGGGGCTAGGCCATGTTTCGGAAGCCTGCTATCCAGCCATTAAAAGGGCGGTGGAAGAAGGCCTTCTAGTGGGCATGACCTCCCAATGCCTGTGGGGCAGAGTCAGATTAACCGTCTATGAAACCGGGAGGGTTCTCCTCTCTCTCGGGGTTCTACCCTTAGACGACATGCTTCCTGAAACGGCCATGGTGAAAGCCATGTGGGTCCTAGCTCAAACCCGAAACCTCGAAGAAGCTAAAGCTCTCATGCTGGAAAACCTGGCGGGAGAATTTTCAAGCCGGGAATTCCCCGAACCTCCTAGGAGGGATTGAGAAGTGAGTGAGCTTGACTATGAAGCTTTGGGGTTGAAGGTTGGCTTAGAGATCCATCGGCAGCTAGACACTAAACATAAGCTTTTCTGCGCCTGTCCAACCAAGCTTACCAAGGAGAAGGTTGACCTATCCTTCCTTAGAAGGCTTAGACCCACAGCCAGCGAGCTTTGGGAAGTAGACCCCGCAGCCCTCTTTGAATTTCAGAAAGGCTACTCCATCCTATATGAGGCTGAGGGGGAAACCTCCTGCCTGGTTGAAATGGATGAGGAGCCACCCCACGAAATCAACGCTGAAGCCGTGGAGGCAGCTGTCCAAATAGCCCTCATGGTTAACGCGGAACCAGTTGACGAGGTTCACGTGATGAGGAAAATCGTGATCGATGGCTCTAACACCTGCGGCTTCCAGCGAACATGCATTGTAGCGCTTGGAGGATGGGTTGAGGTTGACGGTAAACGTGTTCCCATTCAAACCATCTGCCTTGAGGAGGATGCTGCTAGGAAGATGGGTGTCCGGGGTGGGAGAACTATTATTTACAGGCTGGACAGGCTGGGAATCCCGCTCATTGAAATAGCCACAGCTCCGGTTATCCACAGCCCGAAGGAAGCTGAAAAGGTAGCCTTAACCATTGGGAGAATTCTAAAGGCCACCGGGAAGGTTAAACGTGGAATAGGCACCATAAGGCAAGACCTAAACATATCCATCAAGGATGGAGCCCTCATCGAGATTAAGGGGGTTCAGGAACTCGGCTTAATAGCTAAGGTGGTGGAAAACGAGGTTAGAAGACAGGTAAACCTGCTGAAACTTAAAAGGGAAATGGAGGCAAGAGGGCTGACAAGCCAAACCTTTGAAAACCTTAAACCCGCCGATGTCTCCCACGTTTTCAGGGATACCAAGTCAGGAATCATTAGGAAGGCCTTAGCCTCCGGCGGGGTAGTCCTAGCCGTTAAGCTTCCAGGGATGAAAGGCCTACTGAAATTTGAGCTCTGCCCGGGGTTAAGGTTTGGAGGGGAGCTGGCAGATAGAGCTAAATTCTACGGGAGGGTTGGAGGAATCTTCCATACAGATGAGCTTCCAGCCTATGGGATTTCAGCTGAAGAGGTTGAAAAGGTTAAAGAGGCTTTAAATCTGGGAGAAAATGATGCGGCGGTTCTCGTAGCCGACACCAGGGAAAACGCTGAAGACGCCTTGAAGGCTGTGGTGGAAAGGGTTAAAGAAGCCTTGAAAGGTGTTCCGGAGGAAACTAGGGCAGCCATGCCTGATGGGACCACGAGGTATATGAGGCCTAGGCCTGGAGCAGCACGCATGTATCCTGAAACCGACATACCCTCAATGGCCATTCCACCGGAGAAGCTTGAAGCGTTAAAACGGAGTCTTCCACCCCTCCCAGACCAGCTAATAGCCCAAATCATGGAAACCTATAAGGTGAATAGGAAGCTGGCTGAGCAGCTAGCTGACTCAGAATATCTACCCCTCTTTAAGCAGGCTGTCAGCCTAGGAGTCTCACCCTCCTTCGCAGCAACAGCCCTAACCGAAACCATGAAAAACCTTGAGAGGAGAAAGGTTCCCATAGAAAGAGTTGAGGACTCCCAGCTAGTCGAAATTTTCAAGCTGATTGGGGAAGGCCAGCTTGCCAAGGAAAACTTCCCCATCCTCGTTGAGGAACTCGCCAGAAAGGGTGGAACCGTTCAGGAGGCAATAGAGAGGCTTGGGCTTCGAATGCTTCCGCCAGAGGAGATTGAAGCCGTGGTGGAACGCCACCTAAATCAAAGGCTTGAGGAGGTTAAGCAAATGGGAGGAAAAGCTTTCGGCTTCCTCATGAAGCTGGCTATGAGCGAGCTTAGGGGGAAAGCCGACCCTTCAACGGTTTCAAGCATAATTAGGAGAAAACTCCAAGAGTTAGGACTTTAACCTCCCTCATCTGGTTCATCCATAGCGGTAGGAGATTCCAAATCCTCCCCTTGGATTATGCCAGGTTATGCCCCCCATACCCCCACTGTGGCAGGCTATTTGACAGGTTCCACATTCAAGGCAGTCCTCATAGTTGCACACAATCCTATCCCCCTCAAGCTTGTATACTTCGGCGGGGCAGACATAGAGGCAAACCTTAGTTTCACATTTGGCACACTTCTCCTGGTCGACTTCAATATGGCTTTGACTGTCGATTTCATATTTGTCGAGGCCAAGCCTCCTATCAAGGCTAAGCTTACCCAAACTCATAGAGCTCGAACCACCCCCAACACGTCTAAAAGAACTTCAGCAAGGCTAGCCTTACCCTTAAGCTTCCCCCTAGCTATGTTTAACAGCTTCCTCCTAGGCGTGGGGTTCACCGAGTATAGGCTCTCCATAAGCTCGCATGCAAGCTCAGGGTAAACCGTGAAGAA
>CAZAJK010000001.1:0-43290 GCA_964485425.1 uncultured Candidatus Bathyarchaeia archaeon | reverse complement strand
GGGGGACGGAGGTGGAAAGCCCCTTCGGCTTCCCCCTAGACCTAATCGACCGCTCCGTAATCATTATGACCGAACAGTATGACAGGGAGAGCATCAGAGAAATTTTAAAGATAAGAGCCGTTGAGGAGAAAGTTAAAATAGCCGACGACGCCCTCGAAAAACTTACAGACCTAGGCATGAAGACCTCCCTACGCTATGCCGTCCAGCTTTTAAGCCTAGCAGGCCAAAACGCCGCCGTAAACAAGCGCAGCCAAATCGAGGTTGAAGACGTGGAAAGGGTTGGAAGGCTTTTCGTAGACGTGGGAGGAGCAGCCGAATACCTCAGAAAATACGAGGAAAAGCTTCTCAAACACTAGTCAGCCAAAATTTTTCAGCCATAACATGTAAGATTATGCTTGATGTTCGTTTAGCCTGGGGCCTCAAGCTTGGGCGAATCAAACCTAGTTGAAAAAGAACTTTCAGCCTCAACCGTTTTCAAAGATGAATCTAAGCTTTCACCGGAATATGTTCCACCTAGGCTTCCCCACCGGGAGGAAGAGCTTAGAAGGCTGGTTCAAATTTTCAGGGTTTTGGTTGAGGCTCCGGGCTCCATGGCTCCTAGGCTGATGATTAAAGGGCCTCTAGGCACGGGTAAAACGGTTTTAACCCGGAGGTTTGGCTTAGACTTTGAGGCCTATGCCAACCATAAGGGTATAGGCCTGAAATTTGTCCACCTCAACTGCAGGGAGGAGGGAAGCTTCTACACAGCCCTAAAAACGTTAATGAAAAGGCTTGGGGAAAAGATTCCGGAACGCGGATACTCAGCTGAAGAGCTCCTGGAAATGCTGGTTGAAGTTTTAGAACGCAAAAAGCTTTACCTACTTTTAGCCTTAGATGAGGCTGAATCCCTAATTAGAAAGGAGGGTTCAGATCCCATCTACAATTTAACCAGGCTTTGGGAGCTTGAGGAGAAGCCTAAACGGCTCTCCCTAATCTTCATTTTTAGGGAGCCTGAATGCGAGGAAGCTTTAGCCAGACTAGATGTCAGCGCTAGGAGCACCCTAGGCCATAACGTGCTCCGCCTAGCCAAATACACACCCACCCAGCTAAAAGAAATCCTCGAATATAGGGTTGAGGAAGCCTTCAAGGAAGACGCCGTCCTGCCGGAAGCCATAGAGCTAGCTGCAGACCTAGCAGGCGAAAGAGGTGACGCAAGATTCGCCATAGAACTTCTCTGGCTAGCTGGAAAGCAGGCTGACATGGAAAGGTCGCCTAAAGTGTTGCCTGAACATGTTAGAGCAGCGCAGCTTAGAGTAAACCCAGCCGTTAGAAGGGAGCATCTTAAAGCCTTAAGCCGCCATGAAAAACTTCTCCTCCTCTCAATTGCCAGGCTTTTAGAGGCTTCAGAGGCAGCCTACGCCTCCTTCGGTGAAATTGAAAGCGAATATAATGCCGCCTGCGAAGAGTATGGGGAGACCCCTAGGCGGCACACCCAGCTCTGGAAATACTTGAAAGCCATGGCAATGTCGGGTTTGGTTCAGGCTAAGGCTTCGGGGAAGGGTTTAAGGGGGAGAACAACCCTAGTGGGGCTTCCAGCACCCTCAAACCTGCTTAGAAAGGAGTTAGAAAACCTGCTTGAGGCAGGCTAGGCTCCAAACCTACGTTTCCGCTGCTGGTAAATCCTAATAGCCCTGTAAAGGTCCTTCCTGCTGAAGCTAGGCCAGTAAACGTCTAGGAAGCATAACTCGCTGTAGGCTCCCTGCCATAGAAGGAAGTTGCTAAGCCTCTCCTCCCCTGAAGTTCGAATAATTAAGTCTGGGTGGGGGTTAGGCAGAAAACCCGTATACAAGAACTTTTCGAAGATTTCCTCGTTTATGGCTTCCGGGCTCAGCCTTCCAGCCTTAACCTCTAGGGCTATCCTTCTAAGGGCATCTAGGATTTCAGCTCTACCACCATAAGCGACAGCCAGGTTAAGGTAACGTTTATCGTAGTTCTTTGTGGCCTCTTCAACCTTCCTTACAGCCTCCTTCACCTCTTCGGGGAGCAGGTCGATTCTCCCAATAACCTTAACCCTAATCTGGTTTTCATGGATACGTCTATCGGCGGCAAGTTTCTCCAAATAGTCTTTGATGAGCCTCATTAAATGCTCCACTTCTTCGGGGGGTCTACGGAAATTCTCCGTGGAGAAAACGTAAAGCGTAACAGTCTTAATGCCTTCAAACTCCTGGCACCACTCAAAGAATTTTTCAGCTTTTTTAGCTCCTTCAAGATGGCCGTTAGCCGGGTAAAGCCTCCTAGACCTAGCCCACCTCCTATTCCCATCAAGGATGACGGCGATGTGACTTGGGACCTCACCATTCTTAATTTGACTTTTAAGAATCCACTCGTAAAACCTCACTGAAAGAGGGTTCCCCACAAAGAATAAAATGAATTTTTGGAAGGCTGAAACTAAAGGGCCCAATATGCTCATTTCCACGCTACATTTGAAAGCCTTCCAACTTCCTAAAAAGGGTTGTGATAAATTCTGGAGGGCTTCCCTTCCTATATTAGGCCTCTTGACATGAGCAGCTTAAACTCTTCAAGCGTAAGCTTCTTCTTTTTACCCTGCTTATAGGCTTCTTCAAGCTCACGGAGCATTTTAGCTAGGGCTTCCTCCTCCCTCCCTCTTCTAATCCTCCGAAGCTCATCCTTAAGGCTTCGCTGCCTATTTAAAAGCTCGATGAGCTGACTGTGAAGCCTGTCAGCGGCACGTTTAGCCTCAGTAAACCTTTGATAGGCTTCCTTAGCTTCAGCCTCAGCCTCCTCTATCCGCTTAGACTTCTCCTCCACCAACCTTATCTGGCTTTTAAGCTTTTCATAGGCTTCGTCAAGCTGCCCCCTAAGATTCTCCGCCTCACCCTTTAGGGTCTGAATTTCCTGCCTATAATGGTTAAGTTTCTCAAACAGTTCGCCTATCTTACCATGGAGGTTAAGCTGGCTTTCAAGGTTTTTAACCCTCTCCACCAGCCTTCTTTCCTCTTCAGGCGTTAAAGGGTTAGTTTGAATCTGCCATTCAAGCTCCTCAAAAAGCTGTTCAGCCTTCCCCTTAGGTATGGAAACCATAGACCTAAGCCTTCTAATCTGCTCTCTAAGCTCATCTCTCAAGTTCCGCTTTTCAGCAAGCTTCTCTCTAACTTCACCCAGTTTTTCCTTAAGCCCTCTAATTTTCACCCTCAACTCTTTAAGCTCGTCCCTAAGCTGTCTGACTTCACGTTTAAGATTTCGAGCCTCGTCGACTAGGGCTTCACCCTTCCTAAGCCAGCTTTTAGCCTCAGCGTTAAGCTTATCTCTCTGCTCCTTCAGTTCGGCAATCTCCACGCTAAGGCTTTCAACCTGCTTAATTAGGGTGGCAGCCTCTGCCTCCCCAAAACTCTGCGAAGTCAAACCATTCCCCTTTATGTTTCACTCCAGCTTTAAACATATTCCTCCACATGCCACCCATAAACAGGGGCAGACTTAAAGGCCCATAAAGTGAAACAAGCATCTCCCCTTTTTAGGGAAATCGAATTAGGCCTCCTCCTTTTCGCCCCTAGTTAGAATCCGCTCGATGGCAGCTTGGACGTTCAGGAAGTTGGTAAAGTATTTGGCTGAGCAAGCTACGGTGGAGAAGTCTAACCTGAGCTTGGTTAAAGCTTTGAAGAGGTCCCCTGCTAGAAGGGACATCCCGCTAACCTGCTGCTTTAGAAGAGCCTCCCTAAGCCTAGCAGGACTCCTAGACCACTCCAAGATTTCCCTGACAACGCTTTCATCCATGAGGTCGATTTTGGTGAGCACGTTGAGCTGGGGGAGCATGAAGCGCAGGTGGACGGCTGAGGCTAGGAAAAGGGTGGAAACATAATTGAAGGGGTTGGAGCAGAAGGGGCCGTCGAAGAGGTATAGAATCATCTTCTGGTCGAGGTGGAGCTCCCTAGCCAAATAGGGGCCTCCAACCCTAAAAGCGAAGAGCTCCATCTGGCCTGGAGTGTCAAACAAGATGTAGCGGCTACTTACTTCCTGTAAGGCTTCACTTATCTTTTCAGCTTCCTGGGCTAGGAGGTCTGAAGCCATGATGAGGGCGCCGTTTGGCCCTAAGCCGAACCTGTCCATAAGCTCCTCAATAGAAATGTAGTCCCTTACGTCCACATCCGGCTTGTAGGGTAAATTTAAAACTCCAGGGTCAAGGTTTACAATAGCCGTATCCTCACCCTGCTTAGCCAACCACTCAGCCAGGCTTGCAGCCATAAGAGTTTTACCGGAGCCAGCCGTCCCGATGATAAATATGCCGTACAAGGCACCCTTTAACCCGGCTTTTCAACTCTGCCTCCAAGCCTTTTAGCTTCTGCCTCAAGCCAGGAGGCAGCATCCCTAACCATTCGCTCAGCCTCCTCAAGGCTTTCCGCAAAAGCTGAGAGGTGAAGCTCGATGGTTGAGGTTGCCTCCCCACCCTTCGGGTGAGACTTAACATATACTCCCGGATATCTGCGCATGGCTTCATCTATGGTGGGTGAAAAGTCGGGCTCGGGAATTCCCAAAACTAGGAGGCTGCCCTCAGCATACTTCAGCTTAGACTTAGCTGCCATAAGCTTCTCAACGTGGAGGCTGAAAATGGCTTTCATCTCTATGGGAACCCCTGGAAGACATATGATGGTTGTCTCACCCACCGATAGTTCAACCCCCGGAGCAGTTCCCTCAGGGTTGAAGAGAGGCTTAGAACCCTCCGGAAGGGTGGCCATCTTCTCCCTTTCAGGGGTAACCAGAGGCCTCTTCAAGACGCCTTTCTCCGAATATTCCCGAACCTTCTCCTCCACCATGCGGAGAGCTTCAGAATTAACCTTTAAAGGTCTGCCAACGGCTTCTCCAACACCTTGAAGCGTCATGTCGTCGAAGGTAGGCCCTAAACCTCCAACGGTGAGCAGGAAGTCCGGCTTCCTCGAAAGGCATTCCCTCACCGTCTGGGAAATATCCGGTAAACTGTCTGGAACCGTGATTATCCTCGTCACCTTCCCCCCAAGCCTAGTTATCCGCTGGGCTAACCACTGAGCATTAGTATTACATATCTTACCGATGAGCAGCTCATTCCCAACCGTTAAAATCTCTACAGTAAACCTTTCCATCCAGCCCCGACCCCAAGCCATGTGGGCCCTACTTCCTGGAAAGCCACCACCTTAAATATTCACGGCGCCGCTGTCTCCTCTCCTCATCTTCATCTCGAGGCAGATTCCGCCTCCTAGCCTCCACAATCTCCATGTAGGTCAGGGTTAAACCGCAGCTTTTACAGGTATACATGCGAATCTTGGGGTCGTAAATCATTTCTCCACCACATTCAGGGCAATACTCAGCCACCCTTCAAGACACCCCAGCCTAACCACATTGAGGGGATATTGAACTCCCATATAGGTTTGCCTGAAAACCGTTAAGAAGCCTGGAGGGTCAAAATAGCTTAGGGAAGCACGGTTGGAGACCATCCTCTACGAGAAGCTTGAAGGCGGAGTGGTGCGCTGCAACATCTGCCCCCGCCGATGCTACATCAAACAGGGAGAAACAGGCTTCTGTAAGGTTAGAGAAAATAGAAATGGGGTTCTCTACGCCATAAGCTACGGGAAGCTAACGGCCGCCAACATAGACCCCATAGAGAAGAAGCCCCTCTACCATTTCTGGCCTGGAAGCCTAAGCTTCTCCATCTCCTCTTTCGGATGCTCCTTCGCCTGTCCCTGGTGTCAGAACTGGTCTATTTCCCAGGTGGGGATAGATGAAGCCACCTACGATGAAGCTTCACCAGAACAGGTGGTTAAAGCCGCGAAAAGGCAGGGCTGCAAAACCATAGCTTACACCTACAATGAGCCTCTCATCTGGCTGGAATACGTGATTGACACGTCCAATTTAGCCCTAAAAGAGGGAATCCTAAACGTTTTAGTGACCAACGGTTACACCACCCCTGAAGCCCTCGAAAGGCTGGGGCCCCTCATACAAGCGGCTAACGTCGACTTGAAAGCCTTCAACCCAGAATTTTACAGTAAGTATTGTAAGGCGAGGCTTGAAGACGTGCTAGAAGCCGTTAAGATAATGGCTGAGAAGAAATGGCATCTGGAAACCACCCTGCTGATAATCCCAACCCTAAACGATAATTGGGAGGAAATCAGGGGGTTAGCCCGCTGGATTCACGATAACCTAGGCCCTGAAACCCCCTTCCACATAAGCCAGTTCTACCCCATGTATAAAATGTCTCATTTAAAGCCCACCCCGGTTGAGGTGCTGGTCAGGGCTAGGGAGCTAGCCCTCCAGGAAGGCTTAAAATACGTTTACACAGGGAATGTTCCAGGCCATCCAGGAGAAAACACCTACTGTCCAGGCTGCGGCTTCACCCTCATTAAACGTTGGGGTTTCAGCATTCTGGAGTGGAATCTAACCCCAAACATGACCTGTCCAAAATGTGGGGAGAAAATCCCGATTAAAGGGGAATATCCACCCGTTTAACCTTTAACTACGCCTAGGGGTGTAAGCCTCACAACCTTGGTGGCTATGCCAAGTCTGTGGGAAACCTCAGCCACCCTGTCCACATCCTTGTAGGCTCCAGGAGCCTCCTCAGCCACCACCGTCATGCTGGCAGCCCTAATAAGAATACCCCTGCTTTCAAGCTCCCGTTTAACCTGATGCCCGCCAAACCTCCTAGTAGCGGCAGCCCTACTCATAAATCTCCCAGCCCCATGAGCGGTGGAGCCGAAGCTAAGCTCCATGGCTTTCGGGGTTCCAATGAGCACCCAGCTGCTAGTGCCCATGGTTCCAGCTATGAGCACAGGCTGGCCGATGGCTTGATAGGTCTTCGGTAAGGCTGGATGTCCTGGGGGGAAGGCTCGGGTGGCCCCCTTCCTATGCACCCAAACCTTCCTCCTCCTACCATCTCCAACCTCATGCTCCTCAACCTTGCAAATATTGTGGGCTACATCGTAGATTAGTTCGAGCCCTAGTTTTTCAGCAGGCTGCCCGAAAACCTGGGAGAAAGCCTCCCTAACCCAGTGGGTAATACACTGCCTATTGGTGAAAGCGTAGTTTACGGCTCCAGCCATGGCGCTGAAATAGTCGCGGCCTTCAGAACTATGTCCAGGAGTGCATGCAAGCTCCCTGTCGGGAAGCCTGATCCCATACCTCCTCACAGCCCTATCCATGATGCGCAGGTAGTCCGAGCAAACCTGATGGCCGAAGCCTCTTGAACCCGTATGAATCATAACCGTTACCTGGCCTTCCTCATAAATGCCTAAAGCCTTAGCCTTTTCAGGGTCGAAAATCCTGTCGACCTGCTGGATTTCAAGGAAGTGGTTTCCGCTTCCAAGGGTTCCAAGCTCCGGGGCTCCACGGCTCTTAGCTGTAGGTGAAATCTTGGCTGGATCTGCCCCCTCCATGCACCCGTATTCCTCGCAGTGTTCCCTGTCCTCAGGCCAGCCGTAGCCTCTGTCTAAAGCCCAATTTATCCCCTCAGATATGACGCGGTCTAACTCCTGAATGCTGAGCCTAATCTTACCCTTACTCCCAAGGCCTGAGGGGACATTCCGGAAGATGGTTTCCAGAAGCTGTCCCAGCTTAGGCTTAACATCTTCAACCCTAAGGTTTGTGCGGAGCAGCCTAACCCCACAGTTAATGTCGTAGCCTACCCCTCCAGGGCTAATGACCCCCTCATCATAGTCGGTGGCTGCTACACCGCCTATGGGAAAGCCGTAGCCTTCATGCCCGTCAGGCATGGTGATTGCATACTTATAAATGCCCTGGAGGGTAGCCACGTTGGCACATTGGAGAAGCGTTCGATCGGTGCGCATTTTCTCCAGTAGGAAGTCGTCGGCGTAAACTATGCCTGGAACCCTCATGTCAGGCCTATACTTTGGAATCCTCCAAACGTTCTCGGAAACCTTTTCCAGGGGGACGCTGGAACTCAACCCTTCAAAACCCCCGTCTAATAGGCCTTTAGTCTCCCTCCCAAATATTGGTTATCCTTTAAGTGAGGCTGAAACCTCCCCTAAAAGCCTCCTATAAACCTCCTCACGGGTGGCAGTGTTAACCTCGAAAAGCCTTGAAGCTGCAGTCTTAAGTTCGCTGATAAGCCTATCCCTAGCCCTATAATGAACCGTAGCTATCAGGGGTTTACCGCTGCCAGCAGCCTCCCTAACCGCCGACCTAAACTCTTCAGAATAGAGCTCCATAGGCCCTACCTCATCCACAAAAACCACGTCAGCCTCGCTTAAAGCCCTCCTAACAGCCTTAACTCCCACCCCATCCAAGTCTCTAAGGTTCACCAAATATTTGCCGACCCTAGGGCCTGAGCCTCCCCCAACCCAGGCTAATATCCCTTTCTCGCCAGTAGCTAAATCTATGATTTCGAAGCCGACCCTAACACCTCTCTCCCGAACCTCCCTGGTAGCCATCCCCCCAATCTTGAAGCCTCTACGCTTAAGTTCTTCTGCCACCTTGAGCATGAGGGTGGTTTTACCCGACCCAGGTAAACCCGTTAGAAGAAAGATTTTCCCAGCCATGAAGCCTCAACCCTTAAGGTGGATGGTAAACCTTAAAGATTTGACGGCTATGGACGCCTTAGACTTCCCTCTGACCTTGGCCAGAGAAGGCTCCGTTGAATTTTATATTCCCAAGGTTGAGGGGTTAAAGCGTAGGGGGCCTGGAACGGCTAAGATTCCCGTATTCTACAACCCCGCCATGGAGTTAAACCGCGACTTGGCAGTTCTTTTCCTTAAAGCCGTAAACCTAATTCGCCAGGTGAAATCGGCATGTGAACCTATGGCTGGCTGCGGGGTTAGAGGCATAAGGTTTGCCGTTGAAGTCGAGGGAATCGAAAAGGTTGTAATGAACGATTTAAATCCCAGGGCGGTACGCCTAGCCAAACTAAACGTGGAGAAGGCTGGCGTTCAAGGGAAAGTCCAGGTCTTCAACCTTGATGCTGAAGAATTACTGTGCCGATACTCGGCTCCTGGGGAGAGATTTGACTATGTAGATTTAGACCCCTATGGTTCGCCTATTCCCTACCTTGATTCAGCCTTAAGGGCTGTAAGGCTTGGAGGCTTCCTAGCACTAACCGCCACAGATATGCCTTTACTCTGCGGGGCAGCCCCCAAACCATGCCTCCGAAGATATGGGGCAAAACCCTTAAGAACTGAATACTGTCATGAGCTGGCAGCCCGCATCCTAATAGGCTCTGCCGTTAGGCTGGCGGCTAGGAGAGACCTAGCCCTAAAACCGGTTTTCACCCATGCTTCAGACCATTATGTTCGCGTTTACTTCCAGCTTCTTAAAGGCGGAAGCAGGGCGGATGAGGTTTTAAGCTGGCTTGGCCTAGTCTACCACTGCTCTACATGTTTAAACAGAACCTTGGTTAAAGGGTTGAAGCCCCCTCAGCCACCCCTCAAATGTGAATGTGGCAAACCATTGGAGCCTGCTGGGCCTTTATGGCTTGGAGGCCTATGGAGCCTTAAGCTAGTCGAGGCTATGCTAAACCAGCTTCCAAAGGCCAGCTTAGGCCAGTTTAAAGCCGCAAGCAGGCTTCTTGAAAGAGTTAGGGAGGAGGCTCAGGTGGAATCTCCAACCTACTATACAGTGGACAGGCTGGCTGAGAAATATGGAGGTCTACCTCCATCCCCAGCCGAAGTGGTTAAAGTTTTAAGGGCTGAAGGGTTCAAAGCCTCTCTAACCCACTTCAACCCTCAAAGCTTCAGAACCAGCGCCCCCCATAGAGTTGTGGTTGAAGCTTTCAGGAGGCTCTCCCAAAACTAATTTATCAGACGCCTCCATCCACCTCATGCGTGGTCTAGTTGACTTCGCTGGAGAGGCTTCTCCAAGCCTCCTTTAAGGCTCCGGCTTGGGAGGAAGCCTGGATAGTTGAGAAAGCTGCAAAAGCCCTAATTGAAGAGCGAAAGACCGGGAGGTCTGCTGAGGCTTCCTTCCAGGTGGATGGAGGCCTGGTGAGGCTTCCAAGCCTAGGTGAACTCATAGTGGTAGGCGATATTCACGGAGACATGGAAAGCCTTGAATTCATTCTCCAGCATTCAGGCTTCCTAGGTAAGGCTGAGAGGGGAGAGAAGGTTTACCTAGTGTTTCTCGGAGACTATGGAGATAGAGGCCCCTACTCCCCTGAAGTTTACTATGTTGTAGCCTGGCTTAAAGCCGAGTATCCAGGCAAGGTTATACCGTTAAGGGGGAATCATGAGCCCCCCGGAGATTTAACCCCCATCCCCTACGACCTACCCTACCAGCTCCAAGCCAAATACGGTGAGAAGTGGGAGGAACCATACCTGAAAATCCTCAAACTCCACGAATCCATGCCCCACACCGCCCTAGTTGAGGGAAAATATCTACTACTCCATGGGGGAGTGCCAAGCCAAGCGCAAAACCTAGGCGACCTAGCCCAAGCCCACCAAACCCATCCGGCAAAACCCCACCTCGAAGAAATCCTATGGAGTGACCCGGACGACTTCATAAGCGACACAGCTCCATCTCCTCGTGGGGCAGGCCTTCTCTTCGGCCCAAAGGTTACCAGGCGGATTTTAAACATGGTAGGGGCTAAAACCCTGATTCGGGCGCATGAACCTGTAGCTGAGGGGGTTCATCCGAGTCAAGGAGGCTTAACGCTTACCCTTTTCTCTAGGAAGGGTCCCCCCTACTTTAATCCTCAAGCAGCCTACCTTAAAATCAGCCTAGAAGAGCCTGCTAAAGACGCTTACCAGCTAGCTGAGCAGGCCGTAAGGTTCTGAGAGAAGGGTTAAGCCTTGGCCCGGTGTGTAGCTCACCGTGGAGCAAGCTTCTGGGAGCCTGAAAACAGCTTAGCTGCGATTGAGGCGGCTGTTAAGCTTGGAGCAGACTTCGTAGAAGTAGACGTTAGACGCTGCGGCGATGGAACCCTAGTCGCCTTCCACGACGCCAGCCTTGAACGCACCACGGATGGTGTAGGCTTCCTCAACCAGTATGGGCTTCAAGAACTTAAACGTTTCAACCTAGGTGGAGGGGAGCGAATCCCAGCTTTAACCGAGGTTCTTGAAGCTGTTAAAGGTCGAATAGGACTTATAGCCGAGGTTAAGGAGCCTGGAACTGAGAGGCGGCTCCTAGAGGTGGTGGCGGAGGCAAGCCTCCTAGATGAAACAATTTTCACCTCCTTCCACCACCATGTGCTCCCTAGGATTAAGCAGCTTAACCCTAAGGCCAAAACAGGCATAATTGTCCGCGGAAGCCTCCTCAACCCTGTTGAGGCTGCTAGGAGAGCTAAGGCGGAATACTTCTTCGCCGATTACAGGCATATCACAGTGGGGCTGGCAGCAAAACTTCAACGGGCAGGAGTGAAACTTGCAGCCTGGACGGTAAACGAGAAGGAGGCAGTTGAAACGCTGGCCGGGCTCAACGTGGACTTAATAGTTTCCGACAGGCCTGAACTTGTAACGGGGAAGCCTTTCCACAGACCCCTCAGAGCCTACCTAGCAGGCCCCATCCAGGAAATGGAGGAACACCAAGAATACCGTGAAACCCTGACGGAAATCCTGCACGGTTTAGGATTTGAGGTGGTTGACCCATGGTTTAGGGAGCAAGCCTACTACCGAGGTAAACCCAAAAACCTATTTGAAGCCTATCAGCTGGTGAAGCGCGACCTCTTAGACATTAAACGCTGCGAGCTTCTCGCAGCCTACCTGCCCAAGGTTTCAGCCGGCGTGGCCATGGAAATTTTCCACGCCAAAACTTTAGGCAAAAAGGTTTTCCTTGTCTCCCCCATGGAGAGCCTTAGCCCCTGGCTCCTAGCCCACACCGATCAAACCTTTAAAAGCTTTGAGGAGTTTGAGGCCTATCTTAGGCAGGCGAAGGAGAGGCTGCTTCCCTAGCCCTAGACAGAGCCCTTTTAACGGCTTCAATTCTTCTGCAATCCGAGCAAATGCTGGCTGAGGAAGGATAACCGCATATCTCACAAACTTTAAGCTCGGGTTGAGGTATTTCCGGCTCGATTAGGGGTATAAGCTTTTCGAAGGCTGCTAGAAGCTGGTATTTGAAGCCTGGCCTTTCCTTCTCCCAGAAATCTAGAAGCCTTTTCCCTTTCAGGCTTCTGGAACCCGAAACATGGGGGCAAACCCGCCGGTTAAAGGGTAAACCTAAAATTTCAACGTAGAGTTTTGCTTCAGCTTCAGGGGTGCGGAATAAAGGCTTCACCTTAGCTGGGAAGTTGCGGTAGGCTGGCAGAACAGGTTTAAGCCTAACTAGCTGCTGGAAGTCTCCAGCCGTAAAGGTAGCCATCAAGGCTTCAACCGTGTCGTCTAGGTTGTGGCCTGTAGCTAAAGCTTCAACTTCAAGCTCAGCCGCTATCCTTGAAAGCCTCCTCCGCTTGATAACCCCGCAAACAGAGCACATTTTCCGGCCATACCTAGTAGCCTTAAAGTCCTCTACCGTGAAGCCTTCAGCCTCTTTAAGGCTGTAAACCTTAAGTTCCACGTCTAGGAGGCTGCAAAGCTCCTCACAGCTGCGCCTAGCATTATCCGAGTAGTCTTTGATTCCTAGGTCTAGGTGGACTGCCACAAGCCTTAAAGCCGGGAAAGCCTGGCGGAGGCTGTGGAGTAGGGCTGCGCTATCCTTCCCCCCTGAAATGGCTACGGCTATTCTCCCGGTGGGGTTGAACATTTTATAGGTTTCCACGGTTCGCCTAACCCTATTCGGGAAAAACCTTTCGGTGAAACATCTGCCACACAGCCATAGCCTAGCATACGCGAAGTAATGTTCAGCCTGGCCTCCGCAGAGCCTGCATCTTGCCAAAGCCCGGCCTCCGCATAGGTTAAAATGTTTTTTGAAGCCTTTAAGTTTGGAGGGCTTAAGGACGCTTACGGTCATCGCAGACTACCGGGAGAAGGCTTCAAGGGTTCCAGAGCTCCTAGAAGCCCTAGGCGTAAAAGTCCTGTACCGCAGTTTAACCATAGGCGACTACATAGTTTCTGAGAGCCACGTGGTTGAGCGGAAGACAGCTCGAGACTTCTTATCTTCACTTTATTCCGGAAGGCTTTTCGACCAGGCTTTAAGGCTGGCTGAAGCCTACCCCCAACCCATCCTCATAGTGGAGGGAAACTTCCATGAAGTCTTGAAAGCTTCAGAGAGGCCTAGAGCAGCCCTTGGAGCCCTAGTCTCCCTAAGCCTGAAATTTGAAGGGAAATTTCACATTTTCTTCGCGGAGAATGAGGAGCAAACAGCCGAACTCATCTACATCATAGCTAGGCAGCTCTCAGCTAAGCCTAAATATCTAGGGCCTGTGGTGAAGCAGCGGAAGAAGCTTGGAAGCCTTAGAGAGGCTCAGCTTGCCGTTGTCTCCTCGCTTCCCGGGGTAGGGCCTAAGCTGGCTGAAAGGCTTCTGAAAACCTTTAAGACCGTCAGAAGGGTTTTTCAGGCCTCCGTGGGCGAATTAACCTTCGTGGAAGGGTTAACTCCAGCTAAGGCTGAAGCTTTAGCTAGACTGCTCGACACACCGTATCAGGCTGAAGCCAAACAGCCGCGTCAAGAGGTTTTAGAGGAAGCCTCGGGGGAAGACTAAACTTTGGGTCAGGAGAGGCTCAGCAGGTTTAACGCGGTGAGGCAAGCCTATTGCACCTGCCCTCCAAAATACAATGTCAACCCCTACCTCGGACGCTGCAGCCATAACTGCCTATACTGCTACGCGGTGAAGTTCCCATCCTTCCAGGGATCCCTCAAGCCTAGGGTTAAACTGGCCGAAACCATAGGTCGAATGGCCGCCAAAACCAGGCCTAAACTCCCGGTAATGTTAAGCGACACCACCGACCCCTACCAGCCTCCCGAAGCCAG
The DNA here is from genome assembly GCA_964485425.1 of uncultured Candidatus Bathyarchaeia archaeon. Taxonomy (GTDB): domain Archaea; phylum Thermoproteota; class Bathyarchaeia; order Hecatellales; family Hecatellaceae; genus B25. The sequence continues at coordinate 29,481 of CAZAJK010000001.1, read as the reverse complement.
ATACGAGATAACGCGTAGCTGCCTAGAAGCCCTAATAGGGCAGGGGTTTCCCATCCTAATCGTAACCAAGTCGGATCTAGTGGTCCGCGACCTAGACCTGCTGGTTGAAGGCAGAATTTTGGTTTCCATGACAGTCACAAGCCTTAGTGAAACCTTTACGAGGCTTATGGAGCCTGGAGCCCCGCCCCCCTACAGGAGGCTGAAAGCCTTAAGGAAGCTTGCCTCGGAAGGTGTGCCCGTAACGGCTAGAATCGACCCCATAATTCCAGGGTTAAACGACGACCCTGAAGACTTGGAGCACCTAGTTAGGAAACTTAGAGATTGCGGTGTCCGCCATGTTACGGCGTCAACTCTTAAGCCTGTTCGAGGCTTCTATCAGAGGCTGGCTAGGGTTAACCCTAGGCTGGCTGAAAGGCTTCAGGAAGTTTACAGGGATTCGAAAAACATTGTAGGCTATAATTATCTTCCGGCTGAGGTTAGGCTTAAAATAGTGAAGCTTGTTAGAAGCTTGGTGTTGGCTGAGGGGATGAGCTTCGCCTCCTGTAGGGAGGGTTTCCCCCAGCTTAACACTTCAACCTGCGATGGCACAGCCTACCTAAACCTTCAAAGGCAACTTTTAAATCCACCTTAAGCCTAAAGGTTTAGAAGTCATGGCCTTCACTGAAAGGTTTAAAGCAGGCTTAGAGAAGCTTCGGGAAAAGGCTAAAAGTAGCCCTGAATTTTCTGAAGCCCTAGCCGAATACGATGGAAGGTCTATTACGCTTAAAGTTACAGACGACGTCACCTATGTTTTCCACATCAGCAGGGAAGGCATAACAATGGAGGTTTCACCGGAAAATCCACCAGACGACATGTATCTTGAAACCAGCAGCGAAATCCTTCAGCGCATGTTAGACGAGAAAAAGCTTAACCCCATGGACTTACTGCTTGGCCGCATAAAATGGCGGAACATAGGCTTGAGGGAAGTCGACGTGGTTAAGAGGCTTCTAGGCGTCTAGCCACCAAAAGGCTGGGAGTGACCTAGGTTTGACCCTGCAAGCTGAGGCTAAAGCCCCAGCTAAAGTTATTTTGGTCGGCGAACACTTCTGTGTGCATGGAGCCCCAGCCGTAAGCATGGCCATAAACCTTTATGCCAGGGTGAAGGTTAGAAGGCGTGCAGAAGGCGGGGTAAAAATTTCCGCCAGAAACCTTCCACCAGGCTTTACCCTTCAAATCGCAGGTAGGAAGGTTGACGCCCTTCAACCTTTAAGGCTGGCGGTGGAGGAAGTTTTAAGGAAGGCTGCTGAAAAAATCTCGAAGAGGCTTCCAGGCTTAGAAATTGAAGCTTTCTCGGAGATTCCCATTGGAGCAGGGCTCGGCTCTTCCGCTTCCCTAGCTTCGGCCACCATCGCCGCCGCAGCCAAGGTTCTAGGTCTGACACCCTCCAGGGAAACCATTATAGAGCTTTGCTCCATCCCCGAGCGTTTCATCCATGGAAACCCTTCAGGCGTCGACCAAACCACTGTGGTTCTAGGTGGCATAATAATTTTCAGAAGAGGAGAGCCTCCCGTCAGTCTTAGCCCAGCTCAGCCTCCAAGCATAATCGTAGGCGACACGGGCATTAGAAGAACCACGGGAATCCTGGTTCAGAAGTTTGGCGAAATTTTAAGGAGGAATGTTGGAGTTGAAGAGAACCTTAGGCTAGCTGAAAACCTCACCTTTGAAGCTGTCAGAGCCCTTCGAACAGGGAATTTTGAAGACCTAGGCCACGTTATGGATAGGGCTCATGAAATTCTAACCCAAATGGGCGTGTCGACGCCTGAGCTAGATAGGCTGGTGGAGGCTGCGAGGAATGCCGGAGCCCTTGGAGCTAAGCTCACCGGGGCTGGCGGCGGAGGATGCATGATAGCCCTAACCAGGCCTGAAGAAAGGTTTAAGGTGGCTGAGGCCATCCGGAAGGCTGGGGGGACACCCTACCTGGTTGAACCCGACTGGGAAGGCTTAAAAGTCAGTTTTCAAGGAGGGTTCCCTCAACCTCCAACCCCTTAAGCACCCTAGCCACATTTCCAGCCTTAAGGGCGTTGAAGATTAGGGCTTTACCTCCAGAAGCCACATAACGCTTAACCTCTAAAAGCTTATGTTTCATCCCCCCAGTCACATCCAAGCTTCTAGAACCTTCAACTCCTTCGAGCACGCCTTTAAGGCCTCTACCCACCTTTATCCGCCTAATAAGTTTAGCTTCAGGGTTGAGCTTCGGGTCGTCCGTGTAAATTCCGTCCACATCCACTCCCAAGGCGAGGAGGGGGCTCCTAAACCGCCTAGCCAAAACAGACGATAACATGTCTCCAGAAACTATGGTGAAGCCTTGAACCTCGTCTATTACGGCATCCCCGTAGATCACAGGGACGCCTCCAAGCCTTAAAGCCCCGCTTAAAGGTTTGAGGTTAAGGCTGGAGATGCGGCCCTCCCTAGCCGTAACTAAGGCTGAGGTTTGAAAGCCTAGGGCTGGAATTCCAACGCGGTTAAGAGCCTCAACCATGAGGCTGTTAAGCCTGGTCATTGCAAGCCTAGTTTCGGAGAAGCCTACTAGCTGGCTTAATCCTCCTTTAAAGCCTTCCATAAGCCTATGGGTGAGCGCGTGGGGGTGGCCGAAGCCTCCGCCCCCATGCACTAGGATGAGGCTTTCAGGTTTAGCTTCAGCTATTTCCAACGCCAACCTTCTAATCACGTCTAAACGTGGAGTTTCAAGCCTGTCCTTGAAGGTTACCACGGAGCCTCCGAGCTTCAGCACGACCGGAGGCTTAACCTTCAAAGACTTCAACGTTTCCATCCCTCCTAATGCGGACTAGGTCTCCGGTGGAGATGGCTTCAACAGGGTCTAGGTTAAACCTATCAAGAAGAGGGATGTCGGCCAGAATGCAGCCGGCAACTATAACCGGCTCAGCCTCCCTATTTATAATGGCTTTGGGGGCAGTCCCATACTTGGCCATAGCGTAGAGCACGTAGGCTCCGACGGTGCTCCCCTTCCCATAGGGGAAAACGAGAATTTTACCCGAAATCTTCAAGCCTTCCAGGGGGTGTCCCCTCTCAACTATTAGGCCGCTTTCAGGCTTAACCCCACCATAGAAGGATATAGGCTCCCTTGAAACCAAGGCTTCACCCACCACTTCTCCACCCACCAGAATTCTGCCCCTCAGCCTAACCTTCAAGCCTACCCCTCCAAAGCCGCCTTCAAACAGTCTATTGTTTCAGCTGGTGAAGCCTCGATTCCAGCTGCGGCGAGATAGTGGGCGGCTTTAAAAGAGTCGGTTAAAATACTGTTAAAGCCTAGCTCCCTGATTGGAGCTACCACGAGGCAGGTGTCTCTAAGGACGAGAGCCCCAGCCCTCTCCAAAGCCTCAACGTAGCCTAGCCTTAAGGCCTCCGCGTAAACGCTTCTGGAAGTGCATACTAGAAGCTTACGCTTAAACCTCTTTCCACCAGCGGCTTCAGCTAGAAACCTAAGTTTTCCAAGGCTGCAGTGCGGGCATCCCAGGAAGACGCAGTCAGGTTTCTCCACAGGCTGGAACCTCCCGGCTGAAGCTTTAAGGTCCCTTGGGGAGACTCTTACCTTCTCTAAGTCTTTCAGCTCTTCCTCTTTAATGGTTGAGGCTTCAGGAGTAGCGTCCTCCATGTGGTAAAGCGCTATGGCTCCTGAAGAAGCAGCTGCAGCCCCAAACGCCTTAAACTCCTCTAAGCCGGGTTTTCCAACGTTGCGGAGGTATGGAACTCCTCCTCCAGCTTCAGACCCCACCAAGTAGCCTAAGGCTCCAAACCAGTAGACGCCTTGAACAGGCTTCTCAACCTCAAAGAGAACGGTTGGCCTCCTATTTTCGTCTAAGTGTAAGCCGAAGTTTGGGGTTCGACCTGTTAAGGCTGCGGCTAAGGCTGAGATTCCGCTCTCCCTGTTAGTCTTGGCTCCGAGCACCGAGTTGACGTAGGCTTGGGCTGAGGATTCAGCCCAGGCTACATGCTGGCCTTTAGCAGGCTTATTCCCAACCTCGTAAGGTGTGCAGGTGAAGGTTGCTTCAAAACCCATTTGCAGGTAGGCTTGGTAAAGCCTCAACTGCTTCCCGGCGAAGCCTTCTGAAATCCCCATGGCTTTCCATTTCTCCCAGTCCATCCCCCCAGGGTTTAAGGTAGCCTTAACCCTAGCCCTAACCCGCTGGGAGGCTAAATCCTCAATGAGAGTTAAACCTGGATCGCCAAGATTTTGATAGGAAACCCCTGAAACATGGGCGCTTGAGATCTTAAGCAGACGGTCAGCCCCGTAGATCTCTCCAAGGGTTACCAGAAGCTTCATAAGCTTGGCTAAGGCTTCCCCATATTCGCCGTCGAGAATCCGCTCCTCCTCCCGTTCAAGGAACAATTATTCCCCACCGAGGATACGCCTACAGGCTTCAGCCTCCCCAGGAATAGTAGCCCTCCTAAACCTCTCCTCTGGGAGATTTAACGGCCTCGTAGCGTCAAAGCCAACCTTCGAAGTCAGACCCGTATTTGGATCACCCGAAGGGTCTAGGCTTGAACCCCTCGCATGCGAAATTACCACGAGGTCTCGGTCGCCCTGAAACCTCGTAGCTAAAGCCCATTCCACCTCCTCAAGGCTATAAACATTTACGTCTAAGTCTACAACCACCACGTGTTTGAGGCTTGGATGTGCTGTGAAGGCTGCCAATATAGCGTTTTTACCATCACCTTCCACCTGCTTCCTAATGGCAATTGTGGCGTGAAGCCATCCCCCTCCACCAGGGGTTAAATATACTCCCCCCACCTCTGGAACCACCCTTCGAACAGCATCCCAAATCTTAGCTTCCAAGCCTATCCCCATGAGGAGCCTATGCTCCAGCCCCGCGGGGAGTAAAGCCTGGTAAATGGCTTCTCTCCTTCGAAGAACCCTCTTAACCTCGATGACAGGCTGCCTTCTCACAATGTCGTAGGTTCCAGTAACATCGGTGAAGGGTCCCTCCTCAGCCTCCACACCAGGCTGAATGTAGCCCTCCAAGACTATTTCAGCCTCAGCCGGGGCATAGGCCTCAACGTCTGGGCACCTCACAAGTTTAAGAGCTCCACCCATAAGCCTATTGGCTACCCCGTATTCGCTGACCCCAAAGGCTGCTGGGGAGGCGGCGGCCACCATTAATGTTGGATGGACACCGATGGCAACAGCTACCTCCAAAGGTTTATTTGCCTCCCGGGCTTCAGCATGGAGCTTATGCAGGTGGCGGGGGACAAGCCTAACGGCAAGCCTTCGCCTGTCAAGCACCCTAAGCCTATGGATGGAAACGTTTTCCACCTTTCCATCAGGGCTTCTGGCAGCTACTAGGCTAGCTGTAATGTAGGGTCCACCATCCCCCTCATAATGGGTGAGGATGGGAAGCCTAGTTAAGTCGGGTTCCTCAGAAACCTCCAAGACAGGTCCGTCGTCGGCTACCTCGCATCTTAAAGGGTTATCCAAAGCCTCTAGAAGCCTCCTATAAAATTCCAGGCTCCCCTTAACCCCTAAAGCTTTGAAAAGCCTCTGCCTAGCTGCGCAAACACCAGCCACCACAGGCAGATTTGAACCTTTAACCCTCTCAAAAAGTATGGCGGCTTCAGCCTCAAGCCTTCTAATCACGGCGGCAGCCTCAAACCTAGGTGAAACCTCAACTCTAATTCTTTTAAGCTCTCCATCCGCCTCAAGCCTTGAAAGGAAGCTTCTAAGGTCGACCATTTCAAGCCCACCGGAAACATAAATTCAAAGACTAGCTTCAAGCCTAAGAAGTTACCTATCCACCTATTATGAGGAAATTTGCAGCGATCCGGGGAGACGGGAAAGCTTCTAGGCCTGAAAGACTTGACATCAGGCTTCTCCAGACTCCAATAGATATTCTACCAGTCTTGGAGAGATAAGCGGCTTCCCACCCACCAGCGGATAACCATAGGGCAGGTAAATTTCATGGCTGCTTGAAACCCTAAGCGAGAAACCCTCAACCGTGGGGATCTCCTCTAGCCTGAAGCCCTCATAAACTCTCCTAGCCATAAAAAGGGCGCCATCAATCGTGAACTGAAGCTTACCGAGGCTTCTAACCTTAGCCTCCGGGCAAAGGCTTGCTAGGAAACGTTTTGTTCTACCCCTAGGCGGATGATCGCCTAAAATGCCCCCCACAACTACAACCTCAACACCTTTAAAGTCTGAGGGTTGAAGCAAACCTTCAGCCTGAGGATCTAAAATCAAAAGCCTCCTAGGGTTAAATAGCTCGAAAACCCGGACTCCCTCAACATTTAAACCCATAGCTCTCAGAGTTTCCCTGTCCTCGGCTTTCCTCACATTCGTTATCAAAAGCCTGTAAGGTTTAACGAGTTCAGCGCCGTGCAGGTATTCGATTAGAAGCCAGCGGCCAAGCTCGGCTTCTAAATGTTCAACCGCGAATATGGGCAAAGCTAAACCCCAACCATAAATCCTATGAGGCCTAGAAGCATGGATAAGAGGCTTAGCTTCTTAAGCCGCTTAGCCTCCTCAACTCTCGGTTTTGAAAGGATTTTCAGGCTGATATAGGCGAAGCCTAGGCAGCAGCCAGCCACCGGAGGAACATAGTAAACTGAGACCAGGTTTAAGGCTGGCGGGAAAACGCTTAAGACGACTGCGGCTACGTAGAAAGCTGAGGCAGCTATAGCTGCAGCCTTTAACCCACACTGGATGGCTATGGTTTTAACCTTACGAAGCCTATCGCCCTCCACGTCGGCCATGCCTTTCAAGACTTCTCTCCCCGTGTTAGATAGGAAGGCCATGGCTGCGAAGAACATTAAAGCTAGGCTTGGCATAACCCCAACCATGAAAGCTCCATAAAGGAAGGGAATGGCCACACAGGCGCTAACCATAAGGTTTCCTAAAAGGCCGAAGCGCTTCCCCCAACCATTATAGTAAATTGCCAGGGCGAAGGAGGCTCCAGCTACCATAGGTGCAAGCCAGCCGCCGAAGAAGATCCAGCTGGCAAAGGCGGAAAAAAGCCCGAGAAGCCCCATAATGGATGCCAACATTAAGGCCTCACCAGGCTTAACCTGCCCGCTTGGAATGGGCCTTGTAGGCTCGTTAACCCTGTCGACTTCCCTGTCAAAGTAGTCGTTAGCCGCCATGGAGCCTCCTGTAAGGGTGAAGGCTGTTAAAAAGCCGAGGAGGCTTGCCCAGGAGTCAAGCCTGCCAAGGGTTAGGTATTCGCCTACCAGGACTGCCAGGCCCATCATGGCGCAGTTGGGAGGCCTAAGCAGGCGGAAGTAGGCTTTAACCTTCAAAAGGTTCAGCCCGCCGGAAGGTAAGCTTGGAAAAGGTTAACTGCTTGGAGGTTCAGCTTCAGGCCTTGCTCCGCCAGGCCTCCTGTAATAGTCGTCCTTAAGCTTTCTGCCCGTCCGTTTCTCCCATTCCTCGATGGGTATGCCGTATTCCTTATGGATTTTGTCTCGATACCATTGGGGGATAACGTTGAAGGTGCAGAAGGGGATTATTCTCCCATCGGGGACTACATAGTGTATCCCGCAGCGTTTAACCCTTTCAATATCCCAGTTGTAAAGGTCTTGGAAGTGCATCATCCCCACGAAAAGCGTCTTATGGTGGAAAACCCCTAAAGCCCGATAATCATGCTTCAGAAAGATGTTGAAGAGGATCCTGGGCAGATTAATCCCCTTAGGCTGCTTCTCCTTGTCGATGAAGCTTCCAAGCTTAAACAGCATGCCAGCCAGCACCCTATACTTATTCTTACCCCTCCTAAGCTCCTCAGCCTTCTCAGCCAAATACTCAAAAAAGCCTTCCACGTCGACAAATCTTGGAAGAGGTATAATTTTCCCGTCATCCTTGAAGAGGTAGGTGGCCATTCCGCAGGCGAAGTGAACGGACATTTCAAACTTCGGCTTCCCAACCAACGCCTCCACGAACTCGCTGATGGGGATGGTGCAAGGCACAGGGTAGAAGTCTTCCTCCCCTATTTCCCCGTTGAAATATTCTTCAATCCGCTTAATCACGTCTGGAATGGTTATCCTGAAGCGCTCCCTCTCGCTTCTCGGAACCCTACCCACCAGTGAAACAGGCTGAAAGTTTACACCCCTAATAATGTCAATGTTGTCGAGGGCGAACTTAACGATAGGCCCGCATTCCCCATCATTCACTGTATTAATAACCGTCGGCACCAAGACTATGCCTAAGCCAGCCTTCCTACAATTCTCAAGTATGGAGGGAATTTCCCAGTGGTTTTTCGGGTTAGTCTTAGCCGTAGTTCCATCGTAGCTGAGGTAAACAGTGTTCACTCCAGCCTTTCTAACGCGAATGGCTAGCTCAGGGTTTGTGGCGAGCCTCAGCCCGTCAGTGTTAAGCTGAACATGGTCCATGCCTTCCTCCTTACATATTCGAATGATGTCTATGAGGTCTTCTCGGAGGGTTGGCTCACCGCCGGTAAGCTGAATAGCCTTGGCAGGTATGGGTTTAAGCTGCCTTAAAACCCTAACCATAAACCTAATCTGGTCGAGGGTTGGCTCGTAAACATAGCCAGCCCGCTCAGCGTAGAAGAAGCAATACCAGCAGTTAAGGTCGCATCGGTTGGTTACGACTAGGTTCGCCAGCAGCGTATGCGTCATGTGGATGCGGCAGAGGCCGCAGTCCATGGGGCAAACAGGCTTATCCTTCAAGATTTGAGGGTTTTCAATGCCTCTTCCATCCCTAGCATATTTCTCTGCTCGATGATACATTTGGGCTGAACCCCAGTAAAGGTCGGTGAATTCACCATGTTCCGGGCAAACCTTGGTTATCCAAACCTTCCCATTCGCCTCGTAAACCTGAGCCTTTAAGAGGCGTAGGCATTCTGGGCAGAGGCTTAAGGTTTCCGTTAAAACCTTTTCAGCCTCGGCTAGTTTTGGATAGGTTATGAGGGTTGTCAGAAGCCATCACCAAGCATGGGAAGCATAAGTCTATTCAATCTTTAACGCCTAAAAATATTCCCAGCCACCCATATAACCTTATTCGTAGCCCGGAAACTTAATATTCCTGTTGAAGGCTTGAAAATTGAAGGTTAAAGGGATGCTAGATGGCAAGTTTAAGCTTTGACGTGGTTGTTGTAGGGGCTGGACCGGCAGGCTTAATGGCTGGGAGGAAGGCCGCTGAAAGAGGCGCCAACGTCCTCATCGTTGAAAAGGAGCACCGTCTAGGAGCTAAACCCTGCGGTGAAGCTGTCTCAGCCTCCACGCTTAAGGACGCTGAAATTCAGCCTTCACCCAAGTTCATAGCCAACAAGGTGAGAGGCTTCATAGTTTACGCTCCAGACGAATCTAAGCGGGTTGAAATCCTTTCAGAAGACCTAGGCTTCGGCGAAGGATACATCCTGGAGAAGCCTATCTTCCTAAGGTTTATGGCTGCGAAGGCAGCTGAAGCTGGAGCTCAGATCTGGATGCGTTGCGAGGTTAAGGCTGTTCAGCGGAGATCTGGGGGAGGCTTCAAGCTTGCCCTAAACAGGTTTGGGGAAAACTTGACGGTTGAGGCTAGGTATCTGCTCGGCTGCGATGGTGTGGCTTCGCTGGTGGCTCAAACATTCTTTGAGCGGAGGGGCTACGAGATCATCCCATGCATCCAGTATAAGATGGTGGGTTGCAGGCTAGGTGAGCCTGAGCTTCCAGCAGCCTATGTAGGTAGGGAGGTGGCTCCTAAAGGCTATGTCTGGGTTTTCCCGAAAAGCGAGGAGGAGGCGAATGTCGGCGTCGGGGTTAGAGGCGCTCCAGCTAAACCATACCTTGACAGGTTTATCGAGAGACATCCGGAAATGTTCGGTAAAGCTAGGATAGTGGAGGTTGGCGGGGCCCCCGTCCCCATAAGCGGGTTAATTCCCAAATTCCATGGAGAAGATTTAATGCTATGTGGTGATGCGGCAGGCCAGGTTATCCCGCTTACGGGTGGAGGGATTCACAGCTCCATTATGGCTGGTAAAATTGCCGGTGAGCTTGCTGGTAGGGCGGCTGTAGAGGGTGGAGTCAGATTCGTCGACTACCCCAAGCGTTATGCTTTCTGGAGCAATAGAATCTATCGAAGCCTAACCGCTCTAAGACTCATAGAAAACCTGAGCGACGAAGACTTGAACATGCTGGCTGAGGTTTTAGACGGCCGGGACATAGTTGATTTAGCTAACGGCTTCGACCTTGCGAGGGTTGGCTCTAAGCTTTTAAAGTATCCGGCTTTTGCTGAGAGGCTTGGGAAGGCTTTGCTTAAGGCTATGGGAGGATGAAGAAGCCTGAAACCCGGAAGGGTTGAAACCTACATCTACGAGAAGCTTAAAGCTGAGGGAGCCCTCCACTTCACGCTAATAGACCCTGAAAAGGCTTCGCCAGCTGAGGCTGCGAGAACGGCTGAAAGAGCTGAAAAGGCTGGAAGCTCAGCCATCCTCCTAGGAGGCTCAACCATAGCCTCCCAGATAGACCTAGACGCTGCGGCTAAAGCCATTAAGGAGAAGGTGGAGATACCCCTCATACTTTTCCCCGGAAACATTACGGGCCTCTCAGGCTACGCCGACGCTATCTTCTTCATGAGCCTACTTAACTCAGCCAACCCATACTTCCTAATCGATGCTCAGGCTATAGCTGCACCCCTAGTTAGAAGGCTTGGCCTAGAAGCTATTCCCCTCGGCTACATCATTATGGGGCCTGGTGGAGCAGCAGGCTTCATAGGGTATGCTAGGCCTATCCCCTACTCCAAGCCTTCCTTAGCCCAAGCCTACGCCTTAGCAGGCCAATACCTAGGGAAGCGGTTAATCTACCTTGAGGCTGGCTCCGGAGCTGAGCAGCCCATCCCGCCTGAAGTGGTTTCAAAGGTGAGAGCGGCTGTTGAGGTTCCTCTAATTGTTGGTGGAGGCATTCGCAGTGGAAGGCAGGCTGAGGCGGCTGTTAAGGCTGGAGCCGACATCATAGTTACCGGGACAATAGTTGAGGAAGCTGAGGGCTCCGAGAGGAAGATTGGAGAATTGGTTGAAGCCGTTAAGGCTGCTAGGAGGCGTTAAACCTGTCATCTCGGAGAATCCACTCCATGGAGCTGCCTAGGAAAGTTATCGTAGGCTCTAAGGTTTTGGAAACCGTGGGTAAGCTCTGCGTTGAGATGGGGTTTAAAGGCAGGGTTCTCGTCCTAACAGGCCCCCACACCTACCATGTAGCCGGCAAAACCGTGCTGAGCTCGCTGGCAGAACAAGGTTTGGAGGCTTCCCACATCCTGGTTGAGGAGGCTTCAACTTCAAGCGTTGAGAGGGCTGTAGAAGCCTTGAGGAGGGTAAACTTGGCAATAGGCGTTGGGGGAGGAAAGGTTATCGATGTTGCCAAGCTTGCATCAGCTAAGGCTGGCATACCCTTTATAAGCTGTCCAACCGCAGCCTCCCATGATGGGATAGCAAGCCCCCAAGCCTCCATTAGAAACGTTGAAGGCTTAACCTCGGTGAGGGCTCAGGCTCCCATGGCCATTGTCGCCGACATCGACGTTATTCTTAAGGCTCCCTACAGGTTGACGGCTAGCGGCTGCGGGGACATTTTAGCCAAGTTTACAGCAGTCCGAGACTGGTGGCTGGCCCACCAGCTTCGCGGGGAATACTACGGGGACTACGCGGCTAACCTAGCCCTCATGAGCGCTAAGCTGGTGGCTAGGAATTCAGCCATCATTGGAGAGGGATCCGAGGAGGGCTTACGCACCGTGGTGGAGGCTTTGATAAGCTGCGGGGTAGCCATGAGCATAGCGGGAAGTTCTAGGCCCTGCAGCGGCTCCGAGCATCTCTTCAGCCACGCCCTAGAGAGGGTGGCTCCTGGGAAGGCCTTACATGGTGAACGTTGCGGGGTTGGCGCCATCATGATGGCTTACCTGCACAAGCTTAGGTGGAGGAGGATAAGGGAGGTTCTCAGGAGGGTAGGGGCGCCGGTCACAGCGGCTGAACTTGGGGTTTCAGCTGAAGACGTTGTTGAGGCTTTAACTATAGCCCATCAGGTTAGGCCTGAAAGATATACGATTCTAGGTGAGAAGGGTTTAACTAGGGCTTCAGCCGAGAAGCTTGCCAGGGTTACCCAAGTAATTTAAGCCTGTAATGGTGAAAGGCGACCGAAGCCTTTTTAAGCATCATTAAGCCCACTGTTAGGCGAACCTTCAAGGGTGGATTAGGCTAGAAAGTTTAGGAGTTTAAAGAGGAGGATTTGGGTGGAGGTTGAAGGCTAGGAGTGCAACAGCCATCATAGGCTATGGGGCCTACATTCCAACCTTTAGGCTTAAGTCTGCCGAGGTGGCTAGGCTTTGGGGTAGAGACGGAAACGGTTTAACCACCGCGGAAATAGCCGTAGCCCACATTGACGAAGACGCGGTAACCATGGCTACGGAGGCAGCCCGCTACGCCCTAGCCAGCTCAGGGGTTAACCCCGCCGAAATTGGAGCCATATATGTTGGTTCAGAGTCTAAACCCTACGCGGTTAAGCCCTGCGGAACCATTGTGGCGGCAGCCATAGGGGCCCCACCCAACATTGTAACCGCCGACATGGAGTTTGCATGTAAGGCTGGAACCGAAGCCTTACAGGTTTGTATTGGGCTGGTTTCCTCAGGAATGGTTAAGTATGGTTTGGCTATTGGGGTTGATACTGCTCAAAGCCCCCCTTCAGACGATTTAGAATATACGGCTTCATGTGGCGGGGCTGCATATATTGTTGGCCCAGCCTCAGATGAGGCCATAGCCATAGTGGAGGGTTCAGCCTCCTATGTAACCGATACCCCAGACTTCTGGAGGAGGGCTGAACAATGCTATCCCAAGCATGCTGAACGTTTCACAGGTGTTCCCTCCTATTTTAGGCATATTATTTCGGCTGCTAGAATGCTTATGAGCGAGCTTGGAACCAGCCCCGAAGACTACACTTACGCGGTTTTCCATCAGCCTAATGCTAAGTTTCCACTTAAGGTAGGCCTCATGTTAGGCTTTAGAGAGGAGCAGCTTAAGCCTGGATACCTAGCCCCCTACATAGGCAACACCTATGCTGGAAACAGCCTCCTAGGGCTGGCAGCCGTATTGGATGCTGCTAAGCCTGGAGACCGCATCCTCGTGGTTTCCTATGGTTCGGGGGCTGGAAGCGACGCTTTCAGCCTCCTAGTGAAAAATCCTCCAAACCGCGGGAATCCAGCCCCCCTGGTTTCCCAGCTCATTAACAGGAAGAAGTATGTCGACTACGCCTCCTACGCCAAGTTTAGGGGTAAGATAAGGCTTCAAATGTAGGCCCCCACAATTTTTAATATGCTCCGCAACAGGTTTGGGTTAGCCTACACCCTTCAACCGCCATGGTGGAGTTAGATGGGTAAAGTAGCTCTGGTAGCCGCTGGCTGCACCCCTGTAGGCGAATTCTGGGATAAATCTTTCAGGGACCTAGCCGTAGAAGCAGCTTTAAAGGTTTTAAACTCGGCTAAAGCTTCCAAGGTAGATTTCGTAGCTGTGGGTTCGGCTTTCTCCCAGCTTATCCAGGGTCAAGGAAACTTTGCCCCCATGGTGGCTGACAGCCTAGCCATGAAGGGGGTTGAAGCCGTAGGGGTGGAGGCTTCAGATGCCTCTGGAGCCTTAGCCCTCTATGAGGCCTGCAGAGCTGTGGCTTCAGGCGAAGCTTCGCTAGCCCTAGCCCTAGCAGTCGATAAGCTTTCGGATGTTGTTGGCTCGGAGCTTGCCAAAGCACTCATGTCGGGGATAGAGCAGGAATATATAGCCTACACTGGGGTAACCCTTAGAGGTTTAGCTGCCATCCTTCACAGCCTCTACCGTGAAAGGTTTAATGTAACCCATGAGGAGGTGGCAGCCATGGCTGTGAACAGCCACATGCATGCGGTTGGAAACCCCTACGCCCAATATAGGAGCAAGATAACCGTGGAGCAGGTTTTGAGGTCTCCGATAGTGGCTGAACCTTTAAGGCTGTTGGAGGCTTCAAGCCCTGCAGATGGGGCGGCAGCCGTCCTAGTCTGCCCTTGGGAGGAGGCTGAGCAATATACGGATAAGCCTGTTGAGGTGGCGGCTGCAGCCTCAGCCGTAGGGGACTTCATTTTAACCGAGGCTGAAGACCTCTTATCCTTTAAGGCTGTAAGGCTTGCGGCTGAAAAAGCCTACAGGAGGGCTGGGATAACCCCTAGGGATTTAAACCTGGTTGAGGTCTACGATGTGGCTGACGTGGTAGGCCTAATCTGCCTTGAGGATTTAGGTTTGGCTGGGAGGGGTGAGGCTGCTAAGCTTGCCTTTGAAGGCCAGCTTTCCATCAATGGTAGGCTTCCCACCAACACCATGGGTGGGGTTAAGGCTCGAGGTAACCCTGGAGGAGCCACCAGCCTCTACCAGGTCGTCGAGGTTTTCTGGCAGCTTAGGGGGGAAGCCGGGGAAAACCAGGTTCCAAACGCTGAAATTGGGGTTGCCCAAAGCCTTGGAGGCCTCTACTCCTTCGCCACGGTAACCGTTTTGAGGAGGGCCTAAACATGCATGTTAGCGTGCCAAGGTATTGGAGGGAATCCAAGTATAGGTATAGGCTTATAGGGGTTAGATGCCCCAGATGCGGAGCAGTTTACTTCCCGAGGAGGCCTATCTGCAGCCGCTGTGGGAGTAAAAACCTTGAGGAGTATAAGTTAAGCGAGAAGGGGAGGCTTCTCGCCTACACGGTGGTGAAAGACGACCCCCCTCGAGGCTACGAATTTCAAACCCCCTACGTGGTTGGGCTGGTTGAGCTTGAGGATGGGGTGAAAATTTTAACCCAAATCGTAGATGTTTTTCCCGAGGAGGTTCAGGTTGGTATGCCCGTGGAAATGGTTTTTAGAAAGGTTAGGGAGGCAGGAGTGGAGGGTATCATTGAGTATGGATACAAGTTCAGGCCTAGGATGGCTAAGTGACCTAGGCCAGATGGCTGAGAGGGTTAAAGCCTACATTAGCAGCCTTGTTGAGGCAGGCTTCAGTCCCGCTAAAACTCTTTACGAGGCTTCTGCCCACCTCTTCAAGTCTGGAGGCAAAATGTTGAGGCCTTACCTGGTTTTAAAGGCTTGCGAGGCTGTGGGTGGAAGCTGGGAGAAGGCTGTTCCAGCCGCTGCAGCCGTCGAGATGCTTCACACCTTCACCCTAATCCACGACGACATTATCGATGAGGATTTGGTGAGGAGAGGTCAGCCGTCGGTTCATGCTAGGTGGGGTGTCCCCACAGCCATCATCGCGGGGGACTTCCTCTTCTCAAAGGTTTTTCTGGCAGCCTCTAGAGGGCTGAGAGAGTTAGAGATTTCGGAGGAAACCATAGCTAGGGTGGTTGAAACCCTAGCCGACGCTACGGGGAAAATCTGTGAGGGTCAAATGCTCGACATGGAGTTTGAAGGTCGGGGGGAGGTTTCAGAGGAAGAGTATTTGGCCATGGTGGAGCGGAAGACCGCCTACCTTTTCAAAGCCTCAGCCGAGGTTGGAGCCCTCATAGGTGGAGCGGACGAGAGCATGGTGGGGGCTCTAGGCGAATACGGACGCCTGGCAGGCATAGGCTTCCAAATGGTAGACGACGTTTTAGGGCTTATAGCCGACGAGAGAAAGCTTGGGAAACCCGTGGGCAGCGACCTCAGAGAAGGAAAGAAAACCATGCCCATTATTTACGCCCTCTCAAAGGCTGACAGCGTTCAGCGGAGGGAAATCCTTGAGGCAGCTGGCTCAAAAAGCAGGGAGCAAATAGCTGAAGCCATAGACTTGATTGTAAGGCTTGGCGGCATCGAATATGCGAAGAGGAAGGCTAAGGAATACGTGGAACAAGCCCTAGGGAAGCTTAAGGCTCTACCAGAGACTCCTGCGAGAAGAAGCCTGGAAACCCTAGCCCGAATCCTTGTGGAAAGAGAGTTTTAACTCTTGGAAAACCTGCAGGTAGGCTTCTGCGGGCTCAGCTAGGCCTGAAACCTTCACCACCATCCTATCCTTAAACTTTTGAAGGGTTTCGGCGATTCGCCCCGGTGGAGCATAAGCTATAAAGCGTTCAGCCAGCTGAAGTGCGACATGGCTTTTTTCAAGCTCCTTTAAGAAGTGGTCGGCGGTTTTAAGCCTCCTAGCAATATAGTTGGCGTAGATTCTGGCTGCTTCCCCGAGGCTTTGGCAGACGGTTAAAGGTAGGTAAACGTATAGGGCCTCCCCAGCCTCCGCATATTTTTCATGAAGCCCTTGGAGGGCGTAAAGCTTCACCCAGGAAAACTTCCGCCACGCCTCAACATTCGCCTCCACCATTTTTCTCCCCGAACCGCCCAGGAAGACGGGTAAACCTTTCTGGGAAAGCCTCGGCAAAACCTGGAAAATCCTTTCACGCCAGAGCCCAGCTAGGTTCGAACTTTCAAGCTTAAAGTAATGGTTAACCACGCCGGGAACCAGGGCTAGGCCAGCCCACCTTTCCAAACCTGAAACCGCTTGGAGAAAGTTTTCAACGGTTTGGATTCCCTCAGGCCTGAGCAGCTGAACGGTTAGAACAGCTCGAAAACCCCTCCTCTTACAGGCTTTAAGAATGGTTAGGTACGCTTCGAGGGGGATAGGCCTATGCTCCGCGTCGATGAAGTGTAGGCTTGTATGGTTGGGGGCTTGGGCTAGTAGGTTGACTATCTGGCTAGGGGTGGTTTCGCTTAGCTTGTAGGCGAAGCCTTCAACAGCCATGGCGGGCTAACCCTTAAAAGTTTAAGATTTCCTTAAACCATTAATGGCTTCTGGGCGGCCGTGGTCTAGTCTGGACTAGGATGGGGGCCCTCCAAGCCCCAGATCGCGGGTTCAAATCCCGCCGGCCGCACCAACTCCAGGGAGGGCTAAACGCTTGGCTAAACCTGTTGGAGTCTTCTTCACTGAGAAGTTTAAAGGGTTTGACTGGCCTATCATCGGCGAGAGGTTTGCAGGCTTCCCTGAAGCCTTTGGAGGGCTCCTCAAAGACCGGAGGGTAATTTTCTATGAACCTAAACCCGTGGATGAAAGCCTGCTAAGACAGGTTCACAGCGAACACCTGCTCAGAAACGTGAGTCGAGCATGGTATTATGAGGGTGCCAGGCTTGCCGTTGGAGGCTGCGTGGAAGCCTTAGAGAAGATTTGGCTCGGCGAGGTTGGAAGCGCCCTGGTTTTTAATGTGGCTGCGGGGCATCATGCAGGCCCAGATGCAGCTTGGGGTGGAACCTACCTGTCCTGTTTCGGCCCAGCTGTGAAAAATCTTCGAGCCAAGTATGGGGTTTCAAGATTCGCCATAATCGACACGGATAGCCATCATGCTGACGGGGATAGGGAAATGTTTAGGGGAGACCAGGATATACTGCATGTCTGCTTCTGCAGCTATAATAGTGTGGAGGAAGGCGGGTTAAAGGTGGATGTCAACGTAGGCTGGCAAACAACCGACGAAAAATATTTGGAACTAGTGGAGGCTGAGTTTGCCTCAAGGGTGCGGAAATTTAAGCCTGCAGCCATCCTCCACTCCTTTGGCTATGATACTTGTCAAGGCGACTATGGGGATAGAGGGTTAACCGTTAATTTCTACCCTAGACTGGCTTACAAGGTGAAAAAGCTGGCTGACGAGGTTTGTGAAGGCAGATATTTAATCGTAGTTATGGGTGGGGCTAGCGCTGAGACAGCTAACCTAATTCTCCCAGAGATAGTTAAGGTTTTGCTTGGAGACTTAACCTTCTAAGAGGCATGCCCTAGAATGGTTGAAAGGCTAACCTTCGGCCTAGCTATGGCTGCTCAAAGCCCGGAAGAAGTTTTGGAAAAGGCTGTAGAGGCTGAGAGACAAGGCTTAGACTGCCTCTGGTTTTTCCAGCGGAGGAATCTTGCAGGTCCAGGCCAGCTAGCTGAAGCCGTGGCGGAGGTGACTTCAAAAATCAGGTTAGGGCTAGGATTCAGCCCTCTCCTCCAAAGCTTTGAGGAAATCTCAGCGGTGATGGCTTCTTTAAGCCGAAGGTTTGGGGATAGGTTTGAACTCTGTTTAATTCCGGGAGATAGGAAGCAGCTTGTGGAGGCTGGGATTTCAGCTGAAAGGTTTAGAAGGCTGGCGGAAACGTCTTTGGAGGTTAGGAAGGCTGTTGAGAGTAGGCTGAAGGTTGAAGGTTTAAAGTGTAGGATATGGCTTGGAGCTCAGGGGCCGCGGATGCTTAGGACTGCGAGAGCTTTTGAAGCCGTTTTACTTAATATGGCTTCTCCAAGGCTTGTGAAATGGGCTTTAAAGGTCTCAGGGTTAACCCCTGAAGAAACTAGAATAGGCGTAATAGCCTCAGCCTACGTCTACCAAACGTTTAAGGAGGAGGTTTACTGCCTCTTAAGGAAGGCGGCGGCCCTAGCGCTGCTTAGGGCTTCAAAAGCGTTGAAGAGCTTTCTAAGGGTTCAGGAACACTTGGAGGGGCTGGAGGTTGAAGAGGCCTCCGAGAAGCTTTCCAACGAGCTTCTAAAAGACTTTTCCATTTGCCTGGAGGCTGAGAGGCTTAACGAGTTTGTTTGCTCCTTAGCCGAGTTAGGGGTGTCGCATATAGTTTTCTCCCATCCTCAAGATTACTCGGTTGAGACGATTAGAGAGCTTGGCCTAGCTCTTAAGAAGCTTTGCCGGCCTCAGCTTCAATGATGGCTTCAAGCTCCTTCAAAGCCTTTTCAGCTTCGTCAGGGCTTGTTTTTCTCCCAGACTGGATTATGCTGCTGACTTCTCTGGCTATAGCCTCGTCGAGGCTTCGACCCTGAAGATTAAGCTTGTAGCCTTCAATTATGGTTGGGGCAGGCTCAACCGTGGCTCCTTTAACCACAGCCTCCTCTCCAAGCCTGCTAGCCATGAAAATCCCCACTCTCCTGTCCTCTAGGAGTACCCGGTAAAGGCTGTCACCCAAACTGGTGGTAACCGCCCTCTTAACAGTATAGGCCTCTACAGCCTTAGCCGCCTTTTCAGCTTCCGCTAGGGCTTCAGCCACCTGGCGGGCTACCTCTTCATCTGGAACTCTCCTGAAAAGCTCTATGCGGAGGGTGTTCCAGAGCCATTGAACCCTCCCCTCAGCCACCTCATAGTCTACCCTAACCCTAACCACGTCCCCCCTCTCCGCCTTAAGCTTGTCAACCAAAATGCCGTAGAGGGCTTGATTTAGCTCGGCTACCGCCCTCGCCACCTCCTGAGAGCTTATGGATCCGCTTCCTACGGCTGACCTAAGCTGGGCGAAGAGGGTTTTCCTAACCTTGTCAGCATATCCTCCCGAAATTATCAGCCCGGTGTTTAGGGTGGGCATTTTCGAAGCCTCCATACAAATAATAAGAGCCTGCAATATATTATTCTTTGCTAAGGTGAAGCCCCTTGGAAAACAAGCCTTTACTCCTAGAAGAATTAACTTGGCATGACTTCAAGCAGGCTGTGGAGTCGGGGGTTCGAACGGCCCTCCTACCTTTAGGGTCTACGGAGGAGCACGGTTTTCACCTTCCACTTTTAACCGACACCATCATAGCCTACGAGGTGGCTGTGAGGGCTGCTAGGCAGGTTAGGGTTTTCGTGGCTCCACCCCTCCCCTACGGGGTATGTCGAACCACAGCCTTCTTCCCCGGAACCCTGACAATAAGCATGGAAACCCTGCAGAAGCTGGTTGAAGAAATATGTTTAAGCCTCCATCGACATGGCGTAAGAAACATTGTGCTGGTTCCAGGCCATTTGGGGGCGGCTCAGCTAGTAGGCCTCGAACTCACAGCCCAAAAGCTTGTCAGGGAAAACCCTGACCTCCGCATGGCCATCGTCAGAGTTTTAGAGGTTTTGAGGGAGCAGGTTGGAGGCCTCCTTGAAGACCCCTCCGACCTCCACGCTGGGGAGATGGAAACCTCGCTCATGCTGGTTTTAAGGCCTAGCCTTGTCAAGGCTGAGCTTGCTAGGGCTGAGCATCCTAAGCTCCCTAGGCATTTGGTCGTTTTAAACCCAGCTCGATATATGGAAACAGGGGTGATGGGGGATGCGACTAAGGCTAGCAGGGAGAAGGGTGAGGCCATCCTTAAGGCGCTGGTTTCAGGAGTTGTTGAGGCTGTAAGAATGGTGGAGGCTGAAGGTTCTAGGAAAGCTTAAAGGCTTCGGTTGTTCAAGGCTAAAAGAGGGGAGATGAAGGCTTGGAGTGGGATGACTGGCTGAGGATGGCTAGGAGACATCCCCTATTAACCTTCGGCTTAATGCTTCTAAGCCTGCCATCTAAGCTTCCGCTTGGAGAGGCTGAAGAATTCTTTGAAGGCCTGCTTCGAAGACTAGTTAAACTTGCACCATCGTCCCTAGTGAGAGAACGTAAACTTCCAGACGGGAGAACCGTTAAGGAGTTCGGACCCTTTATCGCAGGTTTAGCCTTTAAACTCGACGCTGAAGGCAGACCCCTAATTCAAAGGTTTGGAAACGTTAAGCCTTCCACGCTGGTTAAGGCTGTGAGCATACCTTTCAGCGTGCTTGAGGTTAGAGAACCCCTCTATGAGCTTGAAAATTTGGATGGAGAGATTAAGGTGGTAGTGGAGCTTCCAGGGGCTTTGAAAGATAAAATTACGGTTACAGCCACCGAGCGGACTTTAACGGTTTTAGCTGAGGGTAGGGGCAGAAGCTACCGCAGGGAGATTCCACTCCCGGTGGAGGTTGACGCTAAAGCTGGCAGGTCAACCTACGCTGATGGGCTGCTAGAGGTTTACCTGCCTAAAAGGGAGAAGCCTAAACCTATGGGTGAACCCATAAAGGTGGAGTAGCCTGGCCTAGGGCCATGGCTCTCCAAACCTTCAACCTACTCCGGGAAATCTTACATTCAGGAAGACTGGTACCTTGGAGGCTTGTCCACGACTGGGTTTGCCAGGCATGTGGGGACTGCTGCCGACGCTACCTAGTAGAACTAACACCCCACGAGTATGCCCAGATAGTTCAAACCCACGGCCACGGCTACGTAGACGTAGCTATGGGTAAAATGTATTTGAGGCGGAGGCCAGACGGCTCCTGCTACTTCCTCTACTGGCAGAATGGTCAAGGCTTATGCGGCCTTCAACCTATTAAGCCTAAAGCCTGCAAGCTTTGGCCCTTCAAGGTTTTTGAGCGTCCATCCTTTGGAAACCCTGAACTCTCCCTTTACCGTTATGGGCGCAGGGAATTCTACATTTACGTGGTTTCAGAGTGTAGGGGTTTAACCTTCGGCCAGCCTTCACCCAGACTTGAACATAAAGTGATCCCTGAGATTTTAGAAATTAAGCTAGGCCGAAGGGTCCACCAGCAATATTCAACTTCTCAGAAATTCCGCCCGCTGCTTCCGCTTATGAGGATTTAAATGTCGAAGAGCACGCGGATTAGGAAGCGTTTATCCTCCCTTTTAACCTCCATCATATGGTAGGTTACAGCTTTAACCTCCACCTTTGAAGGGTGTTTTTCAAGGTTTAAAGGCTCACCTGAAGCTAGGCCTTTAAGCTTGAGGAGTTCTCCATCCTGCCTTATAGGTTGAACTTTAAACTTGGAGAAAACCAGGCTTTCCACCTCATATTTTACGAGGAGGTTTTCAAGCCAGCTGTAGAGGAGTTCCTGCTCGTCTAATCCCTCAGCCTCCACCTCCACCTCAACCTTAGCCTCCACAAGCTTAATGTCGGTCATGGCGTCGAAGAGGGCTTTAGCAGCGTTCTCGAAGGCCTCCTCAAGGCTTTCACCCCAGGCCTCAGCGTAAATGTCGCTGGAATGTTCAAGGTAGCGGTAGCCTCCAGCCATATTTAAACACCAGTAAAGATTTAACAGACACACTTCATAACCCTATTCCCTGGTGGGTAAACATGGCTTTCGAAGGAGAGTTTCGAGGAGTCCGCCTTAAAGCCTTAAAGGCTAACATTTTAGAGGTGGAGGCTGAGGCTGTTGTTAACCCTGCCAACAGCCTCCTAATCATGGGTGGAGGGGTAGCTGGAGCTCTTAAGCGTGCCGGAGGCCCTGAGATCGAGGCTGAGGCTAGGAGGCAGGCTCCATGCCCCGTTGGGGAGGCAGTTGCCACCACAGCTGGAAAACTTAAAGCCAAATATGTTATCCACGCCCCAACCATGGAGCGTCCAGCCATGACCACCACTCCAGAGAAGGTTTACAGGGCAACTTCAGCCGCCTTGAAGTGCGCCGATAGACTTGGTGTTTCAAGCGTAGTTTTCCCCGGGATGGGCACAGGGGTTGGCGGTGTGCCTCCAAGCGTCGCCGCCGAAGCTATGGTTAGGGCTTTGAGGGAGCATGTGGAGGCTGGGACAAGCCTTAAAGAGGTAATTTTCGTCGGGTTGGATGAGGAGCTTGTAAAGGCGTTTGAAGAGGCTTTAAAAGCCTTAACGGGCTAGCAAGCTTTATTCAGCCTTGAAGGCTTCATCCATTATGCGCTAGAGGCTTCAAGGTTGAGCGGGGAAATAGAAGACCCTGAGCTTGAGAGGCTTAAACTTAGAAAGCTTATGGAGATGCAGCGTAAAATGGTTAGGGCTGAGGCTGAAACGGTTAAAGCTAAGCCGCCGGACCCCCTCAAGTTGGTGGAGAGCAGGCTGGCTGGGAGGGGGCGGGAGGTTTTAGAGGCAGCCCTAGAACAGTATCCGGAGGCTGCCAGAGCCATAGTAAGAGAGCTAGCTCAGCTTATTGCCTCGGGGAGGCTTGAGGGAACCATCGATGGAGAAACACTCCACCAGCTTTTCAACCTTCTAGGCTACCCTGTAAGGCTGGAAACTAGAATCGTGTACGTGGAGAAGGGTGAGGCTAAAAGTCTGGCTGACAGGCTTAAGGAGAGGCTTGAGGCAAAGTAGCCTCTCACTACTCCCTCCGGAGGGCTTCCACAGGGTTTAGCCTTGAAGCCCTCCAAGCCGGGTAAAATCCTGCTATGAGGCTTACGGCTAGGGTGAAAGCCCAGATGAGGGCTAGGTCCATAGGGTTGAAAACAGGCTGGATGAGGATAGGTCTTACTCCCATGTTTATAGGCCTCATGAGGAGGAGGTGGGCTCCCACATAGCCTGCCACCACCCCTAAGCTTCCACCCATAAGGCCCACAATTAAAGCCTCGCAGAGGAACATGACGAGCACATGCCAGTCCCTAAACCCTAAAGCCTTCAAGAGGCCTATTTCACGGGTCCTCTCCATCACCGAGGTGAAAAGCGTGGTAATAATTCCTACGGCAGCTACGATAAGCGAAACAGCTGCAATGCTTACGGTGAAGGTGGAGAAGCCAGCCATGGCGCGCTGAATCACCTGGACTATGGCTTTAGGAGAAATCACAGCCACATTGTTACTGTAGAGGTTTACAATGTCCTCTTTAACCTGGTCGTTTAGGTCTGGGGAAACCGTAACCACGATTATGCCGTCATAATGGCTTCCACGCTTAAAGAGGCTGTTGGCTGCCTGAAGCGAAATTAAGGCTGAACGATCTATGTTGGCGAAGCCTGGAGCCCCCGTATACTCTAGGATGCCTCTGACGACGAAGGAGCGTTTAACGGTGGCTGATTCAAGCCGGCCTTCAAGCCCAATTGTAGTGTGCTGGTATTCGGCGGAGAGCACCTGGCCTACGAGGGCGAAGGGCCGGGTTTCTCCAGGCGGCCTAGCAACCTCGGAGCCCAACACTATTCCGACGGCATCGTAGGGGGAGACGAAGCATCCTTCTTCAAGCCTGGCTGTGGGGTAAACGTAGTGGATTTTGCTTTGGTCCAGGCCTACCACGGTCACCCTTATGGCTTTAACCCCTGAATGGAGGGTTGCAACCCCCTGAATGAAGGGGATAACCTCCTCCACCCCTTTAACGCGCTTAATCAGGTTTACATCGTGGGCGTCCAAGGTCACCTTGGTTGAGGAGGTAATATGGAAGCCTCTGCCCTCAACCTCGGCTCCAGGGATAACTATAAGCACGTTGGGTGAGAGGGCGCTGAACTCTGATAGGATGAAGTTGGACATGCCGGCGTTCATCCCGTTTAAGGCCGTCATGAGCGCCGCGCTGATGAGCACCATGAGCACTGTTAGGATGGAGCGTGTCCTACGCTCCCTTAAGGCTTCAAAGGCGTATCTGAAGACTTCTAGCGGGTTCAACCCGGCACCAAGCCTATATGCTCATAGTCCCCTCTAAACTGTTGCCTTCCTTCTAAGCTTCCGAAAAGCCAGGAATGCTAGGGCAACCGCCACCACACCTATGATTGCATAGGTATATGTTGGCATGGTGAAGGCTGGTTTAACCTCCGCCTTCCCAGGGGTTGTGGTAGTAAAGGCTTTCGAGACTTCAAGCTGGAAGGTTAAATATTCGGTGTGAGGCTGATGGTATTCGTCTTTATAGAAGACTTTGACCTTCACAGGGTAGGTTCCCTCCGAGGCCTCCGGGCTTACATACCCCTTAAGCGTTAAGGGTAGGGGGGCGTTTGGGTCTAGGTCTCCAACATAGGTGGGGGGTTCCGCCGCCTCGATGGGAGGCTCGGAAACCAGGGAAACCATGGTATACATGGCGGTGGTGGTTCCACGGTTTAGGAGGGTGAAGGTTAGGTTAAAGCTTCCTCCAGGGTAGGTTGGACTTACAGCCACGTCGAATGTTACCAGTTCAACTATTCCGTGGAGAGGCACCCCTAGGAGGCTTCGATTCACCCCAGCCATGCCTGAGCTGTCCACATAGCTTATGTCAACCTCGAAGGTGTAAACTACACCCTCCTGAGCGCTGGGTGAGGAGGCAACCAAATATTCAACCGTCCTGCTTTCCCCGGGGTTAAGGCTGCCTAAGCTTATGGTTGAAGGGGTGAGTACGGAGAAACCTTGGGGAGCCACCAATTGAACAGCCACCTGGTGAACCTCTCTTTCACCGAAGTTTTCCACTGAAAGTTTAAGTTTAAAGGTCTCCCCAACCTTTACGGCTTCAGGTTCAAGGCTGTAGCTGCTTACAGTTACCATAGGCCCCTTAGGTGAAACGTGGATTCCTAGGCTTCGATTTTCAGCGTAGGGGTTCCCCCACTCATCCCTATAGGTTAAAGTGAACGTCAACGTGTAGGGTCCAGCAGCATCCCTACTAACGCTTAACCCCACCTTAAAGGATTTCTCCGACCCCGCCTCCAGCCTGTCGAAATGCCAGAAGCTGTCTTCCCCCGCCAAAGCTATGGGTGCTCTACCACCCACAGCTGCGGGGAGCTGAAGCGAAACATTCAGGTCTTGAATGTCTCCAGACCCCTTATTTTCAATGGTGAAGGCTACCTGGTTTAGGCTTCCAGCTTCAAGCCTGTAAGGTTCAGCCCTCAAATTTAGAACGGGTTTTCCATAGAGGGGGACATTTAAGGTGAAGTTTACAGGGCCTGCCTCCACGTAGGTGGGGGGAGTTGAAACCTCATTTAAGATTAGGTAGCTGACTTTCAGCTTTAACTCGTAGCTTTTAACCTCAGCGTCGGGGGCTATGTCTAGGGGGAAGACGAGTTCAGCCATTTGGCCCGGCTGAATAATCGGGGTGAAAGCCGTAACCACCGCTTCACCCTTAACGCTTGAGAAGGGAGGTTCAACTTCAAGCTCGCCTTTAACGCCTACGACGGTGTGCTCCCCACGGTTTTGAAGAGCTACGTAGAGTGGTGCAGCCTCGTCGCCCGGCCCAGCTCTAATGGGGTTAGCCATGCTCCCCCAGCCAACATCAACCACTTCAAGGTTAACATGGGAAACCGTAGGCTCTTCAATCTTAAACCCTAAAGTTTTAACCTCAACCCTCGTTAAGCCGCCAGCATTATAGGTTATGGTGAGATTTGCCTGGGCAGCTGAGCCTACCGCAGCCTTAGAGGCGTAGAGGGTAGCCGTAAAGGAGGATTCGCCTCCAGGCGGGATACAGCTAAACCTCCAAACACCGTCTTGGCCTAGGAGGCTTAAGCCAGCTGGCAGGGTTAACGATGCCTCCACGTCGACGGCCTCCTCGCTTCCAAGGTTGATTAGGGTGAAGGTTATCCGGCTGGGTTCAGGCCTAACGGTTTCAGGGGAAACCTCCACGGCGAAGAATTCGCCTAGGCTAGTTATGGAAAGGCTTAGCGTTTTTGTTTCCGTCCAAGAGTTACCATATGCGTCGACATAGCTTAAGTTGACGTTTATGGCGCCTATGCTCCCCTCAGCGGCTTCAGGAACGTAAAGCTTCAACGGTATCTCGGTTGAAGCTGAAGCGGGGAGGCTCCCTACGTCGAAGTAGCCGTCTCCTTCAGCCAACGCTAAAGGCGAAACAGGCGAGATGGTTACCTTTAAACTTGAAGCTTCAGCTTCCCCCCGATTCTCAAGTCTTACCAGTATTTCACGTTTGCCAGGCTGGATTTCAGCTGGGCTTAGGCTGGCGGAAATTTGAACCTCCCCGTAGAGGGGTATGGGAACATTGAGCTCAACAGACACTCCCGAAGCATACTTAGAAGTGAAGACCGTTAACTCCAGGGGGACGGTATAGGTTTTCAGTTCGGCTTCCTCGTCGATGTTGAGGTGAAAGACTAGGCTTGCCATCCCCCCTGGAAGGATGGATGAAGCCCCACTGTAGGCCTCGCTCTTATGCACCGGGTTGCTGAAGGGGGTTCCGGCAAGTTTGAGTTTAGCTTCTAGATAGTTGATGGTTACTGTGTCGAGGTTTTCCACTATAACCGTGAGAGGGATGTTTAGGTCTCCGGGCCTAGCCTGAACGGGGCTGTCTTCCCCCCAATAAACCCTCACCACTTTCACGTTCACGGATTGGGCTTGAGCTGGGAGGCCTGCTTGAAAACCGAGCATCAGCATGAGAGCAATCAGGATTCCGGCTTTAAGGGTGGAATAATCTTTACCCATGAGTTTTAGGCACCTCCTCCCCCGCAATTTTACCATCCCTAAGATGAATTATCCTATCAGTCGTGGAGGCTAGCTCCAAATTGTGGGTTACCACAACCACGGTGGCACCCTGCTCCCTACAAAGCCTTCGCAGGAGCTCAAAAATTCCTCGGCCAGTCTTCGAGTCCAAGTTGCCCGTGGGCTCGTCTGCTAGCACGAGGGCTGGACGGTTCATTAAGGCTCGGGCTATGGCCACCCGCTGCTGCTCGCCTCCGCTAAGCTCCACAGGCTTCCGGTTTGCCTTATCGCTTAGCCCCATAAGCTCTAAGAGTTCTAAGGCTCTCCTCCGCCTTTCCTCCGGCGGAATACCCAGCACCATGGCTGGAAGTTCAAGGTTGCGCAGCACACTAGTGCGATTTATCAAGTTGTAGGCTTGGAAGACGAAGCCTATCTTCTCATTGCGAAGCCTAGCCAACGCGCCGCCGTCAAGCTTGGAAGTATCAACGCCGTCGATGAAAACTTTCCCACTGGTAGGCTTATCGAGGGTTCCGAGCAGGTTTAGCAGGGTGGACTTCCCCGAGCCTGAGGGGCCGACGACCGCTAGGAACTCACCCCTCCTAATTTTCAAGTTTACGTTTTGGAGGGCGTAGACTTGGAAGCCTCCAGCCCTATAAACCTTAGTTAAGTTTACAGTTTCAGCGGCGTAGGATGCCTGTTCAAGGGCTGGCTGAAGCATGCGGCTCCCCGAGTTCTCCTAAGGAAGACCTTGATAGGGTTTTTGGGCTAGGCGAAATAAACTTTTTGTAACTCTCAGAGTATTATCGATGGGCTTGGAAAGCCTAATCAGCGTGCTTAGAAAGCTCGGCTTAACCGAGTATGAGGCGAAAGCCTACATTACGCTGGTTAAGCTTGGCTCAGCTGACGCTCGAACCATAGCCGAGGCCTCAGGAGTTCCGAGAACCAGGATATACGATGTCCTTCACAGCCTTGAGGTTCAAAACCTCGTGCAGGTGGTTTCTGCTGGAAGACCTGCTAACTATGCTCCCCTCCCATTGGAAGCCTCGCTAGAGGAGCGTAAACGGAGGCTTCTCAAGGAGGTTGAAGACGGAATTAAGGCTTTAGAGGCTTACTATAGGGAGGGCCTTCAAGACAAGTTTAACGCTTGGGTGGTTAGGGGTGAGGAGCGAACCTACCAGGCCGCCTTAAAACTCGTTAAGGAAGCCTCCCAACGGCTAATCTTCCACTGCGCCTCTCTCCCTCCCAAAATATTCCGCCTGCTAGTCAAAGCCTTGAGGCAGGCTGAAGGTCGAGGCGTCAA
Organism: uncultured Candidatus Bathyarchaeia archaeon; assembly: GCA_964485425.1. GTDB lineage: Archaea > Thermoproteota > Bathyarchaeia > Hecatellales > Hecatellaceae > B25. The sequence goes on along the minus strand of CAZAJK010000001.1, from coordinate 1,451 downwards.
GATTCACGTGGTCGTGGACCCAGCTCTAAAGGAGGCTGTTGGAAGCCGAAGTTTTGAAGGTTTTCTTGAAAGGTTTAAGCCTAAGGTTGAAGGTTTCCCCTTACCCCTAAACCTGGTGGTTTCCGACTTTAGGGAAATCTTAATCTTCTACGCTCCTACCGCCGGGCAGTTGGAGTCCTCCGAACCTGTAGGTCTCCGCGTGCATACCGGGAGGCTTAGAAAGCTGCTTGAGGACAGATTTGGCAAGATTATTGAGCTTAAGGGAGGCTAAACGTTTTTCTCAACCATTTAAAACAGAAGGCCTGAAAGCCGTGGCCATTTACAGCTTTAAGCTTTGAAGGAGGAGATATTTACCCTCTAAGCCTGGAAATCTTCCAGCTAAAGATACATCGTCAAAGCTGAGGATGCTTTATCTTAAGTGGGAGCCTAAGCCTTCATAGGTGTTCTGAGAGGTGGCCAGCAGCCTGTCTAGAAACCAGGTTAGACGTCAAGATTTGGAGAGAATTCGACGCATTCTTAAAACGGTTAAAGAGCTCGCCCATGCGTATGGTGGGGCAGATGCAAACCTCAGGGAGTTGGCTAGAGAACTGGAGCTTGTTGAAGAGCTGCTGCGGAAAGACCAGCTTGGCGAAGCTGGCAGGAAACTCACCAAAATAGGTGTTTTATGTTTAGCCATTCCGGAGCCTTTAGCTAGCAACATTTGCGGCGGAATTTTACTCACTACAGGGCTTATTTTCAGCAAGCTTGAAAGGGGATCCCTCGACTGGGATACCCTACACCACGAGCTCCATCGAAACCTTCACGACCTCATCAGGCTGAGGAAGGAAATCGCCTCACTGAAGGTTAGCCTTTAAATTCGCGCCTCCTAGACTCAACCCACCTCCAATAGGCTTCATCAAGGTTTCGGCTTGGAAGCACGAAGCGCCTCACATAGTTTATGTGGGCTTGAACTAGCTCCCTAATTCTGTCGTCTTCAGCCCCCCTCGCTACCTCCCTTTTAAGGGTCTCCATGGGGGTTGGCACGTAGTTAGGTTCAACCTCTAAAACTCTAAGCTTAACGCCTCTCTCCTTCAGTTTTTCACCCAGCGGGTCTCTTGGAACACTGGAGATGCAGGTTCCTCCACCATATTTTTCAGCCCAGCCAACTAGGAGGTCGGCAGCGTCCTCCAAGGCTTCTCCACCGGCTTTAAGGTCTTCCTCAAGCAGCCTCCTCCAGGCTTGCACGTCGACTTTACCCGTGGTCATGCTTCTAAGCGTTAGGAGGGCGATTTTCACGGCTAGATGGGAGGATAAATGCTCGTAAGCCGAGCTGCCATAGCAGTGAAGCTTAAGGTTTGGATTTCGCTCCTTCAGGTTTTTCAGTTTTTTCAAGAGAGGTTCAGCGTAGTATTCCCAGCTGTTGGCTGTGGCTTCCGGTATAAGCCTGTTTCTCCTAATCTCAGCCATAACAT